>JAPFEH010000055.1 GCA_026169195.1 Dysosmobacter sp. | reverse complement strand
CCGCCCAGCAGCAGACCGCACAGGTTCACGCCCAGCTCGTTGGCCAGATCGCGGCCCTTGGAGATCAGCTCAAAATCGGTGGGCATCAGCTTGCCCTCGCGCTGCTCACAGAACACCCAAACGTCCTTGAAAGCAGCGATATCAGCGCTATTGAAGTTAGACATAGTCGTTTATCCCCTTTCTCAGATGATGTGCTTGTCAGCCAGAATCCCGGCCAGCTTTTCGCAGGTCTCCTTGCCATCGCCCTCCAGCATCATGCCGACGCCCTTCTGGGGAGGCGTGAAGCTCTTGAAGATGTTGGTGGGAGAGCCCTTCAGACCGATGGTGGTGGCGTCGATCAGGGGATGATCCTTCAGCTTCTCATAGTCATAGACATCCAGAGGCTTGCTGTAGGTGCTCAAAATGCCGTTCATGTTCATGTAACGGGGAGCGTTCAGCTCCTTGATGCAGGTCAGCAGGCAGGGGGTCTGGGTCTTGATGGTCATGTAGCCGTCCTCCAGCATACGCTTGACCGTGACGGTCTTGCCTTCCTTGGCAATGTCAGCGGCGTACGTGATCTGGGGCAGGTGCAGCTTCTCAGCGATCTGGGGACCGACCTGAGCGGTATCGCCGTCGATGGCCTGACGGCCGCACATGACGATATCGTCCTCCTCCACGCCGATGGTGGAGATGGCAGCAGCCAGAATCTGAGAGGTCGCGTAGGTATCGGAACCGCCGAATTCACGGGCGGACACCAGCACTGCGCGGTCAGCACCCATGGCCATGGCTTCCCGCAGCATACCGGCAGCGGGGGGAGGACCCATGGTGACAACGATGACTTCGCAGCCGGTCTCGTCCTTGAGCTTCAGAGCGGCCTCAACGGCGTTCATGTCGTCGGGGTTGGTGATGGTCTGCATGGACGCACGGTTCAGGGTGCCGTCGGGATTGACCGCCACCTTGCCGGAGGTATCGGGAACCTGCTTGATACAAACAATGATCTTCATAATCGTTTCTTCCTCCTCTTACAGACCCATGTTAGCGGAAATGACGATGCGCTGGACCTCGGAGGTACCCTCGTAGATCTCGGTGATCTTGGCGTCGCGCATCATGCGCTCCATGGGATAATCCTTGGTATAGCCGTAGCCGCCGAACATCTGCAGCGCCTTGGTGGTGGTCTTCATGGCATGCTCGGAAGTGAAGAGCTTCGCCATGGCAGCCTCCTTGGTGTAGCGGACGCCCTGACCCTTCAGCCATGCGGCCTGATAGGTCAGCAGACGGCCAGCCTCGCAGCCCAGCTCCATGTCGGCAAAGGTGAACTGGGTGTTCTGGAACTTGGAAATGGGCTTGCCGAACTGCACGCGGCCCTTGGTGTAGTTCTTGGCCTCCTCCAGAGCGCCCTCGGCAATGCCGAGGCCCTGTGCGGCAATGCCGATACGGCCGCCGTCCAGCGTCTGCATGGCGATGGAGAAGCCCTTGCCCTCGCGGCCCAGCAGATTCTCCTTGGGGATGATGCAGTCGGTAAACACGATCTCAGCGGTGGGAGAGCCGTGCAGGCCCATCTTCACCTCATGCTTGCCCACGGAGAAGCCGGGGAAATCCTTTTCCACGATAAAGGCGGAAATGCCCTTGGTGCCCTTGGTCTTGTCGGTCATGGCGAAGACCACAAACACATCGGCCACATAGCCGTTGGTGATGAAGATCTTGGAGCCGTTCATGACCCAGTGGTCGCCTTCCAGCTTCGCCTCGGTCTGACCCTTGGAGGCATCAGAACCGGCGTTGGGCTCGGTCAGGGCGAAGGCGCCGACCTTGTGACCGGTGGTCAGCATGGGCAGGTACTTCGCCTTCTGCTCGGGAGTGCCGTGGGTCAGGATGGGATCGCAGCACAGGCCGTTGTGGGTGGCCAGAATATCGCCGGTGGAAGCGCACTGCTTGGACAGCTCTTCAATGGCGATGGCGGAAGCCAGAGGGTCCGCGCCGGCGCCGCCGTACTCCTTGGGAACGCACATACCCATGACGCCCAGGTCAAACAGCTTCTCGATGTTCTCGCGGGGGTACTCGCTCTTTTCGTCGGTCTCGGCAGCGATGGGCTTCACTTCGTTCTCGGTGAACTCAGCCATCATCTTCCGAACCAGCAGGTGCTCACGGCTCAGATTGAAATCCATGATGTTTTCTCCTTATATTCAAATTTGGAAATACAAATGGGGTGAAAAACAGTTGATATCCGTCCTGATCGGACGCTGTCCGGCCCGCCTCGGCGGGGCAGGACCCCTGCGCGGGGACAGTGTCCCCGCGCAAGGGGATCAGTCCTGAATACCGGCGATATCCTTGGCAAGCTGCTTCTTGCCCTGAATGTTGCCCTGACGGGCGATCATGATGCGCTGGGCCTGCGGAGAGCCGGCGCCATGCATGGACTCCGTGCGGTAGCCGACAGCGGCGGCGCCCAGACACAGGTTCTCGATAAAGCGCATGATGCGCTGACGGTTCTCCGTGGAAACGCCTTCACGGGCCGCGAAGAACTTGTTGCAGATCTGACCGATGGTCTCGCCGTTGCGGCCCACCACCGTATCAGAGTTGAAGTCTGCCTGAGAGGGCATGGTGACCACCAGACCGCCGGCGATATCCTCTGCCAGACGGACGATCTCATAGGGGAAGCGGGTCACATTCTGCTTGCAGACGTTGGCCAGCAGCAGGTCGATCTGATAGTTGCCGGCCTTGGTCTTGAAGCCCTGCGCGGAGCAGGCGATGCCGCAGCAGAACAGGGTCTCATTCAGGTGGGTCATTTCGATCAGCTTGTCCTTCACAGCAGAGGCCTTCTCCACGCCGTTGTACTCAGCGGCCAGAGCGGCAGCACCGATCAGAGTATCGCCCACGCCCACCTTGCAGCCGCCGTAGGACTGGCGGTGATAGCCGGCGAAGCGCTCCACGATCATGCCGGCGAATTCGTACTCGCCGTTGAGGAAGATGTACTCATTGGGGATGAACACGTGGTCCAGAACCACCAGAGCCTCCTGACCGCCGAACTTGGCGTTGCCCACATCGATGGAAGCATCCTCCTCCATCTTGCGGGTGTCGCAGGACTGACGGCCATAGATCATGTACATGCCCTCGGCGTCCGTGGGACAGGCGAAGGAAACCGCCCAGTCCTTGTCCGCCTCGCCCATGGAGATGGTGGGCATGAAGATGTGCCAGTGAGAGTTGACAGAGCCGGTCTGATGGCACTTCGCACCGCAGACCACGATACCGTCGGGACGGCGCTCCACCACATGGACGAACATATCGGGATCCGCCTGATCGTGGGGAGCCTTGGAACGGTCACCCTTGGGGTCGGTCATGGCGCCGTCCACCGTCAGGTCGTTGTCCTGCACCATGGTGAGGAACTTCTTGAAGTTCTCGTGATAGTGGGTGCCGTACTTCTCATCGATCTCATACGTGGTGGAGAACACCGCGTTGAAGCTGTCCATGCCCACGCAGCGCTGGAAGCAGGAAGCGGTCTTCTGACCCAGCAGACGCTGCATCTTCACCTTGTTCATCAGGTCCTCCGTGGACTGATGCAGATGGGTGAAGCGGTTGATGGTGTGGCCGGTGAGGCTGGACTTGACGGTCATCAGGTCCGCGTACTGGGGATCCTGAGCCAGTGCGTACGTCATGGCCACGCAGTTGATGGAGGGACGGATCATGGGGTGATCCACCCAGTTTTCGATTTTCTCGCCGAACATGTAAACACGGGTGTTCAGCTTGCGCAGGCTTTCAATGTATTCCTGTGCGGTCATCAATGCCATTTTTTTATTTCCTCCTTTAAATTTGGGGGTATGAACGTTCAGTCATTCGCAAGACCCATCAGCTCATCGCGGAAGATCCGCTCATCCATGAGCTTCAGGTCCTCGGCAATCTTCGGCATGAACTCCATCTGATCCAGAACCTGTGTCTGGAGGTCAATGCCGGGTGCGATCTCGATCAGCGTTACGCCTTCGGGCCGCAGCTCAAAGACAGCGCGCTCGGTGATGTACAGCACGGGCTGGTGGACCTTGTTGGCGTAAACGCCGGAGAAGGTGATGTGCTCCACCTGATTGACAAACTTCTTCTTGGCGCCCTCCTGCACAATGACCAGCTTGCCGTCCCGGCACTCCGTCTTCAGGCCCTTGGCAGTGAAGGTGCCGCAGTAGACCACCTTTTTCGCGTTCTGGGTGATGTCGATGAAGCCGCCGGCGCCGGCCAGACGGGTGCCGAACTTGGAGACGTTCAGGTCGCCGTTGGGCGCGGTTTCTGCAAGACCAAGGAAGGCCACATCCAGACCGCCGCCCTGATAAAAGTCAAACTGGACGTTGTGATCCAGAATCGCCATGGCGTTGGCAGAAGCGCCAAACTGCGTCCCGCCGTAAGGCACGCCGGCAATACCGCCGGCCTCCACCGTCAGCGTCATCTGGTCGGAGATCCCCTCTTCTGCCGCCACATTGGCGATCTTCTCAGGCGCGCCGGTGCCCAGATTCACAATGGCGTCCTTCGGCAGCTCCATGGCAGCGCGGCGGGCCAGAATCTTCTTGGCATCCAGAGGAATGGGGGGGATGGCGTCCACAGGGATCCGGAACTCGCCGGTCAGGGCGCCGTCATACGGCATTCCCAGACACTGCATGTTGTCCTCCATAGAGCCTACCACAATAGCGTCCACATAGATACCGGGAATTTTCACCAGCTTCGGATCCAGAGAACCGCCCTGCACGATTTTTTCCACCTGAACAATGACCTTGCCGCCGGAGTTCTTGGTGGCCTGTGCCTGCGCCGTCACATCCAGCGGGCCGATCTCCCGGTGGACCGTGCAGTTGCCGTATTCATCGGCATAGGATGCGCGGAGGAAGCAGACGTTGATGGGGAAGCCCTTGTACAGCAGGCGCTCCTCGCCCTCAATGTCGATGAGCTTCACCAGATCCTCCTTGGTGCACTCATTGAGCTTGCCGCCGCCGTTGCGGGGGTCGGCAAAGGTATAAAGACCCACATGGGTAATGGTGCCGATGTTGTGTGCGGCAATATCGCGGTACATATGGGTGATGACGCCCTGAGGCAGATTATATGCCTCGATCTTGTTGGCCAATGCCAGATCACCCAGCTTCGGAGCGCGGTCCCAATGGCCGCCCACCACGCGCTTGACCATTCCTTCATGACCGTAATGGTCGCCGCCGGTGCCGTCCCGGTGTCCCTGTCCGGCAGCAAAGAACAAGGTCAGATCCCGGGGATGCCCGGTCTCCAGAAAACGGTTTTCCAATGCAGTGGACAGCGCTTCGGGGCAGGCGCAGCTGACAAAGCCGCCGGTGGAGACGGTATCGCCGTCCTGAACCATCAGGGCCGCTTCTTCAGCAGTGATGACACGTACTTTTTTCATGTCTCATTTCCCTCTTTATGTAATGATCGTTCCTTCCGGAAGGCTTACTTGTTCTGGAAATTCTTTTCTTTGCGCTTTTCGAGGAAGGCGCCCATGCCCTCTTTCTGGTCAGCCGTTGCATAGCACATGGCAAACAGCTCATTTTCCAGTGCGATGCCATCGTCAATGTCCATCTGCATGCCGCGGTCAATGCAGGCCTTGGAATACTTCACAGCGATGGGGGCGTTGGCGGTAAAGGACTTTGCCATGGCGAGAGCGCCGTCCATCAGCTCTTCGGGCGCATACACCGCGTTGACCAGACCGATCTCCTTGGCCTCCTGCGCGCCGATGGTCTTGCCGGAGAAGATCAGCTCCTTGGCCTTGGCAATGCCTACACGGCGGGGAAGTCTCTGGGTTCCGGAGAAGCCGGGGGTGATGCCCAGACCCACTTCGGGCTGGCCGAACTTGGCGCCGCCCTTGCCCTCAGCGTTGGGGCCGGCAGCCAGAATGATGTCGCAGGACATCGCCAGCTCGCAGCCGCCGCCCAGTGCGAAGCCGTTGACAGCAGCAATGGTGGGGATCTCCAGCTTCTCAATGCGGCGCATCAGCGCGCTGCCGCGCTGGCCCCACTTGCGGCCAGCAGCCACGTCCATGGGATACTGCTCGCCGATATCGGCGCCTGCCACGAAGGAGCGGCCCTCGCCGGTCAGGATGAAGGCACGCAGCTCCGCATCCTGCTCAACCTCCGTAATGAGCTGCTCCAGTTCGGAAATCACAGTGGAGTTCAAAGCGTTCAGCGCTTCGGGACGATTGATGGTGGCAATACCGATATTGCCGTTCTTCTCGTAACGAATGGTCTGATACATAATCAATTTCCTCCTTTTTCATCTCGGGGTCGGGCCGGTAAGCGGTCAAATCCCGTAACCTTGCTGTCCAAGAATATAAGCAATTTTTGTGCCATCTTTCTTTGCGGGATTTTTCAAAAAAAGCCTTTGTACCTGTGCACTTTGCTTGTTTTTTTATCATACTTTTGGTTATTCAGACAATTGCCTGTCAGCATCTTTCTTCCCCGCCCGCGCAGTTATTCAAAAATGAATAGTTGCGTGGGCATTCTCTTTTGATGCAATCCTTTGCCTTGATTGTACGCATTGACGGATTTGTGCGCAAAATTCTATTCAATTCGACAGGATCTTTTTCCGCCTCCGCCCTTCCTATTCATTTGTGAATATGGTATACTCAAAATTGAATAATTGCTCGATTCCACAGACTCGGAAAGGCAGGGATCCTCTTTGGCAAACTCCACAAATTTTAACGGACTTTTTGATGATGACATCAACCTCAAAGGGTTGTTTGACATTCTCAGCCCCGAAAACAATCTGGTTCTGGCAGACGACATGATGCTCTCCGATGCAGACGGCATCATCCTGCGCGTCAGCGAGAACTACGAGCAGAACTTCGGGTTTGCCCATAACTCCATCGTCGGCAAGTCCGCCTTTGATCTGGAAAAATCCGGCGTCTTCACCCCCTGCATCACCGCCGAGGTCATCCGCCAGAAAAAGAAGATCACTGCTACTCAGACGATCAACCGTTCCCATAAGAACGTGATGACCGTCGGGATCCCGCTGTTTGACAACGAAGGCGATTTGAAATACGCCGTATGCTTCAATACGGTGTCCATGGAGCAGATCAACGCCATTCAGCAGAATTTCCGCAACCTGCAGGATTCCCTGCGGCAGTATTCTCAGGAAATCGCCGAGCTGCGGACCCGTGCCACCTCCACCTCGCTGGTTTTCAAGAGCCGGTCCATGGAACGGCTCTGGACCCTGATGCAGAATACCGCCAATACCAAAGCCAACATTCTCATCACCGGCGAGACCGGCGTGGGAAAAAGCGCCGTTGCCAAAGCCATACACACCATGAGCAACCGGGCCAACGGCCCGTTCATCGAGGTCAACTGCGCGGTGCTCCACGAAAATCTCATCGAATCCGAGCTGTTCGGCTATGAAAAAGGCGCCTTTACCGGAGCCTCCGCCTCCGGTAAGATCGGTAAAATCGAGCTGGCCAACCATGGCACGCTGTTCCTTGACGAAATCGGCGAGCTGCCTCCCCACATCCAATCCAAGCTGCTGCAGTTGATTCAAGAAAAAACCATTGAGCGCCTGTCCGGCACCAAGAAAATCGAGCTGGATTTCCGTTTGATCGTGGCGACCAACCGGAATCTGGAGGAGGAAGTCCAGCGGGGGCTCTTCCGCTCCGATCTTTTTTACCGCCTGAACGTCATCCGCATCCATATTCCGCCCCTGCGGCAGCGGGTGGAGGATATTCTGCCGCTGGCGCATCAATTTCTCGCCCGCTTCTGCGGCGAATATGGAAAGGACCTGAATTTCAGCCCCCGCTTTCTGGCCTTTCTGGAGCAGTATGACTGGCCCGGCAATGTCCGGCAGCTGGAAAACCTGATTGAGCGGACCGTCATCACCGTGCAGGACCCCATCATTGACGTGACCGCTCTGCCGGTGGAATATACCGGCGAAGCCGTTCCCTCCGCCGCGCTGCTGGCGCAAAGCGGCACGCTGGCAGAGCGGATGGACGCCTATGAAGGCCAGATCATACGGGATTCCTATCAGCGCTGCGGAACTACGGTAGCCGTTGCCAGAGAGCTTGGGATCTCGCAGGCCACCGCCGCCCGGAAAATCGCCAAGTACGTCTCCAGACCCTGAAGATAAGGAGGATCCGCCGTGAGTCTCGTCTCTTTAAAAACGGAGCTGCGTCAGGAATTAAAGCTGACGCCGCAGCTGATGCAGTCCATGGAGATCCTGCAGATGAATTCTCAGGAGCTTCTGGAATATCTGGAAAAGGTCTCAGAGGAAAACCCTCTGGTCGATCAGGAGGACAACGCCGCCCTGCGCAGCGCTTATGAGGAACTGCGCCAGCAAGCCAGCTGGATCGACGGCGGCGTATCCGCGCCCACATTCTCCCACGAGGACGGCAGCCTTCCGGAGCGCGGCCGCGTCGACCGCGAAACCGAGACGCTGGCAGCGTTTCTGCGGGATCAGCTGGACCGGATGCGGCTGCCAAAGCCCCTGCTGGCCCTGTGCCGGTATCTGGCCGAGCTGGTGGATGAGGACGGCTTTCTGGAATCCGGAGATCTGGATGGCTTGTCGGAGCTGAAGATCCCGCAGGCATTGATCGATCAGGCTCTGGAAACCATTCAGCAGCTGGAGCCCGCCGGTGTAGGCGCCCGCAGCCTGTCGGAATGCCTGCTTCTGCAGCTGGACCGGCAGGACAATGTCTCTCCCGCCGTATTGGAGATCGCCGCCCGTTTTCTGCCGGAGCTGGGGCGAAAGCACTATGGCCCCATCTGTCGGGAGCTGGGACTGACGCTGGAGGAGGCGCAGGCTGCCGAAAAGGTGATCGCATCTCTGAACCCCCGCCCCGGCAGCGCTTTTCAGCCGGCAGAGCCGGCTGTCTATGTCCGCCCCGACATTTTTATCGTGGAGCTGGACGGAGAGCTGAAAGCCGTTTTGAACGAATACTATCTCCCCCACGTCTCCATCAACAGCTACTATACCCGACTGCTGAAGGAGTCCGGGGATCAGGAGGCCAAGACGTATCTCCACCAGAAAATGCAGCAGGCCAAATGGCTCCTCAACAGTCTGGAGCGGCGGGGCAGCACCCTGCGCCGCTGCGCGGAGGCCATTTTAGAGGCCCAGCGTCCCTTTTTCGCCGGAACCACCTCCGAGCTGTCCCCCATGAATCTGGTTTCTCTGGCAGAATCTCTGGAGCTGCACCCTTCCACCATTTCCCGCGCCACACACGGCAAGTATCTCCAGTGCCGTCAAGGAACCTACCCGCTGCGGTATTTCTTCAACCGCGCCGTGGGCGGCGAAACCTCCCGTCAGGCCGTCAAGCAGCGGCTTCTTCATCTGATTCGGGACGAAGACCCCCGACGCCCCCTCAGCGATCAGGCGCTCTGCCGGCTGCTGGAAACCGAGGGCGCCGCCGTTTCCCGCCGCACAGTCGCCAAATACCGCATGGAGCTGGGGATCCCCTCCTCCGCCGCCCGCCGGCGGTGAAAAGAACGCCTCGCGGTAATTGCATCCCTCCGGGCCAAGCGCCGATGCGCAGACTGAAAAAGCACGCTTCTGCGACGGCAGAAGCGTGCTTTTTACAACATTTCTCTATAATAGGCTACCAGCAGATCCACCACCGTCCCATAGGACTGGATCCCGTTTTCCTGCCCGTATGCCTTCAGCATTCCGTCATAAACGTGATTGGATGCTTTTTGCACCACGGTATCTCGAAACCGGTCCCAGTAGGCAGTATTGGCTGCAAGGTCGGCCTCTACCGTATCCGGCAGCCCGTGCCGGATCTCCCAGTAGAGGTCCCGATCTACCCGGTAAAGCGCATTGCTTAAGTAAATGTACCCCGTCAGCCATCCCGAATAGGCATACGCCGGATGGCCGCAGGTGGTAGATGCCAGAATTCCGAGGAAGTTGCACTCCTGCTCCGAAGCATACCCCCGCTGATGCGCCATCTCATGCGCCGCCGTGGCCGGCAGCATACAGGACGGACTGTCCATATTGACGTTGGGTTCTCCCGTATAAGGGCAGTAGACCCCCGTAAAATCCAGCATACTCATCACGCGGGACAGGCGCACCGGCTTCACGCCGGTATCGGCAAAGTCCAAAAACGGGAACGTCTGCTCCAGCACGTCGTAAGCGTGGGGACTTTCCAGCAGGATCTCCTCTCTGGGCACCGCAAAAACGCCGTGCTCATCCCGCTCCACCGCATCTGCCGTCAGGGCCGTCTGCTGCGCAAAATACACCGTCACGCGGAGAAGGTCCTCCTCCGCCACCGGCCGGGCATGAATACCGGACCGGTCCTGAAAGCTGTCGGTATAATAATCCGCGCCCCAGAACCAGCAGAAGATCACCCCCAGCGTCAACGCGCCGCAGGCCAGCCCCAGCAGGGCCTCATACGTCCGGACAGCCCTGTGCCCCCTGCCCCTGACGATGGTGAAGACGCTCCAGCAAAGATAGCCCGCAGCCGCCAGCACCAGCAGCACGCAAAGCACCTCCGCCACGGAAAAGCCCACGCAAAAGCAAAGCCGGCCCGCCGCCTGCCGCAGCGGCGAAGACACCATGCCGGTAAACCGGTTCATCACGCCTGTTCTGCTCCGCAGCAAAACAAAAAGTCCCAGCAGAGCAAGGTCCGCCAGCAGCCACAGGTGCCGCTTCCAATATCGTTTGAAAAAGGTTCTCATCATGGATTCTCTCTGTCTTTCACAGACGTTCTATTCCGCGGCAGCCAGCAGCTGTCTGGTATACGCCTCCTGCGGATGGGAAAAGATATGCTCCACCGTTCCCTGCTCCACAATGCGGCCGCCCTTCATCACCAGCACACGGTCGCAAAGCTGATAGACCACATTCAAATCATGGGAAATAAACAGATAACTCAGATCCAGCTCGTCCCGCAGCTGCCGCAGCAGCTTCAGGATCTGGGCCTGAATCGTAACATCCAGCGCGCTGACCGGCTCGTCGGCAATCAAAAAACGGGGCTTTTGGATCAGAGCCGCCGCAATGCTGACCCGCTGGCGCTGACCGCCGGACAGTTCCGCCGGCCGGGCCGCCAGACACTCCTCCGGCAGCTCTACCAGCTCCAGCATCTCCCGCACCCTGCGCCCGCGCTCCTGTCCGCTGTATCCGCCGCAGATCCGCAGCGGTTCCTCCAGAATCCACGAAACCGGATAAGCCGGATTCAGGGAGCTGTACGGATCCTGAAAAATCATCTGCGGGTTTTCCGTGTGGTGGATCACCTCGCCCTGATCCGGACGCACCATGCCCAGAATGGTACGGGCCAGCGTGGATTTTCCCGTTCCGGACTCTCCCACCAAGCCTAAAATCTCGCCATGCAAAACCTCAAAGCTGACGTCATGGAGGACCTCCTGATAGACGCCCTTCCGAAAGCGGCCGCCGCTGCGGTAGCCGCTGGTAACATGCCGAAGGGACACCACCGCGTCTTTATTCATGGGGAGGCCCCTCCTTCCGGTTTCTGGTGGGAATCGCGTCGATCAGTCTCTGCGTATAGGGGTGCTGCGGATGGAAGAACACCTCGTCGGTATCGCCCTCCTCCACCAGAACGCCCCGGCGCATCACCGCCACCCGCGTGCAAAGCTTCCGCACCACCTGCAGATTATGCGAAATAAACAGCATGGAAATGCCCGATTCCCGATTCAGCTTTTTCAGCAGCGTCAGGATCTGTGCCTGTGTGGTCACATCCAGCGCCGTGGTCGGCTCGTCCAGCAGCAGCAGGCGGGGGCGGATCACAATGGCTGCTGCGATCATGGCTCTCTGGAGCATTCCGCCGGAAAGCTCATAGGGGTATTTTTCATATAACTCCGCAGGATCCGGCAGCTCCGCCGCTGCCATGGCCTCCAGCGCCAGCTTCCGGCGTTCCGCCGGCGAGAGTCTGGTATGGACCCGAAGGGCTTCCTCCACCTGAGCGCCGATTTTCATCAGGGGGTCCATGGCGCTTTGCGGCTCCTGAAACACCACGCTGACCGCCTTTCCCTGAAGCCGGCGCAGCTGTGCGCGCTCCGCGTGCAGCATCTCCACGCCGTCCAGCAGCACGGCGCCTTCATAGGTACACTGCCGGCGGGGCAGCAGACCTGCCACACTCATGGCAGTCACGGATTTTCCGGAACCGGACTCCCCCACCAGCCCCAGTACCTCCCCGTCGCGGATGGTCAGGCTGACTCCGGAGACCGCTTCCCGGTCTCTGGTATGAAATTTTACATGCAGGTCTTGGATCTCCAGCATCAGGCCACCCCCCTGTTCCGCTGCTGCAGGCCCTCGCCGATCAATCCCACGCCAAACACCAGCAGAATCATCATCAGGCCTGTGCCGGCGGCATACCAGGGCGCGCGGGTCAGCATCCCCTGCGCCTCCGAAAGCATATACCCCAACGAGGCGTCCGGCGGCGCTGCGCCGATCCCCAGATAGCTCATGGAGGCCTCTGCCAAAACCGCATTGTTAAACCCGATGGTCAAGGCAGGCAGGAGCACCGGCATGGTGTTCGGCAGCATGTGCACCGTCAGGATGCGCAGGGGCGAGGCGCCCATCAGCCGGGCGCTTTTCACATAGTTGACATCCCGCAGCGAGGCAAACGCCGTGCGGGTGACCCGCGCAAAGCTGGGGATGAACACAAGCCCCAGCGCCAGAATCACATGATATTTCTCCCCCGGCCCCAGCAGGCTGAGGACCACCAGCGCCAACAGAATGCTGGGAAACGCCGTCATCGCGTCGTTGAACCGCATGAGGACCTCGTCGATCACGCCGCCGAAATATCCCGTAAACGCGCCCACCGCCGTACCGCATACCGCGCCGATGGCAACGGTTGAAAGCGCAATGACCAGTGTGGTTCCCGCCCCTTGCAGGACCCGGCTGAAAATATCACGCCCGAAGCTGTCCGTCCCCATCAGGTGATGCAGGGACGGCGCTTCAAACTTTGCGCCGGCCGCCATGGCGGAGGGGTCATACGGCGTCCAGAAAAAGCCCAGCAGGATCAAAGCCGCAAGGAAGCCTGTCAAAACCAGTCCCGCTGTCAAGTACCCGTTTCTCCGCTTCATCCCTTACCTCCCAGCCGCAGGCGCGGATCAATGCTCTGGTTCACAAGGTCCGCCGCTGTACCGGCAAGCACCACCCACAACGCCAGAATCACCACAATGGCCTGCACCACCGGATAGTCCCGATTGGAAATGGAGGCCACCAGAAGCCTTCCCAGTCCGGGGATGGCAAAAACCTGCTCCACCACAATGCTGCCGGCCACGATCTCCGCCATGGTCTGCGCCAGAAACGTCACCACGGGCACCGCGGCATTTTTCAGCACATGGCGGCACAATACGCTCCGGCGGTCATTGCCGCGGGAGATGGCCGTCCGGACATAGTCCTTCTGCAGCTCCGTGCGGACCGTGCTCTTCATCATCCGCACCGTCATGGCAATGCGGGGAATCGCCAGAGAGACCGCCGCAAAGAACAGGTAGCGCATGGAGCCCCAAAAATCCTCCCTGATCCCCGGAAAGCTGCCGTGGGTGAACCATTGCAGTCCGAGACTGAATACCCACGTCAGCAGGATCCCCGTAAAAAAGGGCGGCACCGCCATGCAGAGCTGGTCCAGCACGGTGAACACGCCTTCCAGCCGTCCGCCTGTCCGTCCGGCGGAATAGAGTCCCAGCGGAAGGGAGATCGCAGCGATCAGGAAAAAGCTCAACGCGCTCAGCCACAGCGTCACCGCCGCCTTCGGCGCGATCAGCTCCCACACCGGCTGGTGGTAGTGGTAGGACTCCCCCAGATCTCCCGTGAAAAAGCCGGCCAGCCAGTCCCCGTAACGCACCGGAAACGGCCGGTCCAGTCCCAGCTCCGCTTCCAGTGCCGCGATCTTTTCCGGAGTCGCCTGCGTCCCCAGCATGATCTCCGCAGGATTTCCGGCAATCAGGTCAAAGGCCGCAAATGCCAGAAAGGAGACGATGACCATGGTCAGCAGCAGCATGGCAATGCGTTTCCCTGCATATTTCACGGTCATCCTCTCCTTTCCGGACAGGCGGCAGCACAGCCGCCTGTCATATTATTCTGTCCAGTGGAGCGTGGACAGGTCCAGCACATAGATGGGATAGAAGCGCAGACCCTCCAGTCCGTTCCGGACCGCCACCAGATCTGCCAGATCCTGCAGATACACATTGGCAGCGTTTTCTGTCAGGTCCTCCAGCATCTGCTTGTAAATGGCGGTCTGCTCCGCATCCTCGCTGCAGGACTGTGCCTGCGCAAAAAGCGCGTCATAGCGCTCGCTGTGATAATTGATAAAATTATCTCCGGCTGTGGAGGTGAACCGCTCCAGCAGCGCGCGGGCAGTCATGTTGGACGCGTCCACGCCCACCACGGTAGACTGGAACTGCCGGCCCGCGTACACATCGGAAAGCCACACGCCCCAGTCCACCAGCTGGATCGAGGCGGAAACGCCGATCTCCTTGAGCTGCTCTGCCAGCACCTGCGCAGTGTCGATGTGGGGCTGGTAGTTGGACGGCACGGTGATGGTCATCTCAAACCCGTCCGGATAGCCGGCCTCCGCCAGCAGTCCTTTCGCCTTTTCCACATCACGGGTATAGTAGTTGGTCAGGCTTTCATCAAAATACTTGCCGAAGGCGGGATACATGCTGGAGCCGATGGGGCTGCCGTATCCGTCGAAGGCCATGTCAATCACGGCCTGCTTGTCCACCGCGTAGCACAGCGCCTGACGCACGCGGACATCGTCAAAGGGCTTTTCCGCATTGTTCAGATACATGGCCTGCACCAGATTCATGGTGCCCTCTTCCACGTAAAAATCATCGCCCAGCTGGGATACCTGCGTGCTGGTAAGGTGGGCAAAGAGGTCGATGGCGCCGCTTTGCAGGCTCATCATGATGCTGTCGGCATTTTCAATGACCTTGCAGGTCACCTTCTCCAGTGCGGCGGGCGTGCCCCAATACTGGTCAAACCGTTCCAAAACGACGGATTCCTGCGCCGTTCTGGAGACAAACCGGAACGGGCCGGTCCCCACCGGGGCGGTATCCTGCTCCGTATAGTCCTCCGGCAGGATCGCCAGCGTCAGATAGGACAGAAATTCGCTGTTGGGGGCATCCAGCGTGATGGTCAGCGTGGTGTCATCCGCCGTCATGCTCTGAATTGCAGAAAGCGCCGGGATCAGAGGCTCTCCCTCCGCATCACCGGCGCAGCGTTCTATGGAATATACCACATCCCGCATTTCCACCGGCTCACCGTTGTGGAACCGGACTCCCTCCCGCAATGTGAAGGTATACGTGGTCCGGTCCTCAGATATGTGATAGTCGCTGGCAATGGCAGGGATCAAATCTCCGTCAGAAGTCGGCTTCATCAAGCCTTCAAAAACGTTGAACATGATTTCTTTGGTTCCTGCCGCCACCGCCTTGTGGGGGTCAAGACTTTCATCCAGATCCTGGGCAATGCCCACTGTGAGTTCATTGGCGCGGGCAGTCGCTTCCGCGCCGCCGGGGTCCTTTTCCGGAGCCGGATCTGTGCTGCTGTCTCCGCAACCGGTGAGTACAGCGCCCAGAAGGCTGACCAGAAGAAGGAGGGCTGTGAGTTTCTTCTTCATACTGCTTCTCCTTTGCATCACTGCCGCCTTTGGCGGTCAATGTCGGGCGGTTCTGCCGCCCTTCAGAAGTAATCGGCTTTATTCAATTGTAAAAAAGCCTTGCGGCATGTCGTTATTTTTATAACAAGCATTCCGCAAGGCAGTATTGTACAGGATATCCAGCCTGATTGCAAGCCCTTTTTCCCGCTGTTTCCCCTTATTCTCCGGAGGACGGCGGCGTTTCAGCCGGCACCGCAGGATCCCTCTGTCCCGAACCATAGGCCGCCGTTTCCAGCGGCAGTCCCTTTTCCTTGAGCCGCAGCTCCACAAGAAACGTCACAAGACTGTAGAGGCATGCGCACACCGGCACGCCGAAGAACATGCCCGCCAAGCCGAAAAAGCTGCCGCCGATCAAAATGGCGATGATGACCCACAGGCTGGAAAGGCCCGTTTTATCCCCAAGGATCTTGGGGCCGATCACATTGCCGTCCAGCTGCTGAAGCGCCAGCACAAAAATCACAAAGTACACCGCCTTCATGGGGGAGACCAGCAGAATCAGGAAGGTGCTGGGGATCGCACCCAGAAACGGCCCGAAAAAGGGAATCACATTGGTGACGCCCACAATGACGGAGACCAGCGGCGTATAGGGCATTTTCAGCACCGTACAACCCAAGAAGCACAGCACTCCGATAATCAGCGAATCCAGCAGCTTTCCGCGGACAAAACCCGAAAAGATCCGGTCCACCTTGGCAGTGCCCCGCAAAACCCAGCCCACCTGCTTTTCCGAAAAAACGCTGTATGCCACCTTGCGGGCGTGGGCGGCGCAGGATTCCTTGGTGGCCAGAAAGTAAACTGACACAATGATCCCCACCAGCAGGTCGCTGAAAAAGCTCACCACGCTGTACACACCGCTGAACACGCCGCCGGAGAGCATTCCCATCAGGGTGGTGGCATGGGGCAGCAGCTCATTTTTCACCCAGTTTTCCATCAGCTGGTAATACGTGTCCATTTGCTGGGCAGCCCAGCGCTCCAGCGCCGGATTGGTTTCCAGCAGATGCTGGACCCAGCCGCTGATGGTCTGATAATACGTCTCAATATTGCTGAGCAGCTGCTGCAGGCTTTTATAAAGCTCCGGAATCAGGATGGAAAAGAGCACGTATACCATCACCAGAATCAATGCCCATGTCAGCAGAATGCTGACTGCACGGATCCCCTTGCCATTTTTCCGGGCCCCGGCCTCCTGCGTCCGATAGCTGCCGGAGGGCGGCGCAAACGGGCGCAGCTCGAAAAAGTTCACCACCGGCGCCAGCAAATAGGCCATAAACGCCCCGTAAAGCACCGGCTGAGCGGCTTTGAACAGCTTTTTTACAAAATCGATCAGGGCATGACTGCTAAAAACCGTATCATAAAACAGCAGCAGGGCGCCCACCGTGCAAAAAACCGTCAATCCCCATTTGACATAGCGGTTTTTCCAGATCATGTCCATCCTCCTGTATCCACTGAATTTTTTCAATATTCATTGTACATTCCCCTCCAAAGAATTGCAATCGCGTTTTTCCCGTGATATACTTCCTTTGCATTTCTTTGACGGACTTGCATCCATGTCATTCTCGTTTTCAGGAGGCAATTCTATGGAGCAGAAGAAACTGCTGATGATCGTCAACCCCTCCGCCGGCCGCAGCAAGCCCCGCGGACCCTTGTTTGACGCGGCGTCCATTTTCTCGCAGGCCGGTTACCTGCTTTCCATCCGCAGCACCGCCGGAGCCGGAGACGGCTCTGCCATTGTCCTGCAGGAAGGCGGCGCATATGATCTGATCGTAGCCGTCGGCGGAGACGGCACCCTCAACGAAGTGGTCTCCGGCATTTTGCAGCTGGAGCACCCCCCCATGCTGGGCTATCTGGCACAGGGCAGCACCAATGACTTTGCCGCAAGTCTGGGGATTCCCGGCGATCCTGCCGCCGCAGCAGCCGCCATGGTCAAGGCCGTGCCGCGCCAGTTGGATATCGGCCGCTGGAACGACCGCCACTTTATCTATGTGGCCTCCTTCGGCGCGTTTACCCGCAGCTCCTACGCCGCGCCGCAGGCTGCCAAAAACGCGCTGGGGCATTTTGCCTATATTCTGGAGGGAATGAAGGACCTCAATACACTGCGGCCCTATAAAATCAAGCTGACCGCTGACGGCGAGGTCCTGGACGGCGACTATCTCTTCGGCGCCGTATGCAACTCCACCTCCATCGGGGGACTTATGAAGCTGAATCCGGAGCGGGTGGTATTGGATGACGGAAAATTCGAGCTGCTCCTGATCCCCAACATCAAATCCCCTCAGGACCTGCAAAATCTGGTGCTGGCTCTGCTGGATCAGCACTATGACCGGGAGGGACTGATCTTCCGCCACGTTTCCTCCATCCAGTTGGAAACGCAGGAGGTGCTTCCATGGTCTCTGGACGGAGAGTATGCCGCCAGCTGCCCCGCGGTAAGCATCCGGAACTGTCAGCGGTCGCTGACCATGCTGCTGTGAGCGCCCCATTGGATGCCCTGCGCCGCCGCTATCAGGGCCATACGCCGGGGCTGATGGGCGCCCGCCGCGAATACGCCGTGCTCTTTCCTCTGGTGCAGCGTCCCGACGGTCTTCACCTGCTGCTGGAAGTGCGGGCGGCAGCGCTTCCTCAGGGCGGAGAGGTCTGTCTTCCCGGCGGCCGCATGGAGCCGGATGAAACCCCAACCCAGTGCGCCCTGCGGGAAACGGAGGAGGAGCTTTCCATTCCCCGCGGAGAAATTGAAATTCTGGGGGCTTCCGACTTTATCTGCAACCAGCGCGGATTCCTGCTCCGGCCCATTTTGGGCGCGGTATCCCCTGCCGGTATGGCCGCCCTGCGCCCCTCCCCCGCAGAAGTCGCCGAGGCCTTTACGGTCCCCCTCGCCTTCTTCCGCCAAACGCCTCCGCAGGTATACAGCTATGACCTGCTTCCCCGACCGCCCAAGGATTTTCCCTTCGAAGCCGTCGGCATCCGTCCGGACTATCCGTGGGCGTCCGGACGGGTCGAGCTGCCGGTGTGGCATTGGCAGGGGCATGCCATCTGGGGCATGACCGCCCGGATCATCCGGGATATCTTATCAGAATAGTTCCGCTCCGCCAGTGCGAAATTGTCTAATAAAACAGGACTGCCATCCAAAAACGGGTGGCAGTCCTGTTGTTCTATGCGGCAATGGCGGCAGCATGGTATCATGGCGCGGAAATTGTGTGCGATTCCGGCGCAAATGTTGTGTATATAAGTGAAGATGCAGCGCAAACGAGGGGAATGTGCCAGCGATCCATATTCATCAGCCGGTATTGGCACGCCGGCAGCATTTCAGACATCGCGGTCCGGCATGGCATGAAAGACGGCGCTGTGTCCATGGTCTGAGCCGTCTCCGCCTGAACCTGCACAACCATCTTTCAGAAAGGGGCTTTGCATTATGACAAGCGGGCAGCTGTATGAAGTTCTGAGGGACATCCACGAAAAGCATGTGCAAAAGGCGAAAAAATCCGGAACGGTCAAGCGGGCTGTTTGGCTCAAGCGGGCCACTGCGGCAGCCTGTCTTTGCTTCGCGGCCCTTGGCATTTTTGCGATGCTGTATTCCGGCGAGCCTCCCGACGCAGCCATTGCGCAGCCGGAGACCTCGAATCTGGCGGTAAACGAAGCAGAGACCCTTGAGCAGCTGGATATGGACGTTCAAATCTCCCATTACACCGACTTCTCCGCAGAGGAATGGAACACGGTGCTGAAGGCGTTTGAACAGTCGGTCGGCATGCGCTATGAAGAATTTACCTCAAAGCTGCCGCCTTCCTGCCGGCAAACGGCATTTTATTCCATAGATGCCCCGACCTCTCCCAAGAGCGGCGTCTATGTCCCGCACGATTATGTCTTTGAATTTCTGACGGAACAGGGCGGCAGCGTGAACATCGCAATCTGTGCCGGAGAAGCGCCGCTGAGGGACTGCTTCTTTTTGTGTGAGACTCCGAAGGAATCGAAGATCAACGGGACCACAGCCTGCATCTATGCCATACAGGATCAATTCATGGTGCAGTTTTCGTATGGCGCCGTGAATTATGACATGGAAACACGGAAGGTCCCGCTGGAGGAACTGGAAACCCTGCTGACCGGCATCACGCGCGAATCATAAGGTGCAGCTCAAAAATTCCGGAAGAAACCCGATGTTCTTTTCCAGATACCGCCGTCCGTCCGCCAGCGTTCCCGCAGGGCGGAAGCCATGATCCGCAAAGAAGCCGGCAGCCGGATGTTCTTCCTCCAGCTCGGCAATCAGCCGTTCCTTTCCCGATTGGCGGGCATTCTGCACGGCCTGCCCGATCAGCTGCGTTCCAAAGCCCCGCCGCCGGCAGTCCGGCCGGATCCAAAGCCGGCAGATCCGCTCCGGTTCCGGCCCCAGCTGCACCACGCCGACCGGCTCCTCCCGCAGATATCCCACCAGCGTCATTTGGCCGGCAGCATCTGACAAAAGCCGCTCCGCATCGAAGCCGGCTTCCCGCCCTTCCAGCAGTTCCCGCAAGGTGTCCGCCTGCTGCGGAAGCTGCAGCGGACGGAACCACAGTCCCGGCTCCAAAGCGTTGGCACGGCGGCGCACCTTTTCCCCCGCCAGAAATTCCGGCGTTTTTAAGTGACGGTTGTCATCCCGAAATACGACCCGCAGCACGCCCTCCTCCGCTTCCAGCAGAGAAACCGCCGTATTGTCTCCGGTCGGGGTCTCTCCCAGCTTTTCCAGCGGAATTCCCTGCAGATGCGCCAGCAGCAGCCGGATGGCGTAGCCGTGGGAAACAACCGCGGCCGTTTTCCCCGCCTGCTCTGCCGCAATGGTTTCGATCGCTTTCAGCACCCGCTCCAGCACCTGCTCCGGCGTTTCCGCCCCCTCCACGTGCCATCTTTCCGGATGATGGCTGAAGGCATCCATCTGCTCCGGAGACTCACGGGCGATATCCCCCCACGTTCTCCGCTCCCAGCTTCCCACACAGATCTCCCGCAGGTCCGTCCGGCGGTGCAGGGGCAGTCCCTTTGGCTGATATAAGGCGCTGGCTGTGGCGCAGGTGCGATACAAGTCACTGGCATAGACCGCGTCAACAGGGATGTCCGCAAACCGCCGTTCCAATGCCCGCACCTGCCGCCATCCCCGATCGGTCAGATTGCTGTTGTCCTGCCCCTGTGCGATGCGGTAAAGATTTCCTTCCGCCTCCGCATGGCGGATCAAATAAAGTCTGGTCATACTGCCTCCGAAAACCCTCTGATTTACCGGTAGTATAGCGCATGTTCTGTTTTTTTGCAAATAAGGCCCGTATCTTTTTCCGGATTCCGGTCAAACTATTTCCGGACCGATAAAGGAGTGACTGCAATGAAAATGTGTACCGGATTCTGGGTCGGTATGAGTGCCGGTCTGCTGGCCGGCGCCGCAATGGGAACGATGCTCCCCTGCGGCAGAGATCCTATGAAAACGCAAGTGGGAAAAAGTATCCACAAGCTGGGTGTCGCTGTGGATCATGCTGTGGACAGCATCGTCTCTGAAATGCGCTGAAGCGCCAAAGCCGCGGGGGGTGATTCCTCCGCGGCTTAAAAAAAGAAAAAAAAGAAAAATTAGGGATTGACTTTTTCAAATCCTCTGTTATAATAACAATGCTGTCTGCTTGAGGCAGTCAACAATCAAATATCTGGAGAAGTCGCCTAGTTGGTCGAGGGCGCATGATTGGAAATCATGTAGGCCCCTAAAGGGTCTCGAGGGTTCGAATCCCTCCTTCTCCGCCACATCGGAGCAAACGACATAACGTTTGCTCCGACTTTTTTATAACAAGCCAGAGCGCACTCATTTTGCTGCTTCTCCTTTCCAAACCGCAGCCGCTTACCCGCAGGGAGTACACCGCATCCGTAATAAGGCGGCAGAGCCGCCAACGGCTGCGCAGGCGCCGGACTGCGAGCCGGCGAACGATCCGCCTGCCCACGGAGCTTCCGGAAAAAACGCCGTTTCCTCTTGTAAATTGAGGCGCAAGGGAGTACAATACTTATAATTATGCCTACAAAAACAAGAAAACGGGTGAATGAACATGAGTTACACAAAAATCGCGGCTATTTTCGCCGATCAGGAAGCTTTGGCCGGTCAGGAAGTCACCGTTGGCGGCTGGGCCCGCACCATCCGTGACATGAAGAATTTCGGCTTTGTGGAGCTGAATGACGGCTCCTGCTTCAAAAATCTGCAGGTGGTCATGGAAGCCGGCAGTCTGGAGAATTATAAGGACATCGCCGCCCAGAATGTGGGCGCCGCCCTCATCATCACCGGTACGGTGGTGCTGACCCCCGACGCCAAGCAGCCGCTGGAGCTGAAGGCTTCCAAAATCGTGGTGGAGGGTGCCTCCTCCCCCGACTATCCGCTGCAGAAAAAGCGGCACAGCGTGGAATTTCTGCGGACCATCCAGCATCTGCGCCCCCGCACGAACCTGTTCTCCGCCGCTTTTCGGGTGAGAAGCGTGGCTGCCCATGCCATCCACTGCTTCTTTCAGGACCGGGGCTTCGTCTATGTCCATACCCCCATCATCACCGGCAGCGACTGTGAGGGCGCCGGCGAAATGTTCCAGGTCACCACGCTGGACATCAATCATCCCCCCCGTCTGGAGGACGGCAGCATCGACTGGAGTCAGGATTTCTTCGGCAAACCCACCAATCTGACCGTATCCGGCCAGCTCAACTGCGAAAACTTCGCCATGGCCTTCGGCAACGTCTACACCTTCGGCCCCACCTTCCGGGCGGAAAATTCCAACACCGCCCGCCATGCAGCGGAGTTCTGGATGATCGAGCCGGAAATGGCCTTTGCCGATCTGAACGATTATATGGATACCGCCGAGGAGATGATCAAGTATATCATCAAATTCGTGCT
The DNA here is from genome assembly GCA_026169195.1 of Dysosmobacter sp. Taxonomy (GTDB): domain Bacteria; phylum Bacillota; class Clostridia; order Oscillospirales; family Oscillospiraceae; genus Oscillibacter. Next base: position 57,058 of record JAPFEH010000055.1, on the reverse strand, counting down.
GGAGCGCTGCCCTGACGAGATCAATTTCTTCAACTCCTTCGTGGACAAGGGGCTGAAGGAGCGGCTGGAGCACGTGGCAAACTCCGATTTCGGCCGCGTCACCTACACGGAAGCCGTGGAGATCTTGAAAAAGGTCAACGATCAGTTCGACTACAAGGTGGAGTGGGGCACCGACCTGCAGACCGAGCACGAGCGCTATCTCACCGAGCAGGTCTACAAGCGGCCCGTGTTCGTCACCGACTATCCCAAGGAGATCAAGGCCTTCTATATGCGCCAGAATGACGACGGCAGGACCGTTGCCGCCGCGGACTGTCTGGTGCCCGGCATCGGCGAGATCATCGGCGGCAGCCAGCGCGAGGAGCGGCTGGACGTGCTGGAGGCCCGCATCAAGGAGCTGGGCATGAAGCCCGAGGACTACTGGTGGTACTGCGACCTGCGGCGCTACGGCTCCTGCAAGCACGCAGGATACGGCCTTGGCTTTGAGCGCATGGTCATGTACCTCACCGGCATTTCCAACATCCGCGACGTGGAACTGCATCCCCGCACCGTCGGCAACGCGGAATTCTAACCGGAACCCCCGCCATTTCAAGAGGGCTGCCGCAAGCTGCGGCAGCCCTTTCTTTTGTCCTTCCGGTTTCTCTTCGGAGCGGCGGGCGGACGCACAAACATACTATAAAATAAAAGTGAACGATCAATCGAACTTTGATGGAGAAACCTATGACGGATTTTCAAAGGAAAGACCCTTTCTTTTCTCTTTGCGGGCTGAATTGCGGGCTGTGCACCATGAAACTCGGCGGACACTGTCCCGGATGCGGCCAAGGGAACAAGCCCTGTAAGATAGCCCGATGCGGAATGGAGCATGAGGTTGCGCATTGCTTCGAATGTCCGGACTATCCCTGCGCAGCATATGAGCATGCGGACGATTACGATTCTTTTATCACACACAGAAACCAAAAGGCAGATTTGCAGAAAGCAAGGGAAATCGGTATCGAAGCCTATGCAAGCGAACAGATGGAAAAAGTGGAGCTGTTGGAAACACTGCTGTCCGGATACAATTCCGGTCGTGAAAAAACGCTGTTCACTCTTGCCGTGAATCTGCTTTCCATTGAAGATATCAAAAAAACCATTGAGGAAGGCAGCAGACTGCCCGATGGATTGTCGCTGAAAGAAAAGGCGGCCTTTGCATCCGTCCGGCTTCGGGAAATCGCAAAAGAGAATGGTGTGGAATTGAAGCTCAGAAGGAAACCCCGACAGGAAACTTCCGGCTGCCGGATTTGACAGGCTGTCCCTCAGCGGTTATAATAAAAACCGATAACCAACGCACAGTCAAGGAGGAAACGGCATGACCTTTCAACAGCTGGCATATGTGGTGGAGATCTCCAAGTGCGGCTCCATCAACAAGGCCGCTCATAAACTGATGCAGTCCCAGTCCGGAATCTCCTCCGCGGTTCGGGAGCTGGAGGAGGAGCTGGGGATCCAGTTTTTCGTCCGCAGCAACCGCGGCGTCGATTTCACGCCGGACGGCAGGGAGTTTCTCAGCTATGCGGTCTCTCTGCTGGACCAGAAAGAGCGGATCGAGCGGCTGTATGAGACACGGGACGTCACCGCGCCGGAGCGCTTTTCCGTCTCCACCCAGCGTTATCCCTTCACGGAGGACGCCTTTTTGCGGATGCTGGAGGCAGCCGGCGATGTCCGCTACCATGTTTCCATCAAGGAGACCGGCATGGATACCGTGATCGACGATGTGTATGACCACCGCGCTGATATCGGCGTGATTTTTCTCACGGAATTGACGGAAAAGATGATCCGCCGCCTGCTGGATGCCCGCGAGCTGGAATTCCATGAGGTGGCCTCCGTGCCCCCCTGCGTATATGTGCGCAAGGGGCATCCCCTTGCCAGCAGGGACGCAGTCAGCGCTCAGGATCTGGAGGGCTTTCCCTATGTATCCTTCGAGCACGCGCAGGGGGTCGCGGCTGATTTTTCCGAGGAGTACCAGATGATGTCCATGAAGCGGCCGGACCGCTGCATCAGCGTCAACAACCGCGCCACCATGATGAATGTTCTGGCCCGTACAGACGCCTTCACCACCGGCAGCGGCCTGCTGGTGGAAAGCTTCATCTCGCAGGCGGTGGTATCCGTACCGCTGGAGGAGGAGCACGCCATCCGCATCGGCTGGATCCTTCCCCGCGGCGGGAAGCGCTCCCCCATGACGATGCAGTTCCTGCATTTTCTGGAGGAATCCGTCACCGCCTCCATCCGCTTTACCACCCGCCTGCATCAGTCTCTGGCAGAGGGGCACTCCGCGCCATGACTTCAGCGCCAAACGAGACAAGCCGCCAAAACCGCAAACGAAGCGCCCCCCTGATGCAGTCTGTCTTTCTGCATCAGGGGGGCGTTGTTATGGGAAAGGGGACCGGCACGCGCCCGCAGGCGCTGCCGCCCTCCCCTTTATACCAGCTTTTCAAAATAGAAAAAGGTCTCATCCTCGCCGCTTTTCCGCATACAGGAGGAAAGCATCTTGTAAGATGCCGTATTTTCTTTGAAGCATTTGGCAACAACGCGGCACAGCTCCAGCCGGTAGAGGCCCCATTCCGCCACGGCCCCAAAGGCTTCCGTGCCGTATCCATGTCCGGCATAGGCCCGGTCGATCCGGCAGCCCAGCTCCGCGCCGCCCCGACAGTCAAAGCGGTAGAGCACCGCCTCACCGATCAGCTTTCCATCCAGCCGCACGGCAAAATTCACCGCCTGCCGGTTTTCAAAATCCTGTCGGGCCACCTCGAAAAAGCTCCGCTCCTCCACAGGCGCCCCCAGCCCTGCCACGTCGTCATAGCCCCACCAGCGATTCCGCTCGCCGTCCAGCACCAGCGCGTTGTAGGCGGGAATATCCGCCTCCGTCAGCGCGGAGAGGGTCAGCCGCTCCGTTTGCAGCACCGGAATGGCATCCAGATTGCGCATCAGCTCATTTTCCGGTGCGAAGCAGTATTTGATTCCCATTTTTGCCGGGCCGTATTGCAGCTTGGAGGTCCGCAGGCCGCGCTCCGCCGCGTCATCCTCCCGATTGATCCACTGGCAGCCGTCGCCGAACCGGTCCGCGAAGGCCTGCACCAGCGTCGGATACACGCCCGTATAGGAATAGAGAGCCTTTTCAATGTGGATAATCAGGGTCTCCCCGCACATTTCCGCCAGTGACAGGGCAATCAGCTTCTCCCCGTCAAACAGCCCGCCGCAGACAAACCAGTGCTTGTCCACCATCCGCAGCATTTTTTTTGCAAGCTCCAGCTCATCCCGCGCTTTTTCATTCTCCCCCTTGGGGAATTCCGCCTCATAATCCTGCCAGAACCGTTCAATGGCAGGCCGGTCGGCTGCCGTCAGCTGCCGCAGCTCCGCCTCCGGACACAGCGCGCGGAATTTTTTGATGTGGTTGCGCTGGCCGGAATACCGCCGTCCCGCAAAAAGCTGCAGATCCTGCCGGTAATAGAGATAGTCCTGCCATGTGCGGAAGCTGCTGGTGCGGACATAGGGATACCGCTCCAGCAAGCGGGCCGCCTTGCACGCGGGCACCACGGAAAACCGCAGGGGCATCCCCTGCTCCAGACATTCCCGTTCGATGGCGTCCAGCGCCGCGTCCTCATCCCCTTCGGGGCCGGGCACGGGATATTCAAAGAGCCACCGGCCCCCCTGCTCATTGCGCACCACCAGACACCCCGCCGTTTCCGCCCACGCGGTGCGGAGCGTCTTGCGCCACATGAGCTTGGTCCCCACGGAGTATTCACACAGTCCGTAATCACAGGTCCGGTAATATTCCCGCAGCTTTCCGCCGTCTTGTTTGGTCACTGCCTTAAATTCAAGCATAATATCTGTCCTTTTGTTGGAATTTGTATGGTTATTGTGATAGTATCAGGGTTTTTTCATGCAAACCGCACGGTTTCTCTTGACGTGTCTCCGGCGGTGTAGTATTCTGTATGCATCTTTTTAATAGCACCCATGCTTTTTTTGAATGAGAGAGGAGAAACACACCATGGAACAAAGCAGAGGTTCCTGGGGAAGCAACATCGGCTTCCTTCTGGCTGCCATCGGCTCCGCTGTGGGTCTTGGCAACATCTGGGGCTTCCCCTATAAAATGGGAAAGTCCGGCGGCTTTACCTTTTTGATCATCTACTTCCTGCTGGCGGTTTTTGTGGGCTTCATCATCATGATCGCGGAGCTGGCTATGGGCCGCAAGACGGGCAAGGGCACCATCGGCGCCTACCACACCCTTTCCAGAAAGTTCCGCTGGATCGGATGGCTGGCGGTCTTTTCCCCCTTCATCATCATGAGCTTTTACTCTGTGCTGGGCGCCTACTGCATCGAGTATATGTCTCTGAACCTGAGCAATCTGGCCTTCGCCGGCGCGGAGATCAAAACCGGCGCGGACCTGTTCGGCTCCATGCTGACCAATCCCTTCGGCGCCGTGGCGTTCACCGTGCTGTTCATGGTGATCTGCTATCTCATCAACCGCAGCGGCGTTTCCGGTGGCATTGAGAAATTCAACAAAATCGGAATGCCGGCTCTTTTTGTCATGCTGGTCATCATCATCATCCGTTCTCTGACGCTGCCCGGCGCTTCCGAAGGACTGAAATTCATGTTCGTCCCCGGATATGCCGTAAAGGCCGGATTCATTTCGGAGGCCCCCGGCTTTTTGACGGTGCTGGCAACCGCCGGCGGTCAGATGTTCTTCTCCCTGTCTCTTGCCATGGGCGCCATGATTACCTACGGCTCCTATCTCAGCAAGCAGGAAAATCTGGTGAAAAACTCCGGCATCATCGTGGTGGCGGATACCATCGTCGCCACCATGGCGGGCCTTGCGGTGATCCCTGCCGCCGTGGCCAACGGCATCGCCCAGATCAACGGCGGCGCCACGGTCATGGATGCCGCCACCGGTCTGGAGCGGGCCATGACCTTTGCCGATATTCAGCTGGGCGGCCCCAGCCTGCTCTTTGTCACCCTGCAGGATGTGTTTCAGGCCATGGGCCCCATCGGTCCCCTGTTCGGCGTGATCTTTTATCTGCTGGTGCTGATCGCCGCCATTTCCTCCGCCATCTCCCTGATCGAAGTGGTGGTCACCTACTTCATGGACCGGGCCGCGGAAAAGGGGAGGCAGGGCAACCGGCCCCGCATCGTTTTGTGGGTGTGCCTTGCCATTATGGTGGAAGCCTTTCTGGTTGCCATGGACGGTCTCGGCTCCAACGGCATCGCCCCTTATAACCTGCTGGGCATGGAAAACAACATCAACGGCTGGAATGACTGCTGGCTGGATTTCATGGACATGATGTCCGAAGGCATCGCCATGCCGCTGGGCGCCCTGCTCATGAGTTTGATGGTGGGCTGGGAGATCAAGCCCCGCACCCTGCTGGATGAGATCCATCAGGGCTCCCGCCTGCGGATCGACGGATTCTTCAGCTTCTGCATCAGGTTCATCGCCCCGCTTGGCATGGTGATGATCCTTCTGGGGCAGATCGACACCTTCTTCCGTCTGGGGATTTTCTGAGCCGTTCCCTCCTGCCGCTGCCGGCCGGCAGCGGCAGTCTTTTTCCCTGTTTCTGATCTTACCCCATCATTCCCTCCGGCGCAGTGGCCGATGCCACAATGCACGCCGCAGACATCCTGAACCGATCCACAAAGGAGGAACCGCCATGACAGAAGCCGACCGGATGCGCTCCGGAATGCTCTATTCTGCCGGAGATCCGGCACTGACCGCCGCACGGGAGCGGGCACAGCGCCTGCTTTGGCAATGCAGCCGGCTGGACCCTGCCGACCGCGCCGGACGGCTGGCCCTGCTACGGGAGCTGTTGGGACATCTCGGAGAAAACAGCTGGATCGAAGCGGGCTTCCGCTGCGATTACGGCTCCAACATTACACTGGGCAGCGGCGTGTTTCTCAATTATGACTGCGTCTTTCTGGACGTCGCGCCCATCACCGTCGGCGACCGGGTCCTCATCGGCCCGCAGGCGGGGCTGTATACCGCCGGTCATCCGCTGGACCCCGCGGTGCGGGCCTCCAGTCTGGAGTTCGGCCGCCCCATCACACTGGAAGCGGACGTATGGCTGGGCGGGCATGTGACCGTCTGCCCCGGCGTCACCATCGGCAGCGGCTCCATCATCGCCGCCGGCTCCGTGGTGACAAGAAGCGTGCCCTCCGGCGTTCTTGCCGCCGGAAATCCATGCCGGATCCTGCGGCCTCTCACCGCCGCAGACCGGACGCATTGGGAACGGCTGCGGCAGGAATACCTGCGGGAAACGGCGCCTTCCCGCCCCGGCGCCTCTCCGGATGTCTCCGCGGGCGATGGAGCGGACTGAACGCCGCAACCGGAAAAAGGAGCCAAAAGAGGTCTCCGGCGATTGGCCGGAGACCTCTTCCGTATTTCAGGGAGACAAACGCCGCCCGAACGCGCCTCAGTTCATCTGCTTGCGCCGGGAGAGGTTCATGGTGCCGTCCTGCATATTGTTGAGAGACTCCAGACTCTTGCCGGTACCCAGCGCCACGCAGGAGATCGCATCCTCCGCAATGACGGTCTGAATGCCGGTGCGGGCTGCCACCAGCTTGTCGAAGCCGGAGACCAGACTGCCGCCGCCGGTCATCACGATGCCGTTGGTGGAAATATCCGCCACCAGCTCGGGGGGCGTGCGTTCCAGCACGGAATGGATGGCCTCCATGATGCGCTCCACCGGCTCTTCAAAGGCGTCCATCATCTCCGTGGAACTGACCGTGACCACCTTGGGAAGACCCGTCAGCAGGCAGCGCCCCTTGACGTCCATGGTCTCCTCCTCGTCCTTGGGGAACACGCAGCCGATCTGCTTTTTCATCTCTTCCGCCGTGCGCTCGCCCACCAGCAGGTTGTGGGTGCGGCGCATATACTTCACCACAGCCTCGTTGAGCTGGTCGCCGGCGATCTTGATGGAGGCGCTCTCCACCACGCCGGAAAGGGAGATGACGGCAATGTCGGCGGTACCGCCGCCGATGTCCACCACCATATGACCGTCGGGCTTGGCAATGTCGATGCCGGCGCCGATGGCGGCAGCCACGGGCTCTTCGATCAAAAAGACCTTCCGCGCACCGGCCTGAATGCCGGCGTCGATGACGGCACGCTCCTCCACCTCGGTAATGCCGGAGGGCACACAGATGATGACCCGGGGCTTGAAGAAGGAGAAGCCCGCCACCTTGTGGATGAATTCCTTCAGCATCCGCTCCGTCATATCATAGTCCGAAATGACGCCCTCCCGCAGAGGACGGATCGCCACGATGTTGCCGGGCGTGCGTCCCAGCATGGCCTGCGCGTCGGTGCCGACCTTCAGCAGCTTTCCGGTATTTTTATCCAGCGCCACCACAGACGGCTCGTTCAGCACGATGCCCTTTCCTCTTACATAAATCAGGACCGAAGCGGTACCCAGATCAATGCCGATATCCTTTGCCATGGACATAAATTCCACCTCATTGTTCTTTCTACTGTTCTATTATAAACGGTTTTACAGTTTTTTTGTCCGCAATCATACATTTTCCATTATAACGGCAGAATTCTCCGAATGCAACCCAAATTTTTCACCTATTTGTGAACTTTTTCAGAAGCTCCGTGCTGCCGTGTCAGGGCCACGGCGGCGCAGACCACGCTGTCTGCCCCGGCGTCCTTCAGCACTCTGGCGCACTCTGACAAGGTTGCCCCTGTGGTGCAGATATCATCTACCAGCAGCACCCGCTTTCCCGCGATCTCCCCTGCCGGCTCATAGACCCCCAGCACATTGGCGCGGCGGGCAGCGGCCTCCCGCAGACCGGACTGGGCAGGGTTGTCCTGCGTCTTGTTCAGCAGCCGCACCGGCGCAGTCTCCCAATGGCGGCAGGCAGCCCGCGCCAGCAGCTCCGCCTGATCGTAGCCTCGCTGCCGCAGCCGTTTCCGGCTCACCGGAACCCACGTCACCGTGTCAAACTCTCCGGAAAACCACCGGGCGGCACACTGCGCCACCAGCGCGCCCATCGGCTCCGCCGCCGCGGAAGCGCCTTGAAACTTCAGCCGCCGCAGCCCTTCCGCGGCGCTGCCCTCATACCAGAGCACTCCGGCGCAGCGAAGGCCGTCCGCCCCTTCCCGCAGGCTGTCCGTATCCTCGATCCACGGCAGCTCCTGCCGGCAGGCAGCGCAGATGCCCGCATGCTCCATCAGCCTGCCGCAGAAGGGACACTTGGGCGGGAACAGCAGATCCAGCAGCCGCTCCAGCAGCTTCTTGGCTCTGCTGACAGCTCTGCGCCGGTTCGGATTGTCTGTTTGATGCTTTGATTCCATGGCGTTCCTCCGCAAAAGAGCCTGCTTCGGCCCTCTCCGTTTGATGCGGCTCATACAGCGCCGTTTTCGCTGTGTGCAAGCCTCCACCGCAGACCGGAATACCGCCGCTGCTGGCGGTCGTTGGCTGCCATGGCCCGCAGGGCCGCGTCGTCTCCCACCACGATCAGCAGTTCCCGCGCCCGGGTCAGTGCGGTATAGAGCACGCCCCGCACCATCAAAGACGGCGCCGCCGGCATGGCCGCCAGCACCACGCAGGGATATTCGCTGCCCTGTGCCTTGTGGATCGTCTGGGCATATGCCAGATCCACCTCGTTGAGCATTTCCACGGAATAAGCCGCCGTGCGGCCGTCAAAATCCAGAGCCAGCCACTCTCCGGAGGGGTCGATTTCCGCAATATGTCCCACATCCCCGTTGAACACACCGGTTCCAACCGTGCCGTCCGCCTTACTCCACACCACATCATAGTCGTTTCTGGTCTGCATGATCCGGTCGCCCTCCCGAAACAGCCGCTCCCCCCACTGAAGCTCTTTTTTCTCCGGCGTTTTGGGGTTGAGGGCGTTTTGCAGCAGCCGGTTCAGGTTGACCGTCCCTGTCGGCCCTTTCCGGGTCGGGGTCAGCACCTGAATATGCTCCGCCGGAATCCCCATCTTCTCCGGCAGCCGCGTCCGGCACAGCTCCACCACCGTGGACACAGCCCGCTGTCCGTCCCGCCGGCAGAGGAAAAAGTAGTCTCCCTGATTGCTGTCCATTCGGGGCGGCTCCCCCAGATTGACCGCGTGGGCATTGCGGATGATGGCAGACCGCTCCGCCTGACGAAACACCTCCCGCAGAAAGACCGTCTCGATCCGCCCGCTGCGGATCAGGTCGGAAAACACGTTTCCCGCCCCCACCGAGGGCAGCTGGTCCGCGTCCCCCACCAGCACCAGACGGGTGCCGGGCCGCAGCGCCCGCAGCAGAGCGGAAAAGAGACTCAGATCCACCATGGACATCTCGTCCACAATCACGGCGTCCGCCTCCAACGGCTCCTTTTCCCCTTTCTGGAAGGTCACCTGATGGGTCTGCTCGTTCCAGCTCATCCCCAGCAGCCGGTGAACGGTCTGCGCCTCCATTCCCGTCAGCTCACTCATCCGCTTGGCTGCCCGTCCGGTGGGCGCCGCCAGCACGATCTCCAGCCCCATTTTCCGGAACAGCGCCACAATGCCCCGCACCGTGGTCGTTTTTCCGGTGCCGGGGCCGCCTGTCAGGATCAGGACGCCCTGCTCCGCCGCCAGACACACCGCCTGCCGCTGCTGGCGGGCATAGGTGATGCCTGCCTCCGCTTCAATTTCCCGCAGGGTCCGCTCCGCCTGACGGCTCCGGTCTGTCTCAGCCGCCAGAAGATGATTCAGCCGCAGACAGGCGGAGGTCTCCGCCTCCCACAGCCGGCGGAGGTAGCAGGCATCCTCTCCCGCCACCCGCTCCTGTACCACGGCATGACGCTCCAACAGCTCGTCCAGCGCCTGTTCCACCAGATCCTCCCCGCAGTCCAGCAGGCGGCAGGTGGCTGCCGTCAGCTTGTTTCTGGGGAGAAAGACGTGACCGTTGTTTTCATTGTGGGAAAGCTCAAAGGTCAGCGCCGCCTGAAGCCGTTCCCGGCTCTCCAGAGAAAAGCCCATGCTCATGGCGATCTCATCCGTCACGGAAAACTCCACACCGCACACATCGTTGGAGAGCAGATACGGGTTGCTGCGCACCATGTCCAGCGCCCCGTCTCCGTACTGCTGGCGCAGCTGCATGGCCAGCACGGGGGGCAGCTGATACTGCCCCAGAAAGGCCATCAGCCGCCGCAGCCCCATATGCCGGCGGAACTGCTCCGCGATCTCCTGCGCCTTTTTTGCGGTGATGCCCTTCATCAGACTCAGCCGCTCCGGCTCCCGCTCCAAAACCTCCAGCGTCTCTGCGCCAAACCGGTCCACGATCCGCCGGGCGGTGGCAGGGCCGACCCCTTTACAGATACCGGAGGCCAGATAGGCGAAAATCTCCTCTTCCTCCTCCGGCAGCATCCGTTCCAGCTCCAGCGCGCGGAGCTGCTCCCCGTGCTGCGGGTGGGTCTCCCACACGCCGCAGACCGACAGGTGCTCCCCCGGCGCCACGCACGGGATGCAGCCCACCACCGTGATGACCTCCCCTTCCTCCATCAGCAGGCGCAGAACCGTATAGCCGTTTTCGGCATTTTGAAAAATCACACTATGTACGGTCCCCTCACAGGTCATCCGTTCTTCCATCTCTTAACTCCATGCTTCGATTTGAAATTCTTTGGCGTCTACGACCTCCGCGTCTGTTTCCCGATCCGCCAGATAGTTGGCCATTGCCTTGGCTTCTTCTGTCAGGCCGCAGTCCGCCAGCAGGATTCTTGCCCCCGGCAGCCGCCCCTGCAGCCGCCGCAGCTCCCGCATATCCGCCTCCATCGCCAGCGCCTCACCCCGCAGCGGCAGCACCAGCAGCAGTCCCGGCACCTGCGGCCGTCCGGTCCCCAGCAGCACCCCCGACGCCAGCCAGACCACCGTGGTCAGCCCCACAGCGGAGAGGAACGCAATGATCCCGTCTTGCAGCAAACCCATTCCAATCACCTCGGAACAGTGTATGCCATCAGACGCGCAAAGGTGCGGCAGGGCCGTTTACTCCTCCGCCTGCTCCGCGGGTTTCTCCTCTATCAGCTTGTTCAGCGCTGCCTCGATCTGCTGCTGCTTTTCCAGCACACACGCCAGCAACGCAAACAGCGCCCCCGCCGCCAGCAGACCCGCAACGAAAATTCCGCCTTCCCCCAGCAGGCTTCCCAGCACCATCAGCAGTACATATCCGATCACGCCGAAGCCCAGCAGACTCATCAAAAACGTTTTCATGCGTCTTCCTCCTGCGCAAGTCCCATCTGCTGCGCCACCAGACGCGCCAGCTCCTCTTCCTGCATCTGCTGCTGCATATCGTCTGCCTCCGTGTCCGCCGCAGCTTCCCGCGTCTGACAGGCAAACCGCTCGCTGGCTTTTTCAAGGCAGGTCATCCATGCTTCCCGATCCATCGTTCCCCTCCTTTTCCTCCAGCAGTTTGTCCAGCTTCTTTTCCACTCTGTTCAGCCTGAGCAGGTTATCAATCATCAGCCCCGGGATCAGCACAAAGATGAAAAGACCCGCCATTCCGCTATCCCGCCCAAAAAGCAGGAAACATAATACCGCTAGAAACAGAATGCCGATTTTTCTGGAAAGGTCGTCTTTCATGTTCAGTCCTCCCGCGTGATCCCGAGCTCCGCCAGAATGACCTCCTCCCGCTCCCGCATCTGCCGCTTCTGAGGGCCTTCGTCCAAATGGTCATATCCCAGCAGATGCAGCACGGAATGGACCACCAGATACGCCAGCTCCCGCCGGTTGGAATGGCCGTATTCCTTCGCCTGCGCCGTCACGTGCTCCATCGAAATCACCATGTCCCCCAGAGGAATCAGCCCCGTTCCGGGGTCCGCGTCCTCCTGTGCAGGAAGCTCGCCGGGCGTCAGGTCAAATTCGGGAAAGCTCAGCACATCCGTAGGCCTGTCCACCTGCCGCATCTCCAAATTGATCCGGTGGATGTTTTCATCGTTGGTCAGCAGCACATCCACCTCGCAGGGCAGCTCCATGCCCTCTGCCGCCAACGCGGTGCGGATGACCTTCCGGATAAAGGCCCGCTGGCTGTCATTGACGCCCGGAACATCCGAAGTGACCGGTATATAGTGTCTTTTTGCCATTATTTTGCCCCTTTCCCGCCATTTTTGTGGGTCTCATAGCGTTCGTACGCCTCCACGATCCGCTGCACCATGACATGGCGCACCACGTCCGCGTTGGTCAGCTGGCAGATCCCGATGCCCTCCACGTGCCGCAGCACCCGCATGGCCTCCTTCAATCCGCTGGGCTTTCCGTCCGGCAGGTCGATCTGGGTCACGTCGCCGGTGATGACGATCTTGGAGCCGAAGCCCAGACGGGTCAGGAACATTTTCATCTGCTCCCTGCTGGTGTTCTGCGCCTCGTCCAGAATGATAAAGCTGTCATCCAGCGTCCGGCCCCGCATATAGGCAAGGGGGGCAACCTCGATATTGCCCCGCTCCAGATACTTCTGATAGGTCTCCGCACCCAGCATATCAAACAGGGCGTCATACAGCGGCCGCAGATAGGGGTCCACCTTGCTCTGGAGATCCCCCGGCAGAAAGCCCAGCCGCTCTCCGGCCTCCACCGCCGGACGGGTGAGGATGATGCGGTTGACCTGCTTGTCCCGAAAGGCCTGCACGGCGGCTGCCACCGCCAGATAGGTCTTGCCGGTGCCGGCAGGGCCTACGCCGATGGTGACGGTATTGTTCAGAACCGAGGCGATATACTCCTTCTGCCCGATGGTCTTCGGCTTGATGGGGCGGCCCTTGGCGGAAATGCACAGCACGTCGCCGGTCAGCTCCGAGATCTGCGCCTCTTTTCCGGCACGCACCAGCCCCACCACATAGCGCACGTTCTGCTCCCCGATGGCCTCTCCCCGGGAGGAGAGCGTCAGGAGCGCCTGAATGGCCTTGGCCGCCAGCATGGTGTTCTCCGGCTCGCCCTCCACGCGCAGCTCACCCTCCCGGTTCACAACGGCCACGGAAAACTCCTGCTCCAGCAGCCGGATGTTCTCATCAAAGGAGCCAAAAATGTTCACGGCCTGCTCCAGCCGCTCAATGCTGATTCGTTGTTCCAACTTCACGTCACTCCAGTCAATCATGGGTCCGTGTTTTCCAGTAAAATCGGGACCCGTTCTCCGATTTCCTCCATGCACTCTGCCCGCAGCGTCACCGTCAGGGCGTTCCCTGTCTGACGGGAGGTGCAGAGGGTGGACGTCACCGCTCCATAAGGAGCTACCTCCTCCCGCAGCTGTCCGGTCAGGACCCGCTCCCCCAGCTGTTCTGCCCGAACGGGGTCCAGCGGGACCTCTGCCGTCTCATAAAAGCGGCAGGTTTCCCGCACCAGCGTCACCGGCAGGGCCACCCCCAGCAGGGACCACGAAGATCGTTTTGTTATTTTATCATAGTTTGCCCCCCGGATGCTACTGTTTGCAAAGAATTTTACCCGATGCTTCCCGAACACCAGCGAAAAAAAGGTCTTTTCCTGCCCCGTATACCGTTTTTCCCGGACAGTCAGGGGAATGCGGGTCGTCAGCGTGTGCCATGTGCGGGCCTTGACCGAGCCGTTTCCCGCCAGCACCCGCGCGCCGAAGGTGTCCAGATCCTCCACGCCGGAGATCAACAGCTGTCCCTCTGTCACAGCCGTTCCCGCCGGAACGGCTGCCCTGCCGTTTCTGGCCCGCACCTCCATCACCAGTCCGTCCCGCCGCGCCACCACGTTGGAGGGCGTTGCCCCGTCCAGCATCTCCGGCACGGGGACCCGCTCCCGTACCTGCACATAGGCCCGGCAGCCGGAGACGTTCACCGACAGCCAGCAAAGCTCCGGAATGTCCAGCAGCACCTGATTGCGCAGCGCCTCTCCGTCCAGCGACATGCCAAAGCTGCCGATCCTGACTCCCTGCCGCTCCAGCGCCCGCAGGATCTCCTCCTCCGGAACCGCCTCATTCCCCTCGATCTCAAAATCCCAGATAAAAAAAGACCCCACCAGCAGCGCCAGACCGCAGCCCACCAGTCCTGTCACCAGCGCCTGCCGGTGCCGGAACCGCATGAGAAAGAAGGGTGCGCCCTCCCGTCCCACCACCGTCAGCACGCACTCCAGCTTTTCCGACACCTGCCGCAGCGTCCGGTAATCCCGTCGGGAAACGCGGCAGGTAAAGGCGGTTGCCGATTCCCACCGCAGATCCCAGAATGCCAGCTCCCGCGCACCGCACAGGTTCAGCACCCGCTCCGGAAAGGGGCACTCCACCCGCAGACGCACCTGTCCCCGCAGCCGGTTCAGCAGGCCCGTCATCATACGCCGCCTCCCTCCAGCCATTCCACCGCTGCAATCCGGCCGCCGATCCGCAGCTCCTCCGCCGTCATCGCCAGCAGCGTCAGCCGCTCTCCCCGCACCCGCAGGACCCCCGCTGTGGTGTTGGCGTCGATCTGATCTTCGCTGTAGGACAAAAGCCCTGTATGATGCTCCAGATACAGCTGGCGGCTCCCCACCATCTCCATGTGCGGCAGTCCCGCCACCACATCCGCCGGCAGGTCAAACAGCTCCGCCACGGCGCTGAGGATGCCCCCGTCCCGATTGTCTTTCCGGTTTCGCTCCATATCGTTCACCTCAGCAAACGCTATGCGCGTCCCTGCCGAAAGTTGCATGGTTTTCCTGCGGGGCGCATAAGCTGTGGCGGTGATGGAAATGAAAAAGCAAGGCAGAACCGACCTTTTTTTGATTCTCTGCGGGATCTTGATCTGGTTTTTGGCAGACGCGGCCCGCATCCGCGCACGGGCGGCTGAGGCGCTGGCGCTTTGCGCCGGAGCTGTGATCCCCGCCCTGTTCCCCTTTCTGGCGGTATCGGGGCTGCTGGTGTCACTGGGGTTCGGCGCGTGGCTCTCCCCCTGTCTGCGGGGACTGATGGGCCCGCTGTTCCGTCTGCCGGGGCAGGCGGCGGGCGCGCTGGTGCTGGGGCTGGTGGGCGGATATCCCATCGGCGCCCGGACGGCAGCGGAACTGTACCGTCAGGGAGACTTGACCCGAAGCGAAGCCCAGCGGCTGCTGGCCTTCTGCAACAACTCCAATCCCGTGTTTCTGGTGAGCGTTCTGGGAGCGGGGGTTTTTCACAGCGTCCGGACCGGAGTATGGCTGTGGCTGATCCACCTGCTCTCCGCTCTGCTGACAGGCCTTTGCTTCCGCGGCCGCGGAACGGCAGAGCGCCGGCGGCAGCAGCCTCCCCGCCTCACCTGTCGGGCCGTCTCCTTTTCAAGCGCCGTGGTGGACGCCGTCCGGAACGCTGCCGGCGGGATGCTGTCGATCTGCGCCTTTGTGGTGCTTTTTTCCGTGCTGGCCGCCCCGCTGCAGGATCTGGGGCCCCATGCCGGCCCCGCCCTGACGGGGCTTTTGGAACTGTTTTCCCTCACGCCGCTGCTCTCACCCGACCGGTTCGGGTTTCTGCTGGCGGCAGGCTGCGCAGGCTGGGGCGGCTGCTCCGTGCTGTGCCAGACAGCAGCCGTTCTGGCGGACACGGATCTCTCCCTTCGTCCATGTCTGCTGGGCAAGCTGCTGCAAGGTCTTTTTTCCCTTCTGCTGGCAGCGGCCGTCTGGCAGTGGGTTCTTTGATTCCCCTTTGCCGGAAAAATCCCCCTCCGTTTTGAAAACAGAGAGGGATTTTTCGACAAAATATTGCAATTTGTATTGGATTATCGCTGTCCCTTGTCATAGGGAACGCCCTCCGCCTTGGGGGCGCGGGACTTTCTGGACGTAAAGGCCAGCACCACCAGAGAGATGATATAGGGCAGCATATTATACACGGAGCTGGGCAGTTCCAGCGCCTTCAGGAAGTCAAAGCCCGTATAGACATTGCCCAAAGCCCGGAAGAACCCGAACAGCAGCGCCGCCAGCGCGATGCGGGTGGGCTTCCACTGGCCGAAGATCATGACCGCCAGCGCCAGAAAGCCAAAGCCCGCCACGCCGTTTTCAAACTTCCACTCGCTGACGCCGGCGGTGATGTAAACGATGCCGCCCAGACCGCCCAGCATACCGGAAATCAGCACGCCGGCATACCGCATTTTGTAAACGTTGATGCCCACGCTGTCCGCCGCCTGCGGATGCTCGCCGCAGGCACAAAGCCGCAGGCCGAAGCGGGTCTTGTAAAGGGTCACATACGCCGCTGCCAGCGCGATGACCGCCAGCAGCATGAACCAGTTGAACTCAAAGCTGCCGATGTTCACGAGAAAGGCTTTTTTCGCATCGATGTACTGAATGGTGGAAGAGACGTTATCCACACTCTCGGCGGTGTTCATGGCCTTGACGAACACCGTGGCGCCGGCGGTGCCAAGCAGGTTCATCGCCGTGCCCACCAGCGTCTGGTCCGCCTTGAAATTGATGGCTGCCACAGCCAGCAGCAGGGAATACAGCATTCCCAGCAGGATGGCAGCCAGCACCACCAGCAAAATCATGGCGATGGCAGGCGTTCCTGCCGGCAGGAATTTCATCATCAGCGCGCCGCCCAGCGCGCCCATGACCATGATGCCCTCCAAGCCGATGTTGATGACGCCGGAGTGCTCGGAAAAGCACCCGCCCAACGCCACCAGCAGCAAAACGGAGGCAAAGATCAGCGTGTATTGCAGCAGCAGGATCATTGTTCCGTCCCTCCTTTCTCGCGGTCCTCAGCGGAGGCGGCTCTTTTTTTCTCCTCCCGCCGGTCCATGCGGCTGTTCAGCGCATATTTGAAGAACAGCACAAAGCCGCACAGGTAAATAATCAGGGCGGAGATAAAGTCGGAGATCTGCGCAGAGTACATGGTCTTGTCCACATAGGCGCCGCCGTTGGTGATGTGCTGGATGAAGTAGGAGGAAAGGATCGTGCCCAGCGGATTCAAGCCGCCCAGAAACGCGGCGGCAATGCCGTTGAAGCCCATGCCGGGGATGGAGGACTGGGTGCACTGCCACTGCTCAAAGCCCGTGAGGAACAGCATGGATGCGCCCATGGCGGCCAGTCCGCCGGAGATCGCCATGGTCAGGATCAGGTTCTTGTTCTCCCGCATACCGCAGTATCTGGCGGCGGCCTTGTTAAAGCCGGTGGCCTTCAGCTCATAGCCCATCTTGGTCTTTTCCAGCAGCACCCAGATCAGCACCGCCATCATCACCGCCAGAGGAACGGCAATGGTGACATACTGGTTGTCGTTGAACCACGCCATGCAGAAAGAGGGCAGCGCCGGCAGGATCGCATCGGGATTGGTATTGGCAAGATTCAAGGTGTACGGGCTGGTGGCCTCCTTCACCTGACTGAGCAGGGTGTTCACCGCATACAGGCTGATCCAGTTGAGCATGATGCAGGAAATGACCTCGTTGACATTGAAGTAAGCCTTCAGAACGCCGGAAACGGCGCCCAGCAGCGCGCCCGCCGCAATGGCCGCCAGCATGCACACATACCACGGCATTCCCAGCGCCAGCGCGCAATACAAGCTGGCGCCGGCGCCCACCACATACTGTCCGGCGGCGCCGATGTTGAAAAGGCCCGCTTTATAGGCAAAGAGCACAGACAGGCTGCACATCAGCAGCGGCGCCGTTTTTACCAGCGTGCTGCCCAGATATTTCAGCTGCGCGTTCCGCCGGGAATAGGTCATAAAGTTCTTGACAATGGTACTGATGGCCTCGCCCGCTCCGGCAGGGTTGATCAGCAGCAGCACCACATAACCCACCAGCAGGCCGATGAGGATGCACAGCAGCGACGCCAGCAGCGACTGGACCGCATCGTTCCGCAGCAGGGAACGTTTTTGTTCTTTCATGGTTATGCTCCCTCCCTTTTCGCGCCTGCCATATACAGGCCCAGTTCTTCCACCGTGGTGGTCTTGGGATCCAGCTGACCCACGATCTCTCCCTCGTACATCACGAGGATCCGGTCGGACAGGGCCATGACCTCATCCAGCTCCAGACTCACCAGCAGCACGCCCTTTCCGGCGTCCCGCTGCGCCACGATCTGCTTGTGGATGTACTCGATGGCGCCCACGTCCAAGCCGCGGGTGGGCTGCACGGCGATCAGCAGCTCCGGAGCCTTGTCGATCTCCCGGGCCACAATGGCCTTTTGCTGGTTGCCGCCGGACATGGAGCGCGCAATGGTCACGGGGCCCTGACCGGAGCGCACGTCATACTGCTCGATCAGCCGTCCGGCATAGTCCCGAATGGCCTTCCGCTTCAAAAAGCCCGCCCTGTTGACAAATTCCGGCTGGAAGTACCGCTGGAGCACCATATTGTCCTCCAGCGTATAGTCCAGTACCAGACCGTGCTTGTGGCGGTCCTCCGGAATATGGCTCATGCCCAGCGTGGAGCGCTTGCGGATGGAGGCATGGGTGATGTCCTGCCCCTCCAGCGTGATCCTGCCGCCCTTGAGGGGCTCCAGACCGGTCAGGCCGTAGACCAGCTCCGTCTGTCCGTTGCCGTCAATGCCGGCAATGCAGACGATCTCCCCCGCCCGCACCGTGAAGCTGACATCCTTTACAGCGTTGTTTCCATGGCTCTTGGAGGCCACCGTCAGGCCTTCCACCTCCAGAATGGTCTTGCCGGGTCTGGCCGGCTCCTTGTGGACCACGAATTCCACGTCCCGGCCCACCATCATGCGGGAAAGCTCCTCACGGGAGGTGTCCTTGATGTTGACGGTGCCGATGTATCTGCCCTTCCGCAGCACGGAACACCGGTCCGCCACCGACATGATCTCGTTGAGCTTATGGGAGATGAACAGGATGCTCTTTCCCTCTGCCGCCAGATTCCGCATAATCTGCATCAGCTCTTCGATCTCCTGCGGCGTCAGCACGGCGGTCGGCTCGTCGAAAATCAGGATCTCGTTTTCCCGATACAGCATTTTCAGGATCTCCGTGCGCTGCTGCATGCCCACGGTGATGTCCTCCACCATGGCGTCCGGATCCACATGCAGCCCGTACTTTTCACTCAGAGCCAGCACCTTTTTCCGCGCCTCGGCCTTCTGCAAGAAGCCGTGGCTGCAAGGCTCCACGCCCAGAATGATATTATCCAGCACGGAGAAGCACTCCACCAGCTTGAAATGCTGGTGGACCATGCCGATCCCCAGCGCATTGGCGTCATTGGGATCCTTGATCTCCACCACCTGTCCGTCCTTTTTGATGGTGCCCTCCTCCGGACGGTACAAGCCGAACAGCACACTCATCAGCGTGGATTTTCCGGCTCCGTTTTCACCCAGCAAGGCGTGGATCTCACCCTTTTTCAACTGTAATGTGATATTGTCATTGGCTACGATGCCGGGGAAACGCTTGGTGATGTTCAGCATTTCAATGGCATAGGTCTGTTCCAACGTTCACGACCTCCCCCTCTTTGCCGTCAGGCAAAGGTAATGATATTCTATTGTACTATATCCGCGGTCAGAATTCAAAACATTTTCCGCCCTTGCGCGAAAAAAGAGGACGGGAAGCTTCCCGTCCTCTTTTGCGCAGCGCGTAATTTTACTTGATGTTGCCGTACTCGTTGACCGTGATGGTGGTCTCGGGCATGGCAGTGACGTCATTGGACACGGTGATCTTGCCGTCGAACATGTCCTTCACCAGAGCCTTATAGTCATCCTGCGTAAAGCCGTCGCCCCACTGGGTGGACTCCATGGGCAGCTGGACATAGTTGGCGGTGGGATCGTCGCCGTTCACAAGGCCCAGAGACTCGATCTTGCCGCCGTAGTTGGCCCAGTTGCCGGCAGCGATCTCGCTGAGCATATGCTCCACGGTGGGAGCAAGGCCCTTCATGGCAGAGGTCAGGGTCATGCCCTCGCCGTAGCCGCCGTCGATGATGCCGGCCTGATCCACGTCCACGCCGATGACCTTGGCGCCATCCACCTTGGCAGCAGCCTCAGCTGCAGAAATGAAGATGCCGCCGCCGCAGGCGAACACGGCCTGCACGCCCAGCGTCTGATACCAGTTGTCCATGTAAGCGGTGATGTCGGCGTCGCCGGAGAACTGGTTGCCGTAAACATACTCCACGGTCACATCGGCGCCGGTCTCCACAGCGGCCGCGTCAGCGCCCTGCACGAAACCGTAGCCATAGCGGACAACAGCGGGAACCGCCATGCCGCCCAAGAAGCCCAGATGGGTGTAGCCCAGCTTCACAGCGGCGTAGCCTGCCATGTAGC
Source organism: Dysosmobacter sp. (assembly GCA_026169195.1). Classification (GTDB taxonomy): domain Bacteria; phylum Bacillota; class Clostridia; order Oscillospirales; family Oscillospiraceae; genus Oscillibacter. The sequence continues at coordinate 36,973 of JAPFEH010000055.1, read as the reverse complement.
CGCACAGCTCTTCCTGATACACGGCGCAATAAACATTGGAAGCCACATGAGGCTCATTTTCGGGATCGATCAGACCGGTGCGGGCACCGGTATCATCGTGGTTGTAGAAGCAGTCCTCAATGTCGAACTCGGACACGTCCAGACCCACAAAGGTGATGTCGGAATATTCATCCTGAACCTCAACGATGGTGCCGGCAAATGCATAGCCGGGCATGACAATGACGGTATAGCCCTCATCCACGGCCTTTTCCACCATGGCCACGCGGTCAGCGGTGTTATTGCCGGCGGGCTTGAAATAGTTGAAGGTCACGCCGTTGGCGTCGCAGTAGGCCTTGCAGGCCTCATAGGTGGTCTGGTTAAAGGACTGGTCGGTGATATCGCCGTAGTCCGTGATCATGGCAACGCTGAACTCAGCGGTCTGCCCGGCAGGCTCCTCCGTTCCGGGAGCGGGCTCTACAGGTGCTTCCTCGTCCTTGCCGCCGCAGGCGACCAGAGAGAGGGACATGACCAATGCCAGAATCAAAGCAAGAAACTTCTTCATTGGAATCTACCTTCCTTCAAATTATTGAACCTCCGGCACAGCGGAGGTCTGACCTTGAACGGTCGAGCTTATTATAGCAACTTTTTCCGGCGATTTCAACCGGCACACCGCATTGTTTTCGGATTTGTCAAAATTTCTTCACAATTCGGGGCACTTCACGGGCAAAACGCCCGCTTCCCTTCAAACAGCGAAAGGGGAGCTTTCGCTCCCCTCCGCCCTGTTCCGCCCTGCGGGCGGCGCTTTCCGCTCAATCCTTCCTGCCTGCCATCTCGACTGCCACCTTCAGCGCGATCTCCATCATTTGAGTAAAGGTGGTCTGGCGGTCGGCAGGCGGCAGCTCCTCTCCGGTGACCAGACTGTCGGAAATGGTGCAGATGGTCAGCGCCCGCTTTCCGGCTTCGGCGGCGTTGCAGTAGAGGGCGGCGCTTTCCATCTCAATGGCCAGCACCCCCATGGCGCCCCAGTCCAGCGTCCGGCCCGCCTTGTTGTAAAACACATCCGAGGAAAAGAGGTTGCCCACCGCAGGCTCCACCCCCAGCCGTCTGGCCTGCGCCACGGCGGTCTCCAGCAGCGTAAAATCCGCAATGGGGGCAAAGGTGCCCGGCAGCTCGTACTGGTGGGCGTAATCCGAGTCCGTGCAGGCGCCCTGCCCGATGACGATGTCCCGCAGCTTCAGCTTCGGGGAAAGCGCTCCGGCGCTGCCCACGCGGATGATGTTGTCCACATCATAGCAGTGGAACAGCTCGTGGGAGTAAATCCCGATGGAGGGCATGCCCATGCCGGAGGCCATCACAGACACAGGGACCCCCTCATACGTCCCTGTCCAGCCCTGAACGCCCCGGACGTTGTTCACAAGGCGGGCGTCCTGCAAAAAGGTCTCGGCAATGAATGCCGCCCGCAGAGGGTCTCCCGGCATCAAAACGGTTTTGGCAAAGGCCCCGGCAGCGGCCTCATTGTGGGGTGTTCCCATGGCGTATCAACCTCCCGATCCAATCTGATTGTTCACTGCTCCATGGCCTTGACGGCCTTGACGATGCGGCTGGTGCCCAGACGGGACGCCCCCAGCCGGATAAAGTCCTCCGCATCCTGCAAATCGGCAATGCCGCCGGCAGCCTTGATCTTCACCTGCGGGCCCACGTGCTTGGCAAACAGCGCCACGTCCTCACGGGTCGCACCGCCGCCGCCGAAGCCGGTGGAGGTCTTGATATAGTCCGCGCCGGAGGCCGTGACGATCTCGCAGAGCTTGATCTTCTCCTCATCCGTCAGGAAGCAGCACTCAATGATGACCTTCAAAAGCTTTCCGTGGCAGGCAGCCTTGACGGCCTTGATCTCCTCCAGCAATTCCTCCCACTTCCGGTCCTTGACCCAGCCGATGTTGATGACCATGTCCACCTCTTCCGCGCCGTTTTTCACGGCGTCCTCCGCCATGAAGCACTTGGAAGCCGTGGTGTCATAGCCGTTGGGGAAGCCGATGACGGTGCAGATGGGCAGCCGGCCCGCCGTGTATTCCGCCGCCTGCCTGACATAGCTTGCGGGGATGCAGACGCTGGCGCAGCCGTATTTCATGCCGTCATCGCAAATGGCGCGGATCTCATCCCACGTGGCCGTTTGAGCCAGCAGGGTGTGGTCGCATCTGCTGAGAATGTCCTTGAGTTCCATAAATCGTCCTCCTTTTCTTCTGACGCCCGCCCCGTTCCGGCGCGGGCAATGGATTCCGTTGCGGATTTATCATATCAGCTTTTTCCTCCGCTGTCCAGCGTCTCACAGGGGATTTGCCGCCGGCGCGCCCCCTTGCGCCTTTCCGTCCGCCGTGCTAAAATGGCGTCACTTCGATCTTGATTCCGGGAGGCAGCCTATGAAAAAACACCTGTTTGCCCTGCTGTGCGCGCTGGCTTTGCTGGTATGCACCGTCCCCGCCGCCGCTTTGGAGGGGGAAGCGCTCCGACGGGCGGAAGCGCTGGATACGCTGGGCCTGTTCCACGGCAGCGGCGCCGGTTACGATCTGGAAGCCCCTCTGACCCGCGCGCAGGCCGCCGTATTGCTGACACGGCTCTCCGGTCTGTCTCCGGAGCCAGCCGCCCCTCCCTTCGCAGACGTCCCCGACTGGGCCGCGGGGGAAATCGCCTGCGCCGTCCGGCAGGGCTGGATCCCGCCGCTGGAGCCGGAGCGGTTTTTGCCGGAGGAACCGGTCACAGCCGAGGGCTGGTGCGCCATGCTGCTGCGGATGCTGGGCTATCCGGAGGGGGTGGAGGGATTTTCCTTTCCCGATGCCGCGGATTTTGCCCGCCGCATCGGCCTGCTCTCCCGCAGCTATCACGGCCTCATGACCCGCGGTGACGCCGCGGAAGCCCTGTACGACGCGCTGGACTTCCCCGTTCCGGACGGCAGCGGAACCGTGCTGGACCGCCTGCTCTCCACAGGCGCCTGCAGCCGCGAAGCCGCGGCTGCGCTGGGACTGCTGAACCCGCGGCTCACCGCCCGTCAGGCCGCGGACCGCCACCTCTCCGCCGTATTCTGCCTGAACACCTATTCCGGCAAAGAGGGCTATGCCGCAGACGCCCCCATTGCCAATGCCACCGGATTTTTCATCACCGGCAGCGGTCTGGCGGTCACCAACTTCCACGCGCTGGAGGGCTGCGCCGCTGCCGCCGCCACACTGGTCACCGGAGAACGCTATCCCGTGGAATCGGTGATCTGGTACGACGCAGGCATGGACCTTGCCGTGCTGCGGATCTCCCGAACCTCTGCCGAGGGGGAAACCACCCCCGCCTTTGCCGCCCTTGCGCCGGCAGGCGTCCGGGACCTGCGGGCAGGGGATCGGGTCTATGCGCTGGGCAGCCCTCTGGGACTGGGGCCGGTGGTCAGCGAGGGGATCGTCAGCGCGCCTGCCGTGGAGGTCTCCCGCTATGACCTGCCCTGCGTGCTCAGCACCGCCCCCATTTCCCGGGGCAGCAGCGGCGGAGCCCTTCTGAATGAATACGGGCGGGTGGTCGCCGTCACCTCCGGCGCGTTCACACAGGGCAACAGCCTGTATCTGGCTGTACCGGCGGACCCCCTGCTGACCGCAGACCTCACCGGCTCCGGCGTCCCGCTGGAGGAAGCCGGAAACGTGGTCGGCTGAACCGCCTGCCGGCATGCTGCCGGTTCCCGAAAGGAAAAGGAGAGCGTCCCTGTACCGGACGCTCTGAGACTGTCGAAAAAGTGACTGTGGCCACTTTTTCGAAAAGGCTGCACCCTGCTGCGCGCATAATTTGTCTGCCTGTGGCAGACAAATTCCACACTTGCAGGGCGAAAAGTATTTTCTGCCACGTACACGCCGCGGCAGAAAATGATTTCACTTGATTCGCCGCCTGCGGGCGGCGAACTCTACGAGGCTTTTTCAATACGCTGAGAGCGTCCCTGTACCGGACGCTCTCCGTTTTTTCAATGGCTCAAAATAAAATGCTCCAGCTCCTCCGCCGTCTGCACCACGGCGACCGCGCCGGCCTGCGCCAGCTCGCCGGGGGCGGCATAGCCGAAAAACTCCACACCCACGCAGTCGATCCCGCAGGCCTTGGCGCCCAGAACGTCAAACTTCCGGTCTCCCACCATCAAAATGGTCGCCCGGTCCTCCGGCCCCAGCCCCAGACGGCGCATCGTCTCCCGGATCACGTCCTCCTTCTCCCAGTCCCCCACCGGCGGGCTGCCGGTGATGGTCTCCATGGAGGGGGCAAAGCCGAACTTTTCGCAGATGGGCACGCACATCTCCTCCGGTTTGGAGGACGCCAGCGCCAGCACATATCCCCGTGCCTTCAGCCGAGCGCACAGCTCCGCCATGCCGGGGGCGGCGGCGTTTTCAAATTTGCCGATGGGCGCATACCGCTCCCGAAACAGCCGGACGCCCTGAATGGCCTCCTCCTCCGTCAAGCCGCAGAACTTCACAAAGGACTCCTGCAAAGGCGGCCCGATGAACTGGATCAAGGTCTGCTCCGGCGGGACTGGCCTTCCCATCCGGTCCAACGCATATCGCAGGCAGTTGAGGATTCCTTCCTTGGAATCGGTCAGCGTACCGTCCAGATCGAAAAAAATAGTATGATACATGATGAATCATCCTTTCGCTGAAAATTCTATCATGATTCCATCCGCCCCGCAAGGGGCAATCTGTTCCCTCCGGCGCGGAGACGCGGGTGTGAGAAAAGTCCGCCGTTTTCCGGAACGGCGGACTTTCTGGTCTCTCATTGCGGTTTCCACAGGCTGTGGAAACCCTTCTGCGTTTATTTGCGCACCACCAGCAGACCCAGCGTGTCGGGTCCGCAGTGGGAAAAGATGGTGCAGCCGGCCTTGGCTTCGATGATCTCGCCGAAACGGCCGTCCTGCCGCAGAGCCTCCCGCGCGATGGCAGCCAGCCGGTCGTCCGGACAGGTGTCCACCAGAATCACACGGCTGGTATCCAGATCGGTGCGGCCTTCCAGCCGCTCCCGCACGTAGTCCAGAACCACCTTTTCCATGGAGCCGCGGAACTTTTTGGTGACCGCCATCCTGCCTCCCACCACCTCGATGCAGGGATGCAGCTTCAAGAGGTTGGCGCCCAGCGCCGTAACGGCGGAGCAGCGGCCGCCCTTTTTCATATAGTCCAGCCGGTCCAGAACAAAGCTCATCTCCACCCGCTCTGCCAGACCCTCCAGCAGCGTCAGGATCTCGCTGACGCTCTTTCCCTCCTCCGCAGCCTGCGCCGCGGCCAGAACCACCATTCCGTGCCCTACGGAGAGGTTTTCCGAGCTGACCACGCTGATGCCGGGCACGCTCTCCGCCGCCAGCCGCGCATTCTGATGGCAGCAGGAGAAGCCGGAGCCGATGTTGATGTGGATGACCGCATCGTACCGCTCCATCTGCTCCCGGAACAGCAGCTCGTAGTCCGCAATGTTGACCGCGTTGGTGGTGGTAATGTCGCCGCCCGCGCTCACGTGGGCCGCAATGTCGCCGGTGTGGATGTCCACGCCGTCCCGATACAGACGGTCGCCCTTGACGATGCCCAGCGGGATCACGGAAATGCCGTACCGCTCCAGCAGCGCTGCCGGCAGATCACAGGTGCTGTCTGTGGTGATTTTGATCATGGGGTTCTCCTTTTCGGCACAGAGCCGTTTTCATGTTGTTATATCCGGCATATTGTACCACAGCGCTCCGGAAAAAGCCAGTCTTTTTTCTCACCGCTCCGGCGCGGCGTCATCCAGCTGCACCACCGCCGCGTCCAGCGCTTCGGCGTCCGACGGCATATGGGTCACCAGCAGCACCGTCTTCCCTGCCCCCCAGCGGCGGATGCACGCCACGGACGCCGCTCGGGCCCCTTCGTCCAGTCCCGTCAGCGGCTCATCCAGCGCCAGCAGGTCCGCGGGCGCCAGCAGCGCGCGGGCCAGCGCCAGCCGCCGCTTCATGCCGCCGGAAAACGCTCCGGCGGGCTTTGCTCCCACGTCTCCCAGCCCCAGCTGTTCCAAAAGGCCGGAAGCCGCGTCCTCCCGATATGCCCCGCCCAGCACAAAGCGCAGATTTTCACGGGCGTCCAGCCGCTCCAGCAGCCGGTCCTCCTGAAAGACCGCCCCCCAGCGGCAGCCGGCAGGCAGAACGACCCGCCCGCTGTCCGCCTGCTCCAGCCCCATCAGGATCCGCAGCAGCGTGGTCTTGCCCCGTCCGGAGGGCCCCATCAGGCAGGTGACCCCCGGCCCTGCCGTAAAGGTGACGTTTTGCAGCACCGGCACGCCGCCGTAAGCTTTGCAGATCCGTTCCGCCCGCAGCTCCATATTACCTCCCCGCCTTTCCTGCCAAGTGATCCACCAGCTTCAAAAGCACCCGCTCAAACAGAACGGACACCGCCACAATGACAACCGTCCACGCAAACAGGTCCGGCGTCTGGAAATAGATCTTGGCGGTATACAGCCGCTCGCCCACCGAGCCGGCAGGCAGGCCGATCACCTCCGCCGCCACCCCCGCCTTCCAGCAAAGCCCCAGCCCCAGCGAAGCCGCCGTGCGGAAACGGGGCAGCACCGCCGGCAGATAGATCCAGCGGAGCTGCCGCAGGGGTGGCACGCGAAAGACCGCAGCCATTTCCAGCAGCTGTCCGTCCGCGCTCCGGATGCCCTCCATCACGCCCAGATACACCGGAGGAAACACCATCATCCCCGCAATGAAGCAGGAAAGGGAACCGCTGTCCAGCCACACCAGCGCCAGAATGATGAACGAGGCCACCGGAACCGCCTTCACCGCCGCCACCGGCGGGCCCAGCAGCTCCCGCACCCACCGGTACCGCGCAGCCGGCACCGCCAGCGCCGCCGCCAGCAGGGAGGCCAGCAGAAATCCCCCGAAAATCCGGACAGAGGACCAGCCCACCGCCTGCCAGAATTCCGCCGTCACCGCCAGTTCTCCCAGCCGCATGACCACGGAAAGCGGCGTAGCCAGCAGCAGGTGACCGCCGGTCCAGAGCCTTCCCAGCGCCATGCCGGCCGCCTGCCACACCAGCAGCCAGAAGCCCACTGCCCAAAGCCGGACAGGCGTTTTTTCATTCCGCTTCACGGGCAGTCTCCTTTCCTGATCGTTCCCTGCGGGGTGGCGGTCATGCGTGATAGCAGAACGTCTCCTCCGGCAGCTTTCCGCCCACAGAGGCCGGATCCGCCTCAAACAGCACCTGCAGGTAGCCGGGCAGCCTTTCCGCCAGCTCCCCACCGGTCAGGCAGACGATGTTGCAGTAGGGCAGCGCCTTTTCCGCCACGGCGGCATCCACGATGCCGTACTCCCCGATGAGGGCGGCGGCGTCAGCGGTGTTGGCGTTGACCCACTCCACGGAGGCGGCATACTCCTTCAAAAACGCCTCCACGGCTTCGGGATGGGCGTCCACAAAGTCCTTTCGGGCTGCCACCACGCCGGTGATGAGTCCGGATCCGTTGTCCAGCGCGTCCCACTCCGCATTCAGGTCCACCGCCATCCGCAGCCCCGCGAGCTTGGTCTGCGCCACGGTGACAAAGGGCTGGGGCAGCAGGGCGATGGTGGCGGCTCCGGAGGCCAGAGCCGCCACGCACTCGCTGTGCTCCGATTTCCAGTCGATGACCAGATCCCGATCGGGATCGATCCCGTTTTCCTTCAGCAGATACCGCAGGGCGTACTCCGGCGTGCTGCCCTTCCCTGCCGCCACAATGGTCTTGCCCGCCAGATCCCGCAGGGACTGCACGGCATTGCCGTTTTCCACCAGATAGAGAACCCCCAGCGTGTTCACCGCCAGCGTCACGATCTGCCCCTCCGTCTTGTTGTACAGCACAGAGGCAAGGTTGGCGGGGACGCAGGCCATGTCCAGCTCTCCTTTGATGAGAGCGGGCGTCACCTCGTCGGCGGAGCCGGCCAGCGTAAATTCATAGCGGCTGCCGTCCGCCCCCGCTTCCTCACTGTCGCGCATCAGCTTCACAAGGCCCATGGCGGTGGGGCCTTTCAAAGCCGCAAGCCGCAAGGTGACCTCTTCCGCCGCAGGCGGCTCCTGCCCTTCGGGCGTTTCCGGCGCCGGAGGCTCCGTTTTCCCTCCGCAGGCGGTCACGGACAACGCCAGCAGCAGCGCCAGCAGCAGCGGCACGGTTTTCTTCAACATACGCATATTCGTTTCCTCTTTTCTGATTTGATTCCATTTCCGCAGGCGCCTTACAGATGCTCCGGCGCATACACGGTTTTCGCGGTGATGCCGTCCAGCCGGCCGATCTTTCCCGACAGGGCCGAGATCTCCGTCTGGGGCGCGTCCAGCGCGATGCTGATGAGGCTGACCCCCTTTTGCCGGTAGGGCAGCCCCATGCGGCCGATGATAAAGCCGCTGTACTGATGCAGCAGGTCGTTGAGCCGGTCCACCGCGGCCCCCTCCCGCACGATGACAGCCAGCACAGCCACGCGGGTCTCCATGCAGACACTTCCTTTCTCCAAAAAAATCCCCCTCCGCCGTTCTCCGGCGAAGGGGGCATACCAATCACAGGCACAGGGAGTTCCCCCTGCACCACAAGCGTTCCCTCTTCCGGTCCGGAGACTTCCTCGCCGTCAGAATTTCAAATATCGCGTGAGCCGGCGGTCAGAAGCACTTCCCGCAGGCAAGGAAATTATATCGAAAATCCCTGCCGCCGTCAAGGGGCGCAGCGGCCGAAATCGGCGGTCAGCTGCCGGATCTCCGCCGCCAGCGCAGGGGTGGCCTGATCCGGCAGCATCCGCCAGCGCCAGTTTCCATCCGCCACTCCGGGGACATTGATCCGGGCCTCCGCCCCCAGCCCCAGATAATCCTGCATCTGGGCGATGAACAGCGCCGCCACGCTCCCCTGCCCGCACCGCAGCACGGCGCGGCGCAGTGCCTCCGGATCCTCCCGCACGCCCAGATACCGCTCCGCGAAGTCCCGTTCCTCCTGTTCCGCCTCCGCGCACCACCCTGCCAGCGTGTTGTTGTCATGGGTGCCTGTATAGCAGATGCAGCGGGGGTCGTAGTGATGGGGCAGATAGGCGTTGTCCGGTCCGGTGAAGGCAAATTCCAGCACCTTCATCCCCGGCAGGCCCGCCGCTTCCCGCAGCCGGTGGACGTCCTCCGTCAAAAGTCCCAGATCCTCAGCCACAAAGGGCGCTCCGGCGTCCCGGAACCACTCGTTCAAAACCCGCAGCAGCTTCATGCCCGGCCCCTGCTCCCAGCGGCCCGTTCTGGCGGTCTCCGCGTCCGCCGGCACCGACCAGAAGCTCTCCAGCCCACGGAAATGGTCGATGCGGACGGCGTCAAACAGGCGGATGGCGCCATCCACCCGCCGGATCCACCAGCCGAACCCGTCTTCTTCCATAAAAGCCCAGTTGTACAGGGGATTGCCCCACAGCTGCCCCTCGGCGCTGAAATAATCCGGCGGCACCCCTGCCACCCGATCGGGTCTGCCCTCCTCATCCAGCAAAAACTGCTCCCGCTCCGCCCACACGTCGGCGGAATCCAGAGAGACATAGATGGGCAGGTCTCCCATAATCTGAATCCCCAGATCGTTGACATACCGCTTCAGCGATTCCCACTGGGCAAAGAACCAGAATTGCAGGCAGGTGTGAAAGGCGACCTCCTCCCGCAGCTCTTCCCGCCACTGTGCCAGCGCATGGGGCTCGTGCCGGCGCAGCGCCCTGTCCGGCCATTCATACCACGGCGCGCCGCCGAAGCGGGCCTTGGCGGCGCAGTACAGGGCGTACTCCCCCACCCACGATCGGGCATTGGAAAACGCCTCCGCAGCCTGCCGGTCCGCTGCTCCCATGCGGGAAAACGCCTTGCGCAGCAGAGATTCCCGGTTCTTTTTCAAGGGTTCATAACGGATCAGGCTGCCGCTCTTCACCCGTGCCCGCCGCAGCTCCCCCTCTGTCAGCAGTCCGGCTTCCCCCAGCGTGTCCAAGTCGATCAGCAGGGGATTACCCGCAAAGGTGGAGGGACTGGCATAGGGAGAGTTCCTCCCGTCCGCAGGCCCGACCGGCAGCACCTGCCACCACTTCTGGCCCGCCGCCTGCAAAAACTCCGCGAACGCTCTGGCCTCTTTGCCCAGAGAGCCGATGCCGTACGGCCCCGGCAGAGAAAAAACCGGCAGCAAAATACCGGATGCGCGCTTCATAGAAAAACCTCACTTCCTCTAGATCCCGTTTTATTGTATGGATTCCGGAGGACGCTGTCAAGGGAAAGCCGGATCTCCCTCTTTCTCTTTTACTGATGCGCAATGCCTTCGCCGATTTCACGATGCGATGAATGAAGCAGAAGAATCTGATAAAGCAAAAAAGACGATCAATCAGAATCTGGTGGAATATAAATTCTTATTTAACAGATGTGGAAATATAAACCGGCGGAGCTGCGCAAAGCAACATTCCGTCATGTTGCGAAAAAACAAGATCCCTCGTAAATGAGAGATCCTGCTTTTCTGCGCTCACCCTTTTAGTTTCAGTCCGTCTTTGAAGGCTTCGCCCACCCGCTCTGTTACCTTGTAATAGCCGTGCGTGTACGGGTCAAAAGCAATGGCGTTTACCAGAGACATATCAATTTTACCGTTCACCATTACGCGCTCATCCGCTGTAACATTGACAACCTTTCCGATTACGCCGCAGCCATATCCGCCACTCTGGTATTCCACGAATTCGCACTCCAGACACAACGGGAACTCGTTGATAACAGGGGCGTCAACCGTTTCCGCTTTGCCGGCGGTAAGACCGCTGCGCGCAAACTTCTCAGACACCCTGTTTCCGGATTCGACCCCAAAGTAGTCCGCTTCAACCACGTGCGCAGCATCTGCAATGCTTATGGTGAAAGCACCGCGTGCTTTGATGTTCTTTACAGTTTTATGGGTTTCGGTCAGATTGAGGGCCACCATATTTCTTTCCTGCATGGTCCCCCATGCGGCGTTCATAACATTGACGCTGCCATCTTCATTATAAGTTGCAACCATCAGAACCGGCATCGGGAAGATCCCCTCGGTTATATTCAGCTTTGTTCTCATAACAACTCCCCCTTTTCGCTGATTGAATTGACAGGATTCCTGATCCCGAATATAATTATATCGGGCATCGGCAGCAATTCAAGTACTGATATTTTAGAAATGTACTATCCAAAAGGAAAGCGTACTATGATAAAAAACTATATTGAGAAGGCAAACTTTGAAGATACCGGCTTCAGCTACACGCTCTCTCATATCCGGCAAACACAAAATGGTGATTCTGTATTGTCTCATGGAGTTCGAGGTCGTACGGTTCAATGAGCTGAAACGGTATTTGAAAAACATCTCCGACAAGACACTCAGCACAAACCTGAAAGAATTGGAAGCCGATCATTTGATCGTAAGGACAGAATACCCGCAGATCCTGCCTAAGGTAGAATACCGCCTCAGCGACAGGGGAAAATCCCTGATGGTTGTCTTAGACCAGCTTTGCGTCTGGGGAGAAAATAACAGGTAGACAAGTTCCGGTTTATCGGGCAGCTGCCAACTGTGAAGATCCCTTCCCCGTCATTTCCACGAAGGGAGATTCTCTATCTTATAAATCAGTCCAACGGGGAAAAGAGCGTCGGAGCGGAACATCCCGCAGACGCAAAAAAACGCAGGGACGGAACCGGTTGGTTCCGCCCCTGCCTGCGGGTTTCCGCTTATTTCATCAGCTCGTACATCACAGCCTTGATGGTGTGCATCCGGTTTTCCGCCTCGTCAAAGACGATGGACTGCGGACCTTCAAACACCTCGTCGGTGACCTCCATGGCGTCGCGGCCGAACCGCTGGCCCATCTCCCGTCCCACCTGCGTTTTGTGGTCATGGTAGGCGGGCAGGCAGTGCATGAAGCGGCACTGGGGGCCTGCGGCGTCCATGAGGGCTTTGGTCACCTGATACGGGCCCAGCGCCTCGATGCGCTCTGCCCAGACCTCCACCGGCTCGCCCATGGAGACCCACACGTCGGTATAGAGCACATCGGCGCCCTTTACCGCCGCCATGGGGTCCTCCGTGAACTCCAGCACGGCGCCGGTCTCCGCAGCAATGGCCCTGCAGGTCTCCACCAGCGCGGCATCCGGCAGGTACTCCTTGGGGGCGCACGCCACAAAGTGCATCCCCATTTTGGCGCAGCCCACCATGAGGCTGTTTCCCATATTGTAGCGGGCGTCTCCCAGATACACCAGCTTCACTCCCCGCAGCTTTCCGAAATGCTCCTGAATGGTCAGGAAATCCGCCAGAATCTGCGTGGGATGGAACTCGTTGGTCAGGCCGTTGAACACGGGGACGCCGGCATACTGCGCCAGCTCCTCCACCAGCGCCTGCCCGAATCCCCGGTACTCAATGCCGTCATACATCCGGCCCAGCACACGGGCGGTGTCCGCGATGGACTCCTTCACCCCGATCTGGCTGCCTGTGGGACCCAGATAGGTGGTCCCCATTCCCAGATCCCTTGCGGCTACCTCAAAGGCGCAGCGGGTGCGGGTGGAGGTCTTTTCAAAAATCAGCGCCACGTTCTTCCCCTCCAGATAGCGGTGGGGGACGCCGGCTTTTTTCTTGGCCTTCAGGTCGGCGGCGGTATCCAGAAACTGCTGGATCTCCGCCGGAGTAAAGTCCAGCAGCTTGAGAAAATGGGTGTGATGTTCCATGATGTCTCCTCGCTTTCCGCGGTGTGCGGCCTCCGGCGGCAGATCCCTCCGGAGACCGGCAGCCTGCTGAAGATTTTGAAAATTTTCAAAATCTTCGAAAACCGTCCGCTAGTGTTAGTGTAAGAGTAAGTGTAAGAGTAAGTGCTAGTGTCAGTGTAAGAGCAAGTGCTCGTGTGAGAGCGGGCGGCAGCGCCGCCCTCCGGAGAGAAAAGAATCTCAGCCGAGTGTTTTTTTCATGATGGCAAGACCCTGGTCCATTTCCTCCTTGGTGATGACCAGAGGCGGAAGAAGCCGCATCCCCGGCCCCGCCGTCAGCACCAGCAGGCCGTTTTCGATGAGCTTTGCGGCGATCTCGCTCTTGTCATACCCTGCGCGGACCTCCACGCCGATCATCAGCCCCATTCCACGGGTCTTTCCGAAGCAGGGCAGGTCCATCGCCTCGATCTGACTGCGGAGATAGCTGCCCTTGACCGTCACTTCCTCCAAAAAGCGGTCCGTGAGGGTCTCCTGCACCACCAGACCCGCGGCGGCGCAGACCGGGTTTGCCCCGAACGTGGTGGCGTGGGTGCCGGGGCCCAGCACATGGCGGCATTTCTCTCCCGCCATGACGCCGCTCATGGGCAGTCCGCCGGCAATGCCCTTGGCAAAGGAGGCCGCGTCCGGCAGAATGCCGTACTGCTGGAAGGCAAACAGCGTTCCCGTGCGGCCCACACCGGTCTGGACCTCGTCCGCCAGCAGCAGCCAGTCCCGCTCCTCGCAGAGCGCCTTCAGCGCCTGCACATACTCCGTCTCCAGCGGCAGCACGCCGCCCTCTCCCTGCACCAGCTCCACCAGCACGGCGCAGACGTCGTCGCCTGCGGCGGCCTTCAAAGAGGCGAGGTCGTTGGCGTCGGCATACCGGAAGCCCTCGGTGAAGGGGAAGAAGTACTGGTGGAAAACCTCCTGTCCGGTGGCTTTGAGGGTGGTGATGGTGCGGCCGTGGAAGGAATTTTTCAGGGTGATGATGGTGGCGCGGCCCTTGCCGTATTTGTCAAAGCTGTACTTCCGCGCCAGCTTGATCAGCCCTTCGTTGGCTTCGCCGCCGCCGTTGGCAAAAAACACGCAGCTCATGCCGGTGCGCTTGCAGAGGGTCTCCGCCAGACGGGCGGCAGGCTCCGTATAAAAGAGGTTGGACACGTGGCCCAGCTTCTTTGCCTGCACGGCAATGGCGTCCGCCCATGCCTGATTGCCATACCCCAGATCGCAGACGCCGATGCCGCTGGTAAAGTCGATGTACGCCCGCCCTTCGGGGTCGTAGAGGGTGGCGCCCTCCCCGTGGTCGATGGCCACCGGGAAGCGGCCGTAGGTATTCATGATATACTGTCCGGTCAAGGTCTTGATTTCCTGAGATGTCATGGTCAGCAGTCCTCCTGTTTCAGCATCGTCCCGATGCCCCGGTCGCTCAAAAGCTCAATGAGGATGGAGTGCGGGATCCGTCCGTCCAGAATGTGGACCCGCTCCACGCCCCCTGCAATGGCGTCCACGCAGCATTGCATTTTGGGGATCATGCCGCCGGAGATCACGCCGTCGGCAATGAGACCGGGCACCTCGGCGGTGTGGATCTCGTGGATCAGGGTCTCTTCGTCTGCGGGGTCCCGCAGAAGTCCCCGCACGTCCGTCAGCAAAATCAGCTTTTCCGCGTGCAGGGCCTCCGCCAGACGGGCGGCCGCGGTGTCGGCGTTGATGTTGTAGGCGGTGTCGGCATCCATGCCCTGTGCCACCGTGGAGACCACCGGAATATAACCGGAGAGCAGGGCGTTTTCCACCGGCGCGGGATTCACGCCGGTAATGCGGCCTACCAGACCGTATTTTTCATCCAGCCGCTCTGCCTGAAAAAGCTCGCCGTCCATGCCGCAAAGGCCGATGGCCTGCCCGCCCAGACGGTTGAGCTGTGCCACCAGATTTTTGTTGACCTTTCCGCAGAGCACCGCCTGCACCACGTCCATGGTGGTCTCGTCCGTATACCGCAGGCCGTCTACAAACTCCGTGGTGTGGTTCAGCCGCTGGAGCATTTCGCTGATCTCCGGACCGCCGCCGTGGACCATGACCACCCGAATGCCGACCAGATGCAGCAGGATGATGTCGCTCATCACCGCGCGGCGCAGCTCATCCGAGATCATGGCGTTTCCGCCGTATTTGACCACCACCGTTTTTCCCGTGAATTTTTGAATGTAAGGCAGGGCCTCGATCAGTGTCCGGGCCTGCTGGGCGTGGGATGACATGAATATCAGCTCCTTGTTGAATCCTCCGCGGACAGGGGCCGGCCGCTTTCCGCCGGTCTCAGGTCCGGTAATCTCCGTTGATCTTGATGTAATCGTAGGTAATGTCGCAGCCCCAGCAGGTGCAGCCGGCGCCGCCCTCTCCCATGGCAATGCGGATCTCCACGTCGTGCTCCGTCAGGACGGCCTTGGCCTGCTCCTCGTCAAAGCTGAGACCGCGGCCGGCGGCGCACACCGCCACCTCACCGGCGGCGCTGGCAAAGGACACATCCACCCGCTGCGGGTCAAACTCCGCGCCGGAGTACCCCATGGCGCACAGCACCCGGCCCCAGTTGGCATCCGCGCCGAACACGGCGGCTTTGGTCAGGGTGGAGGAAATGACGGATTTTGCGATGGTCTCCGCCTGCTCCTCGTCCTTCGCGCCGGTCACCGTGCAGGTGATGAGGTGCTTGGCGCCCTCGCCGTCCGCCGCCATCTTTTTGGCAAGTGCCGTGCACAAATGCTTCAGGGCTTCCGCAAAGGCGGCGTAGTCTCCGTTCTTTTCCGTGATCTCCGGATTTCCCGCAAGGCCGTTTGCCAGCACGATGCACGAATCGTTGGTGGAGGTATCCCCGTCTACGCTGATGCGGTTGAAGCTCACCTGCACCGTTTCCAGCAGCGCGCTTTTGATCATGGCGGGGGAAATGGCGCAGTCCGTGGTCAAAAAGCACAGCATCGTGCCCATGTTGGGGTGGATCATGCCGCTGCCCTTGGCGATGCCGCCGATCCGGACGGTCTTTCCGCCAATGACGGTCTCCACCGCCGCTTCCTTTTTCACCGTGTCCGTGGTCATAATGGCGTGGGCGGCGGCATCGCTGCCCGCGGCAGAGCGGGCCAGCTGTCCATACAGCGCCGGAACCCCTTCCTCGATGACCTGCACGTTCAGCGTCTGACCGATGACGCCTGTGGAGCTTACCAGCACCTCTTCCGGCCGGCAGCCCACCGCCGCGGCTGCCGCCGCGCACATTCTCTCGGCGTTTTCCTCGCCCTGCGGCGCGCAGGCATTGGCGTTGCCGCTGTTGGCGATGATGGCTCTTGCATGGCCGCCGGCCAGATGCGCAAGGTCCACATGGATAGGTGCGGCCTTCACCACGTTTCTGGTAAAGACCGCCGCCGCGGCGCAGTCCGTATCGGAGACGATGAGGGCCACGTCCTTTTTCCAGCTGGCATGGGTCTTGACTCCCACATGGATGCCGGCGGCACGGAAGCCCTGCGCGGCGCAGACGCCGCCTTCAATAAAATTCATGGTCGATTCCTCCCAACAATCCAAGCGCCGGGGCGGGTGTGTTTGTGCCCGCAGGCGCTTACAGGTTCAAGCCGGCGGTTTCCTCAAACCCCAGCATCAGGTTCATGTTCTGCACCGCCGCGCCGCTGGCCCCTTTTCCCAGATTGTCAAACAGGGCCGAAAGGGTGAACTGCCGGTCATTCCCCGCCGCGTACAGCGTCAGGGTATCCTTCCCCGCCTGTTCACCGGCGTACAGTCCGGCAGTATCGGGATCGTCCGACACCCGCACCAGCTTCGCTCCGGCGTAGTAATCCGCCAGACACGCCCGCACCTGCGCCAGCGTGGAAACGCCCCGCAGCCAGCTCATGTGCAGGGGGACCGCGGTCAGCATTCCCTGCGCATAGTCGTCCACGATCGGGGTGAACACCGGCGGCTGTTCCAGACCGCAGATCTTCTGCATCTCCGGCAGGTGCTTGTGCCCCTGCCCCATGCCGTAGGGACAGGGCGTGGAAAGCAGCGCGTCCCTGTCCGCCGCCTCATACCGGGCGATCATCTTTTTTCCGCCGCCGGAATAGCCGGTGAGGGAAAAGCAGGACAGCGCCGCGTCCTTTTCCAGCAGCCCCAGCTCCACCAGCGGCGCCGCAATGGAGAGAAAGCCGGTGGCATGGCAGCCGGGGTTTGCCACCCGTGCCGCGCCGGCAATGGCCGCCCGCTGACCCGGCCGCAGCTCCGCAAAGCCGTAGACCCAGCCGGCAGCCGTGCGGTGGGCGGTGGAGGCGTCGATGATCCGCGTGCGGGGATCCTCCACCAGCTCCACCGCCTCCCGCGCCGCGCCGTCGGGGAGGCACAAAAACACGATGTCCGCCGCGTTCATCAGCTTTTTCCGCTCCGCGGGGTCCTTGCGCTTGTCCTCGTCAATGAGCAGCAGCTGGATGTCACCGCGTCCGGCAAGGCGGTCATAGATCTGCAGCCCCGTGGTGCCCTCCCTGCCGTCGATATAGACCTTGGGCTTCAATGGGACCATCTCCCTCGTTATGATTTCGTATGAGCCTTGACAAACGCCTCCGCATCCGCGATCTGGCGGCTGGTCTCGGAGACGGCGGGGCCGCCGTAGCTGGCCCGCAGCGCCATGCAGTTTTCCAGACGGATGGCCTCGTATACATCCGCCTCAAAGAGCGGCGAGACCTCCTGAAATTCCGGAAGCGTCAGCTCCTCCAGCGTTCTGCCCTGCGCCGTGCAGGCAGCCACCAGATTGCCGGTGACGGTATAGGCATCCCGGAAGGGCATCCCCTTTTTGGTCAGGTAGTCGGCGCAGTCCGTGGCGTTGATGAAGCCCCTGCCCGCCGCGGAGCGCATGTTGTCCGTGCGGACGGTCATGGTATCCAGCATGGCGGTGAATACCGGCAGGCACATCTCCACGGTGTCCACCGCGTCAAAGACCGGCTCCTTGTCCTCCTGCATATCCTTGTTGTACGCCAGCGGGAGGCCCTTCATCACCGTCAGCAGGCTCATCAAATCGCCGTATACCCGCCCTGTTTTGCCCCGCACCAGCTCCGCCACATCCGGATTTTTCTTCTGCGGCATGATGGAGCTTCCGGTGGCGTAGGCATCATCCAGCTCGATGAATTTGAACTCCCAGCTGCACCAGAGGATGATCTCCTCGGAAAAACGGGACAGGTGCATCATCAAAATGGAAAGGGCGCTCATCAGCTCCAGCGCATAATCCCGGTCGGAAACGCCGTCCAGCGAATTGGACACGGGCCGGTCAAAGCCCAGCGCCGCCGCCGTGGCCCAGCGGTCAATGGGATAGGTGGTGCCCGCCAGCGCGCCGGAGCCGAGGGGACATTCATTGAGCCGTGCCGCGCAGTCCTCCAGACGGGTCACGTCACGGGCAAACATTCCGGCATAGGCCATCAGGTGCTGGGCAAAGGAAATGGGCTGCGCCCGCTGAAGGTGGGTATACCCCGGCATGACGGCGGTCTGATACTCCTTCGCCCGCTTGCAGAGGACCGATTCCAGCGCCAGAAGCTGCTCCGTGATTACGGGGATCTGCTCCCGCACATACATCCGGAAATCCAGCGCCACCTGATCGTTGCGGGAGCGGGCGGTGTGCAGCCGCTTGCCGGCGTCCCCGATCCGCGCGGTCAGCAGCGTCTCGATGTTCATGTGGATGTCTTCCTGATCGGCGGTGAATGCCACCGTTCCGGCCTCCACGTCCGCAAGGATCCCCCGCAGGCCCTCCGCGATGGCGGCGGCATCCTCCTGAGAGATGATGCCGCAGTCCGCCAGCATGGCAGCGTGGGCCAGAGAGCCGGTGATATCCTCCTTGTACAGCCTCTGGTCAAAGCCGATGGAGGCATTGAGTTCGTTTACCAAATCGTCGGTTTCCTTCTGAAACCGTCCGCCCCAAAGTTTCATATGTCGGTTCCTTTCCTGACAGGTCCGGGGCGAAGCAGCTCGCCGCCCCGGACCTGTGGTCCTGTGGCTGTGTCCGGCTCTGCCGGCTGTTTCGATCATGTTCGGCAGGACATGCGCCTGCCATTTCAATCATGTTCGGCAGGGCGTTTACCTGCCGAACATACTTTGACCCGTGCGCCCTTGGGGCGCACACACCAGTCCGAAGACTGGTGGTGGGGTGGCTCGGAGGGGAGCCCGCTCCCCTCCGAAAGCTCTTAGAGCTTCCCCTGCTCCCGCAGCGCCAGCACCGTATCGGGCAGACCCCAGAGGTTGATAAAGCCCGTGGCGTTGGTCTGGTCATAGGCGCTTTCATTGAAGGTCACCAGCTCCTCGGAATACAGGGACTCCGGAGAGGTGATGGAGTAGGTGATGATGTTGCCCTTGTAGAGCTTGAGCTTCACGGAGCCGGTCACGTGCTCCTGCGTCTTGTCGGCAAAGGCGCTGAGGGCCTCCCGCAAAGGGGTGAACCACTTGCCGTTATAGATGAGATCCGCGAAGTCCACCGCCAGCTTGCTCTTCATGTGGGCTGTATCTTTATCCACTGTGAGCATTTCCAGACACTGGTGGGCCTTGTAGAGAATGGTGCCGCCGGGAGTCTCGTATACGCCGCGATCCTTCATGCCAACCAGCCGGTTTTCCACGATGTCCAGAAGGCCGATGCCGTTTTCTCCGCCCAGCTTGTTGAGCTTGCGGATCACGTCGCTGGCCTTCATCTTCTCGCCGTCCACGGCCACAGGCACGCCCTTTTCAAAGTCGATGGTCACATAAGTGGGCTGGTCGGGAGCGGTGATGGGGCTGACCCCCATCTCCAGAAAGCCCTCCTTTTCGTACAGAGGCTCGTTGGCGGGGTCCTCCAGATCCAGACCCTCGTGGCTCAGGTGCCACAGGTTCTTATCCTTGGAATAGTTGGTCTCGCGGGAGATTTTCAGGGGCACGTTGTGGGCTTCGGCGTAGTCGATCTCCTCGTCCCGTCCCTTGATGTCCCACTCCCGCCACGGGGCAATGATGGTCATATCCGGCGCAAACCGCTTGATTGCCAGCTCAAACCGCACCTGATCGTTGCCTTTTCCGGTGCAGCCGTGGGCGATGGCGTCGGCGCCCTCGGCCTTGGCGATCTCCACCAGCTTCTTGCCGATGATGGGCCGGGCGAAGGCGGTGCCCAGCAGGTACTGCTCGTAGCTGGCGCCCATTTTCAGGGAGGGGATGATGACCTCGTCCACCATCTCGTCGGTGAGATCGGCGATATAGAGCTTGCTGGCGCCGGTCTTGAGGGCTTTTTCCTCCAGACCCTCCAGCTCATCGTTCTGACCCACGTCGCCGGCCACGGCGATGATCTCGGGGTTGTTGTAGTGTTCCTTCAGCCACGGAATGATGATGGAT
This sequence comes from Dysosmobacter sp., assembly GCA_026169195.1. Lineage (GTDB taxonomy): Bacteria > Bacillota > Clostridia > Oscillospirales > Oscillospiraceae > Oscillibacter. The sequence goes on along the minus strand of JAPFEH010000055.1, from coordinate 16,967 downwards.
GTATCCAGACCGCCGGAATAAGCCAGCACGATCTTCTTGATGTCTTCTTTGTTCTTTTTCATGGTGGATCTCCTCCGTATGTTCTGTTTGACGATGTATGAATTATACTCTTTTGATGAATATTTATGCAAGCAGTATCTTGCACAACATTCTCTGGAAGTTTTGGTAGTTTTTGCATAGGTTGATGAAAAAGAACAGCAGGAGAGCCCCTGAGGGGCTCTCCTGCTTAAAAGAATGAACTTCTGTCAGAATGGTCTTTTAGTCAACGGTATACGTTTGAATACCGCCAGTCAGCTTGGAATACATTCCATCATACTCATACTCGCTGGGTCTTTGTCCGTTAGCATCACAGAAATATGCGTGAGCATTTGTCGCCTCAGTCCCATCAGTATTGAAGAACTCACACCCACCCAGTGTCATGGTGCTTCCGCTTGCAAAATAATCCATATCAATTACAGATACCGTATCAGAGTTGCTATAATTGACCTTTTCGCAACCGGTAAACAAACAATTTTCGATTGCAACATTTACTTGCAACGTATTTCTGGGATCCGGCTCAATGTGGATAAACCGTTTCATGTCCTTTGTTGCAGTGAAGGTGCAGTCTTGAATCAATACAGTCGCATCTCCCTTTGGAGTGACCTGAATGGATTCCCAGTTACTATTGCCAAATGCACATTCAATAAACGTCATAGTTCCCATGAAACCTGATCCATAGACACTGGACCCCTTGTCCGTTGCCGTGTTATCCTCAAACTTCACATTCTGGAACACCACATTGGTCTCGGCTCCCACATACGTGGGATACTTGGAAATCGCGTATCCATGTCCCACCAGCGTAACATCCCGGGAAACAGAAAGATTATTTGTCAGTTCAATATCGCCTGCCAGATGAATCTCGCTCGCCGTTCCATTTTTGATCTGCTCGTTCAGCTCCTCTTCCGTGGAGACATAGGTGCCTTCCAGAACCTTGTAATTCTCGCCGTCCTGCACAACGCTGTAACCATCGGCTACATAAGAGGTATCCGGTCCTTCGGGGTTGGCAGAAGGATCAAACTTTACAAAGGTGCCGCCCTTGACTGCAATTGTGGCGCTTCCATCTTTATAGCTATCATCAATGACATTGATCATGTACTTTGCATACTGCGGTACTGCTTCTTTGCAGGTCGGTGCCAAATCAAACAGACCGTCATTGATGGTCAGTTCTCCGGTTTGGACTTGGAAAGCTGTCATAGCGCCATAGTGATTACCACCATTGACGATCACATGTCCACCCATAACGTTAATTCCATAGCTGTTGTTATTTCCAGCCTCTGCCGTGATCGTTCCGGAACCGTTGATGGTCAGCGTCACGCCGGTAGGGACATCCATAATAGCCGGAGTATAGGTAAGACTTTCCTCAGCAACTTTAGGATCAAGTGCTATACTCTTTCCATTCAAGTTCAGCACTGTATCATGTGCAACATTCATCTGGGGAACAAGTCCTTTTCCCATCCCCTCCGGCATAATAATAACATCCTGCACCAGAACAACATCCCCGCCCACGTTCAGGGCATCCTGCAGGTTCTTGTAGCCGGTGGTGCCGATCCGTGCCACGAATCCGTCCGCGCCGCAGACGGTACAGACGCCGGTATCATCCACCTTGTGTGCCTCGGGGCTGGTCTTTTCGCCACAGGAGCAGGTTCCGGTATGGGTTCCGTCGCCGTTATCCTGATAGGTGTAGCGGTGGGAATGGGAAGATCCGCCGCCGGAGGAAGAACCGCCGGAGCCGGAGCTGCCGGGCGTGGTGACGGTGGTGCCGCCGGACACGTCCTTGCCGCCGGCGGTGGTGCCGGTGGTGCCCTTTTCCACCTCCACCTCGGTGCCCTTGGTGGTCACGGTGGTATTGTCGCCGCTGGTGGTCACGCTCTCCACCTTGCCCTTGCCGCTGACCGTGGTGCCCTCAGCGGCATTGTCCACCTTGCTGATGACGCCGCCGGTACCGGCCTCCACGGTGGTATCCTCCGCGCTCTCCTCTACGGTGACGTTCTCCACCTTGCCGGAAACGGCAATGTCCGTCTTTTCGCCGGCAGCGGTGATTTCCTCCACACGGCCGCCCTTGGCAACCTCCACGGCTGCCTCACGGGCGCTCTCCGCGGTGACCACATCGCCCACCTGACCGGACACGGAAACCTTGCTTTCGGGGGCCTCGGTAACCACGGTGGTCACCTTTGCGTCCTCTTCCACCACGACCTGCGCGCCCTCAGCGGTCTCAGAGACCGTGACAGTCTCCGCCTTGCTGTCTCCTTCCAGCAGGACGGTCGTGTTTTCCCCCAGCACCAGAACACTGTCCGCCGTGACGCCGTCCAGCGTCACCGTGCCGTCTGCCGCGCCCTGCGTCACAAGAACGCTGTCCGCGCTGCCGGTGAGCTCCACGCCGTCTGCCGCTACCAGCACGATGCCGCCGGAAACCGCCTCCACCCGACTGTCGGGCCGGTTGGCATAGGTGGTGATGCTCCGGTCCAGAATGGTGACCGTGGCAGCACGGGTGATGCTGCTGCCGCAGCCCAGCGTATCCGCGCTGACGCCGCTCACAATGCCGGCTTCGATCAAAGCCGCCACATAGCCCCGCGCGTACTCACTGACCGCTCCGCCGTCCTTGTAGGCGCTCAGGTCCGGATTTTTGACGGGCTGGATTCCAAGCGCCCGCGCCAGCATCACCATCGCCTGCTGGCGGGTAATCAGGGCGTTGGGGCTGGCCTTTCCGTTGGCGCCCAGCATAATGCCGGCGGCGGCGCAGCGGTTGATGTACTCCGCGTACCACGCGCCCTCGTCAACGTCGGTAAAGCCGGCGCTGTCCGCCGCGGGCAGCCCCAGCAGGCGGGTCAGAATCGCCGCCATATGGGCGCGGGTCAGCGCCCCGTTGGGGTTGAACGCCCCGTTGTTGCCCTGAATGATGCCATAGCCGCTCCAGCGGTCAATGGCGGTCTCCGCCCAGTGGCCGTCGGTATCCCGATAGCCGCTTTCCGCAGCCGCAGCCGTGGGGAGCAGGCTGATGGTCATGGCCAGTGCCAGCAGGACCGCCAGCAATTTGTGTTTTCGCATAACGTTTCCTCCTCATCACATTCAAAGGAATCCATTCCCGCTGCACCACAGCGGGAATGGCTCCGCCCGGGCGGAGCCATCGATTTTCCTTCTATTTCCTTACTATACACGGTTTGCCGGAATCCTGCAATGGTAAAAAATGTACTGGCACGGAATTTTCTCCGGCGTTCCCTATGGCATCGTCCGGTCGCTGTACTCCAGAAAGCCCTCCGGCAGTTCCGCCCCCGTGCCTTCCGCTTCCTCCACATCCAGATAGTCAAGCAGCTCCCGCACCCCCTGCGGCGACTGCCCCATCTCCTTGAGGTCCTCGTAGTCCAGCGCCTGCGCCCAGCCGTCCGGCTGCTCCAGTCCGCAATAATAGGTATACCGGTTGCCGCCGTCTGCCGCGGGGAAGGAAATGTCCACCTCGTCGGCGTCGGAGATCAGCGCCAGCAGCACCATCGCCCGTTTCCAGAGGAGCGTTTCCTCCCACTCCTCCATCGGCTCGAAATAGGCCAGCTCGATCGCCTGCTCATACTCCACGATGGTGTACAGGCCAAACCGCTCCATGCCCAGCGCATCCGCCAGCGTCCGCACGGCTCCCATCTCCTTTCGGGACGGCACCCGCAGGTCGTAGAGGGTCTGCGCCAGATCCAGCGGCGGCGCTTCCAGCTCCACGAAGGACTTCTCCGAGAGCACCAGCCGGTAGCGTACCGCCGCGCTGTTCCGCTGCGCCGGATCCACGCCCTCTGCCGAAAAGGTGATGGCACCGTCAGGCCCGGTGGACAGCAGAACCGTGCACACGTTCACAGACTCCCCCGGCTTCAGGCGGAAGCGGGTCCGGTCATCCTCCCCCACCAGAACGCCCACGCCGGTATAACGCTGGTGCGGCAGCGGCAGCGTCTGAGCTGCCCCCGCGCAGGAAACCGCCAGCTCTCCGGCAAATCCGCCGTCTGCCAGCTGGGGGACCTCTGCCCGCAGAGTGCAGCGGAAGCTCCGCTCCGTGACGCCGTCCTCCTGATCGGCAAAGCCGTCAAAGACCCGATAGGCGCTGGAGACCAGCCGGCCGTCCTGATAGACCTCCTCCAGAAGCGCCCATGAGCGGACCTGCTCCGACGCCCGAACGGAAATCTCCACGCCGCCGTCCTCTGCCGCCGCCAGTGTCACCACGCTTTCGTCTCCGGCACGGGCGTTATGCACGCCCACGCTCATCACCAGCAGCACCGCCGCCATGGCCAGCGCCGCCACGGCGGGCGTTGCCCGCTTCCACCGCAGCACGTTCTTCACCCGTCGGGCGGCGTCATGCTCTCCAAAGGCCAGCGCCGCGGGGAAACGGCGGACCTGCGCAAAGTCCACCAGAGACAGGCTGTATCCATGGCGCGCCTGATCCCCCAGCTGGTCCAGCACCGCCTCGTCGCAGCTCATTTCCAGATCCCGGCAGAACAGGCTCCAGCAAAGCCACACCGCCGGATCCCACCAGTAAACCGCCAGAAGCCCGCAGCCCAGCAGCTTCCACCATGGGTCCCTCCGCCGGATGTGGTACCGCTCGTGGGCCATCACACAGGTCCGCTGCGCATCGGTCAGGCGGAAGGGCACATAGATTCTCGGCCGCAGCAGCCCCATGACAAAGGGGGACGGCAGTCCATCGCACTCCCACACATCCCCCTCCCGCCGCACCGCGGCGGAAACCAGCCGCCGCAGCCGCAGCCAGCCGAGCAGCATCCAGCCCGCCATGGCCGCAAAGCCCGCCAGCCACAAAAGGCTCAAAACCGGAAGCCATCCCCCGTCCTCCGCAGCGGCGCTCTCCGCGGGCGGGCGCTCTCCGGCGCTGTGACCGGACGCGCCGCCGCTTTCCTCCGCTCCCGCAGAAGGCACCGGCAGCCGGGGCGCGGTCGCCTGCGGCTTCTCCAGCAGGACGGACACCGCCTGCTCCGCCCGCTCCGTCTGCACCAGCCCCACAGGACTTTCCGGCAGGACGGGGCAGATCAGACGGAGCGCCACCGCCAGCCACAGCACCATGCTGAATTTCTTGGGCGCTTTTCTCAAAAGCAGCCTTGCCAGCAGCACCGCCGCCATGACCGGAAGGGCTTCCAGCGCCATGGTCAGCAGCTGCCGGACGATTCCTGTCAAAACCGCCATCTTCATCCCTCCTGACGGGCGTCGATGAGACGCTTCAAATCCTCAGCCTCCTGTTCCGTCAAGCTCCGCCCTTTCATAAATGCCGCCAGAAACCCCGGCAGTGAGCCGCCGAAGGTCCGGTCCACAAAGTCCTCCGCCGCTTCCGCATCCACGGCCTCCCGCTCTGCCAGCGCCGTTACGATGCTGTTTTCATTGCGCAAAAGCCCCCGGTCGCAAAGGCGCTTCAAAACGGTGTAGACCGTGGATTTTTTCCACCCCAGCCGTTCCCGGCACAACGCCGCCAGACGGCCGGAATTCACCGGCGCCGCCTCCCACACCACCTGCATAAAGCGATACTCACTGTCGCAAAGACGGATATGCTCCATGGTCTCCTCCTTCCGGTCTATCCATGTAGACCTCCTGTTTGAAGTCTACAATAATAGACCGCCCTTGTCAAGCATCCCGCAAAAAAACTGTCCGGAGCCGAAAGGCTCCGGACAGGGACGCGCTTCACTTGTTTCCGTTCCAGCTGGCAGGGTTGTCATAGGGACGGTACGAGGAGGTCAGCACCTTTTCAAAAACAGGGGCGTCGGGATTTTCGATGCGGCTGAGGATCTGCTCTCCGGCAGCCTTGCCCAGCTCCTCCGCCGGCTGGACGATGCAGTCCATCTGCTTGGAATAAAGCTCGTAGAAATTGGAATCATAATCTACAAAGCTCACAAGGTCAATGTCCTCGGCAAGACGGATGCCCTTCTGGTGGAGATAGACGACCGTTTCCGAAGCCATCAGCCCCTGACAGACCACAATGGCGTCGCATTTCTGCTCCAGCAGCTGATCCAGACAGGCCTGCACGCTGTTTTCCATGGAGTTGCCGTACCGGATCAGCGCCTCGTCCACAGGAAGCCCGCAGTCCGTCATGGCCTCCTGATAGGCGGAGATCCGCTCCCGCGTGGAGGAAAGACGGGGCAGGCCGCCCACGATGCCGATGCGGCGGGCGCCCTTTCCGGCCAGACGGCACACGCTGCGGTAAATGGGCTGGAAATTGGAGACGCAGATCGAGGAGTATTTCTTCACCTCAAAGGTCCGGTCCACCAGCACCACCGGGAACCCCGCGGGAATCACCTGATCGAACCGCTGGAAATCGTCCATGGTGCTGGCGATCAGCAATCCGTCCACCAGCCCTGCGCTCAAAAGGCGGATGTTGTTCTCCTCCCGCTGGGCATCCTCCTTGGTATTGGCAATAATCAGATGGTAGCCATGGGCAGAGAGACAGTTTTCCACAGCCTCGATGATGGTGCCGAAAAACTTGTTGGAAATATCGGGCACGATGAAGCCCACTGTTTTTTTCTTTCCGGTGCGGAAGCTGCGGGCGGAGGCGTCCGGTGTGTAGCCCAGCTCCGCGATGGCCTGATAGACCTTTTCCTTGGTCTCGCTGGAGACATATCTGGTATTGTTGATGGTATGGGACACCGTGGCGGTGGAGACCCCCGCCAGCCGCGCCACATCGCTGATGGTCACTTTCATATCAGTTCACCCTTTTGCGCAAACGTTCATTTTCTTGCGTAATCAATTAGTTCAAGCTCAGTATAGGACAGGTTTCCCGCATTCGTCAAGGTCTTTTCTCGGTTTTTCGGCAAAAGTTTTGTGATTTTCACTATTTTCTTATCAAAATCCACAAGGGGACATTTGGAATGTTATCTGAAATGACAATTGTCAAAAAACCCGTAATATGCTACTATAATCATCGTATCCAAGAAAAACAAACGTTTACGCAATCGTTTCGATTGCGTTTCCGTACTGTCATATTGAAAGGAGCTCATCAACGATGAAAACGCAGATTGGTATCAATGGTTTCGGCCGCATCGGCCGTCTGGCCTTCCGGGCCGCCCTGTCCCGCAATGATGTTGAGGTCGTCGCTCTGAACGATCCCTTCATGAACCCCGAGTACATGGCTTATATGCTCAAGTACGACTCTGTCCACGGCAAGTATCCCGGCGAGGTTTCCGCCGAGGAAGGCGCCCTGATCGTGGACGGCAAGAAGTATCCCGTTTACACCGCTCTGGAGTGCAAGGATATTCCCTGGGGTCAGGCCGGCGCTGAGATCGTCTTCGAGTGCACCGGCAAGCACCTGAGCAAAGAGCTGTGTCAGGGCCACATTGAGGCCGGCGCAAAGCACGTCATCATGGGCGCTCCCTCCAAGGACGACACCCCCATGTTCGTAATGGGCGTCAACAACGACAAGTACACCCCCGACATGACCTATGTCTCCAACGCCACCTGCACCACCAACTGCCTCGCCCACATCGCCAAGGTCATCAATGACCAGTTCGGCATCGTGGAAGGCCTGATGACCACCGTCCACTCCGTCACCCCCACCCAGAAGCTGCTGGACGGCGCTTCCCTGAAGGACTGGCGCGGCGGCCGTGCCGCTACCGGCAACATCATCCCCTCCTCCACCGGCGCCGCCAAGGCCGTGGGCAAGGTCATCCCCGCCCTCAACGGCAAGCTGACCGGTATGTCCATGCGCGTTCCCACGCTGGATGTGTCCGTGGTGGACCTGACGGTGAAGCTGGCAAAGCCCGCCTCCTACGAGGAGATCTGCAAGGCCATGAAGGCCGCCTCCGAGGGCGAGCTGAAGGGCGTTCTGGGCTATACCGATGAGGATGTGGTCTCCAGCGACTTCCTCGGCGACACCCGCACCTCCATCTTCGACGCCAAGGCCGGCATCGCTCTGACCGACACCTTCGTGAAGGTGGTCTCCTGGTACGACAACGAGTGCGGCTACGCCACCAAGATGGTGGAGCTGGCTGCCTATATGCACTCCGTCGACAACAAGTAAGCACAAGAAAAGCAAAAGAATTCGCAACTTTTCCGCAGAGTTTCTTTATTAGAGTAAATCAAACTGGTGGAAAAAACTGTGCCAAGTGGAATAACGACTCCTTTTGTTATTCCAGCAGGTGAATTCCCATTGACAATAAAAACACTCCCTTTTCGGTATCAAATAGCCGGAAAAGGAGTGTTTTTTTATGTTGCTATCCACAGTAAACGATGAGTTTGTATTCCATTGCCAAAGCCGAAATCTTTCTCCAAAAACGATAAAGAATTATCGCAAACAAATCGAATATCTGCAAATTCACAATAAGGTAATCATACTCCTGCTGATAGATACAGGTATTCGCATGAGCGAATTAATAAGTTTGACCGAAGAACAACTAAAATATGACTATATCGTTGTCTGGGCTACCGGGGCGTGAAAATACCTCCATCACACAGACCTACCTAAACGGTGTAAGAGACAAAGAAATACTAACTCAAGCCCAGCACACAAGTTCTCGCTTGACTATTTAATAAATAAAGCACAAAAGGCAGGGCGCGAGCCTTGTCTCTTCTTCTAGAGCGCAGATATAGAATCTGGGCATTGAAATAAAGGCAGATATACTAAATGGTTTTAGATATCTGCCTTTACGTGTTACAAATAATGAATTTAGTGCAGTCTAAATCATAACTGCGGTTTTGTGAAATTATTCAGCATAGATTGAAAACGAATCAAACTAACCGGAGCTTGATATTAAGCTCATGAATACGGCGAACCCATTCAGATTCCAGATTTTTGTCGGTTATAATCATATCTATATCCGTTAAATCACAAAAATGGGAGGAATGTACTTGCCCGAATTTGCTAGAGTCTGTAACTAAAATTTTCTCCAGTGCAGAATTTAGGATTGCCCTTTTAGTTTCAATTTCATTATCATGGCAACAGGTAAGGCCTAGATCTTCGTGAATTCCAGCAACCGAGATAAAGACTTTGTGCGCACGTGTATTCTTAATATAGTCAAGGCCTTGTGGGCTTTGAAACATTTGGGTATTGCGATAATAATGCCCACCAGCAAGAAGAATGTCTACATTGGGTAAACGGTACAATTCCATTAGAATATTAATATTATAGCACAATACGGTGAGAGGAATATTCTGAGGCAAATTTTCTGCAATACGGACAGTCGTTGTTCCCGTATCGAGAATAATAATATCATTAGGATTAACTAAAGAAGCAGCATATCGTCCGACTGCTTTCTTTTCAGCGCGGTGCTTTTCCCCCTCAAGAATAATGTTATAGTCCTCGGTTGAATTAAGTGCTGTTTGCGCAGGATTGTATATCACAACCCCATTTATAACATTTGCGATAGAACTTGCTTCTATAACCTTCAAATCACGCCGGATTGTCATTTCTGATACATTGAACACAGAGGAGAGTTCTTTAATGGAACAGTGCTCTCGAATTTTGAGTAAATTAACAATTTGTGTCAGTCTGTCATCTCTTTTTGACATATAAAACATCTCCGAAAAACATTGCTTTCTGATCAAGTGTTATTGATGATAACACAATTTACGAAAAATGTAAAGAAGGAAGTTAAACAGTATGATTATTCTCCTATAATCCTCGAAAATATATGTTATATTGCACAATTTCTGTGGCGACAATGTATGAAATGTTACGATATTAACATTTTTAGTTGATATTATACCGAAATAATGTTATTGTTTTGTTAAGGTAACCACAGATTTTTTAACAGGAGGTCATAATGGACACACGCAAAATTTTAAGCATCGTCGACCACACGTTGCTACGGCCTACATCCAGCTGGGCAGAAATTAAGGGTCTTTGCGAGGAAGCAATACAATTAGAAACTGCAAGCGTTTGTATTCCACCTTCATTTGTAAAACGCGTAAGAGACACCTTTAACGATCTGTGTATTTGTACAGTGATTGGCTTTCCACTTGGTTATAGTACTACAACTGTAAAGATCGCAGAAGCTAAAGAAGCCATTGAGGACGGTGCCGATGAAATTGACATGGTAATCAATCAAGGGGCTGTAAAAGATGGCAACTTTTCCGAAGTAACAAAAGAAATTTCTAGTATTAAGGCGGCCATAGGCAATCATTGTCTTAAGGTAATTGTAGAGACATGCAATTTGACCGAACAAGAAAAAATCGAAGTTTGCAAGTGTGTTACTGATGGTGGAGCAGATTTTATTAAAACCTCTACAGGTTTTGGGGTATCCGGTGCAAAATTAGAAGATATTCGCTTATTCAAAGAACATATTGGACCCAATATTAGAATCAAAGCAGCTGGGGGAATAAGTGAAAAACAGGATTTTCTAAATTTCTATCAAGCTGGTTGCGATCGTATTGGCACGAGCCACGGAAAGAATTTAATAACTGGATAACTTCAACCCAGCTACAAATACTTCTAAGATTGGAGATATATTGCATGGACTATTTAGCAATAGCCGACTTGCTCTTTGACACTGTTGAATTCGCAGACGGAAGCAATAGTGGGATTAATGCTGGCGGTCCAGCAGCATTTGCTTATTCTGGGATTCGTTTGTGGACAGATAATTGCATGATTGTAAGCAACGCTGGTGCGGATTATTACGAACATTTCAAAAATTGGATTGAAACAAATAAAATTGCAACAAAAGGAATTAAAGTAAAAAGTGATTTTACCAATCACTTTACACTTTCGTACCGTTCAGACGGAAGTTATGAGTATCGGTATGGACTTCCAGGAAAATTTGGCACGATCAATTTCGGATACCTCCGTATTTCCATCGAGGACATTGTACCATTTTGTGACAATATCAAAGGAATGTATCTAGAGCATCCTATTGAAAAAGAGTTCTTTAAACAGTTAATTAAGCTAAAAAAGCAAAAAGGTTTTAAGTTGATGTGGGAAATACAACGTGAGAATTATTGGAATAACCCGAGAGAAGTGATTGAAGAAATTCTTCCTAATATAGATATTTTCTCAATCAATAGTCGTGAAGGCAGAGAATTATTGGGATCTCATAACGATGAAGAAACCATCGAAATTCTCAAAAGTTATCCCACCCCTTGCTTTTTCCGTGTTGGTGCAAAAGGCTCCTACATGATTATGAATGGCGAAACACATTTTGTACCTAGCATTTCGCTCGGAAAAGAAGAGGACCCAACAGGCTGTGGTAATTCTTCTACGGCTACAGCTTTATATGCCTTCTGCGAGGGGTATTCTTCTGCAGAAATTGCAGTCATGTGCAATATCACAGCGGCATACAACGTTCGTCAGTACGGCCTTATCCCGAAATTCAGCGATGAGCTGAGAGCTGAGGCACGTAGCATATTTTCAGAATATTGCAAAAAATACGTTTGAAAGAAGGATGCAACATATGAACCAAGAAGAAATGGAGAACCTATTTTCTAATCCACTTGCACGGCAGGTAATGCAGATTCCTGAGTTCATGCAAATAATCAATCAGAATCTTTCTTTCGTGTATCTCATGGACAGCATTACAATGAAGGAAATCTATGATACTAAAAAAGTGATCATTACTGGCTGCGGAGACTCATATTTAGCAGGAATCGCAATGAAGCCTCTGATCGAATTTTTGACTGGATACGAGGTCGATGTTTGCAGAAATATTGATTTTAGTCGGTACTATCCATCAACTCTGCTAAAAAAGGGGCCTAACAGTCCACTAGTCATTTTAATTAGTGTCTCAGGAAGTGTCTCGCGTATTGTAGAAGCAGCAAAACGCGCAGCCTATTATGGGGCGAACACTCTTGCAATCACCGATCATAAGGAAACTCCACTTGCTAAAGAGTGCAGGCACGTATTAGAGTTAAAAACTCCTCCGGTAGAACGTGCACCGGGCTGTTGTGCATACGTAGCATCTTGCTTCGCACTGCTTGCGTTTTGCATTCGCGCAGGGCGCGTATTAAGGAGTTACGATCCCGCTGAAGAAGATCGTATCCGTGCAACAGCAATGAATTATATCAATTTGTTTACACCGGAAGTAATTACACCGATGGCAAAGCAAATGCGCGAATTGGCAGAAACCTGGAAGGATTTATATAGCTTTGATTTTGTAGGTGATAGCGGCGCATTTGCTAGTGCACAATTCTCAGCTTGGAAATGCATAGAGGCGTTTGGGGGCATTACTAATGCAGAAGATTCCGAAAACTGGTTACATGAGAATTTTCTATATATGCATCCAGAGAAAATTGGTACGGTAATTTTTGCAGATAAAGATAGTCCATCATATGGAAGATGCTTGGAAACAGTTACAGTAATGACCCGAATTGGTCGCCCAACACTTGTCATTACAAACGGAGAAAGCAAGGATCTTCCCCCGTTTGTTTCGGTATGTAAGGTCCCCAGCGCACCGGATTATCGCTATAATCCATTGATGCAACATTTACCAGCGGTGCTCTTAAGTTCGTACATCGGAGAACTTTTGGGAAGGCACTACTATCGTGAGGGTGATGCTGGAAATTGGAAAGATCCCTCCGGAGTCTATCCCATCAGAACCAGTAAAATTGTGATTGTTTGATTAGGAGGATAAGCATGCTTGTAAGAAAACATGTTTCTACAAAACATAATCAGGCTCTCGAATTAACCAGCATGATAAGGGAAATTATTGACCAGAGTGAAATCAAAGATGGTTTTTGTATAATCTCAATTCCGCATACTACAGCAGGTTTAGTTGTTACTTCCTTCTGGGACCCTCTTGGTTGGGAGGATTTGATGGACGAATTGAATAAAATGATTCCTTCCCGAATTGATTTTAAACACCAAGAATCACCCACAGATGCTTCGGGACACATCAAGTCCGCATTGACCGGAACATCGATGGTACAGATTATTTCTGATGGCAAATTGATGTTGGGGTCTTCGCAGGGAATATATATGTTGGAGTTTGACGGCCCACGCGAAAGAGAATTTATAGTAAAAATCATTGCAGGATAGCAGAATAAACCGTGTCCGGCCCACTTGAGCTATTACTTGGAAGGAGAAATTTACTATGTTTGGTATTTGGACAATTGTGCCTCCGATCTTAGCAGTTGTAATTGCATTGCTTTCAAAGAACGTTATCATGGCATTGTTCATTGGGATGTGCTCTATTTCTATAATGACCTCTGGTTGGGGATTTCTAGCCCCCATTGGCGAACATATTGTCAAAGGCATCGGTGGAAATGGGGATGTACTAATTTCCTTTATTCCTATTGGCATTATGCTATGGTTTATGCAAAAAGCGGGCGGCTTTAAAGCCATCGCAAAGTGGGCAGAAAAAAAGTCAACTCTGCCAATAAGACCAAAGGCATGACTCTTGCTCTTTCTGTTCTGTTGTCAGTAAATGACTACTTGGCAGATATGACTGTTGGCCAGATTATGAAACCTGTCGCACTCCAAAATAGAGTAGCTAGACACAAGTTGGGGCTCATCACTTCCAGCACGGCAAATATCACTTCACTGCTTCCGTTCTGCATGTACTTTCTATTCTGCTCTGGTATGGTAGCTTCTATTTTACCGGGTACAGACGGATTTACATTCTACTACAAGTCCATTTGGTTTTCCTTTTTCACCATGCTGTCTATATTGACCTCAATCCTGTTTGCAATGGGCATAATTCCGGATATTGGGCCGATGAAAAAGCATCAGCAAGAAGTTGATGCAGAATCCGAAGATTCTCTGCAAGCTCGAATCAATGAAATGAATCACTCGACAGATGGCGAGGGCGTATCTGACATTCTATCGTTTGCATTGCCTCTGGTTGGGCTTGCCTCTGTGTTGGCAATCACCTCTATCATCGGCAAGGGAATTGTTCTGCTCCCTGCATTATGGGTTGGATGCCTTATTTCGATTATCTATCCGTTGGCACGAGGCACAATTAAGTTCAACGAGATCAGTGGTGGTTGTATTTCTGGCTTTGTCAATCAGGCACCTGTATTTCTAATTTTGATGTTTGCTTTCGGCTTTGGCTCAATGCTATCTGAAATTGGTTTCTCCGATTATATCGTTTCAATGTTTGGAGGCACAGTATCCAAGGTAATCGTACCGTTGCTAGTATTTATAGTTGCATCCTTAGTATCCTATACCACTGGTAGTCTGGGTACCGCTTTGGTTATGATGCTGCCCATTGCACTTCCTTTGGCCTCTGCGGTAGATGCAAGTCTTGCGCTTACTTTTGGTGCATGTTATAGCGGTTCTCAGTTCGGTGATCAGACTTCTCCTATTTCTGATGTACTGATCATGCTGTCAGGATCTAATGAAATGGATCCTGTTGAAATGAGCAAAGCTTTTATGCCGTACCGTATGGTACAGTGGGTTATCTGTGCAGCTCTATTTCTGATTTTTGGCACTATTCTCTGAAGAACATAAAATATTTCAAGTCATAAATACTCTCTATCCGAATTAAATTGATACGGATTTAGCATGACTTTTCGCTTAGAAACCTTAAAAGCATAATAAAATATCCCCCAGAAAAGCCAACTGGCCGATCTGGGGGATTATTCTTCATATCCATACCCTCCATCCGTATGAGCGTTCTTCCATTCCGTTGTTATCCCCGCTCGCGAACAGGAAATAAAATTCAGGATCGTGCTTTACTAATATAGACGAAAAAGAAAGCAGGAAGTTCCAAATGACAGGTAAAATGAAAGGAAATTGAAACAACGAAGAATCGCCCTGTTCCTGTTATCAGGGGCATTATATCACGGTTTTCTCAGTGGGGAAATGGAATTTGCAGAATCACAGGAAAAACTGTTCCGTGGAGTTCATGGTGTCCCTTCATAGATTGTCTTTCATGTATATCCGTATTTTACCTGAAAACAGGGACCGTTTTGGTGGCGACTGCGTTTTGAAAGGCGAGGTCATGCTCCACAAGGATCATCGCGGGAGAGAACACCTGAATCAGTGCCTCGATCTGCATCCGGGAGTAGACGTCGATATAGTTGAGGGGCTCGTCCCATACATAAAGGTGTGCCCGCTGGCAAAGGCTCCTTGCCAGCAGCACCTTTTTCTTCTGTCCGGCGGAATAGTCTGCCATATCCTTTTCAAATTGCATCCGGGAAACGCCCATTTTATGCAGGATGGCCCTGAACAGACTCTCGTCGATCCGGCTCTGCTCTGCAAAATCTGTCAAGGACCCTGTCAGCCATGAAGCATCCTGAGGCACATAGGAGATCACCACCCCTGATCCGACGGTCAGCGTGCCGTGATGGGGGATCTCCTGTCCCAGAAGTAATTTTAACAGGCTGGTCTTTCCCGTGCCATTCCTGCCATCCAGCACGATCCGGTCCCCCTGCCTCACCACGAGGGAAAGGGGACGGCAGACCTCCTTCCCGTCAAAGACGGGCGCAACGCCGGAAAACGTGACCAGTGTATCGGTAAAATAACGCAGCGGGAACAGCTTCAATTCCTCTGTATTTTCTAAGTTTTTCAACAGGCCGGACTTTTCTTCTATGGCACGCTGCCGACGGGTCTCAATGTTTTTGGCTCTCTGCATCATCTTGGCCGCTTTATGGCCGATGTAGCCCTTATCGGCTTTCACCCCGCCGGTGCGGGCGCCGTTTTTGCTGTTTTCCACGGCATCTGACCAGCGTGTTGTCTGCCGCGCTGCCTGCTGCATCTCAGAAATGGACCTTTTCAGCTTTGTGTTCTGAGCCAGTTCAAACTCCTGCTGACGCTGGAAATTGGCAAACCATGAGGAATAATTACCGCGCTGGACCTCGATATTGGAGCGATTGAGGGATAGGATGTGGTCCACACAGCCGTCCAGAAAACAGCGGTCATGGGACACCAGAATGAACCCCTTTTTTCGATTCAGATAGGCGGACACCACCGCCCGCGCTCTGGCATCCAAATGGTTGGTAGGCTCGTCGATGAGCAGAAAATGGCCCTCGTTCAAAAACAGCGCCGCCAGCAGGACCTTGGTCTGCTCTCCGTTGGAGAGGGTGGAAAAGGGCCGCCAGAGCACATCCTCACGGACCTCCAGATGGGATAGCTCCCGCAAAAGCTCCCACTCCTCTGCCTGTGGGCAGACTTCACAAAAGATCTCCTGAGTCATCCGCTCCCGATCCTCCACGGGATAGGGGAAGTAGTCAAATTGTACAGAAGACCGGATGCGCCCCTGATATTCATATTTGCCAAGCAGCAGGGAGAGAAAGGTGGTTTTTCCCCGACCGTTCCGGCCCACAAAGCCCAGCTTCCAATCGGTGTCGATCTGGAAGCTGACATGCTCAAAAATGTTGTCATAACTGGATGGATAGGAAAAGGTAAGATCCTCAACTTGGATCATGGACATCAAACATTCCTCCTTTGTTCTAAACGGGAATTGGACATCAAAACATAAAATAAGAGCTGCAAGAAAGTCACTTCTTGCAGCTCGTCATAGCAAAACAGTACCACCCTCTAAAGGGTGATACGGCTACGATATTTCGAGTGAATCGACGTTCAACTTTCTTGCAAAGGGTACAATGATGCCATGGAGATCCAGCAGCATTGTATATTCCGATTTACTTGCAAGAAAAGTTGCTCATCTTTTCACCTCACCAACTTTATTTTTCGCCAGTATATCATAAGAATCCTGAATATTCAAGAGGGATTTGGACGCTGTTTGACAATATCGGATTTACCTGCGCCGTGCCTCATTCCTTGAACAATGGCTGCGCACAAGCAGACAAGCGGCCGCGCCAAGAGAATGCAGCATTCCCGATGGCCTGTCACCAGTCAGGTTCCTGCCGGATTCAGCAAGCCGTGCGTCCGCCTGCGCTTTCCACTCTGCGTCCATTCGGATGCAAACGAAGAAAATGGTATAGTTTGTGCTGAGAAATGACCATCTAACAGTTTCCGCTAATAATTATTTCGTATTTAGACCTCTCCTGACCACAATATTCCACGCGTTCCGAGGACCTCTGTGGTATGTGTTGTGGTCATCAAACGAGCCTCGCCAGGATATTCTGGCGAGGCT
>JAPFEH010000016.1 GCA_026169195.1 Dysosmobacter sp. | reverse complement strand
CCAACGCCTGTTCTCCGGTGTGAACTCCTTTAGTCTGATGGCTATTCCATTTTTCATGCTCTCCGGTGAACTGATGCTGAAAGGCGGTATTTCTCGGCGGCTCGTGGATTTTGCACACTCTTTGATTGGTCATCTGACCGGCGGCTTAGGGATGGTGGATATCCTGACTAGCGTGATTTTTGCTGGTATTTCTGGGTCTGCTGCTGCAGATACGGCGGCTGTGGGGTCCATCATGATTGAGCCTATGAAGGACCGGGGCTACCCGGGTGGTTTAGCGGCTGTCATTCAGGCTACGGCTGGTTCATTAGGCCCCATTATCCCGCCTAGCTTGACCATGATTATTTATTGCTCTCTGACGAATCTATCCATTGGTGAGTGCTTCATGGCAGGCGTATTGCCCGGCTTGGTGATTGGCGTTGGCTGTCTGGTTATTACCTATTTTTATGCTAAGAAACTGGGCATCAAAGGTGAACGTCGCGCTACATGGGGTGAGATTTGGAAGGCGTTCAAAAAGGCTGCATTGGCGCTGGTGATGCCTCTTATCATCATTGGTGGTATTGTAGGCGGCTTTTTTACTGCTACAGAGGCTGGCGCTATTGCCGTGTTATATGCCTTGCTCATTGGTATGTTCGTGTTTAAAGAATTTACTTGGAGGGATTTGCCTAAAATCTTTGTGGATTCCGCTGCTTCCTCCGCTATGTGTCTGCTGATTGTGGCTGCAGCTAACGTTTTCAGCTGGCTAGTGGCTTACGCGAAGATTCCCACGATTATCGTTGATTTCTTGGTGTCGTTGACTTCCAATAAATATGTTATCATGATTTTATTAGTGATTTTCCTGCTGATCGTGGGCATGTTTATTGAAACGTTGTCTGCCACCATTATCGTTGCTCCCATTTTGATGCCAGTGGCTGCACAATATGGCATCGATCCAATACAGTTCGCCTTGGTTATGATTATTACTCTAGTGTATGCAGGCGTGACACCTCCTGTGGGTGGCGTGCTATTTATTACTATGGGTATTGCAAAGGTCAAGATGAAGGAGACTTTGAAATATTTGCCTCCGTATTTAGGGGTAGTTTGTATTAGTCTGCTCCTATTGATTTTCTTCCCGAAAATTTCACTATTCCTTCCGAATCTTCTGTTCTAAGAGCCAATATTTCTTTCAAAAGTCCGCAGTACATTAGTACTGCGGACTTTTTCATATCTACATATGTTGACTTTGGAATAATGCATCCGTATAATAAAAAATAATGCATTTTTGCGGTAGCGGTATGCTGATTGAAAAGTTGGAGGTGGCATGATGATTCGGAGTGAGGTGACAGCCCCTGAATCTCATCGAAAGGTATTCCGAGAGGAGATTCGGAATGCTATCCGGGAGGCAATCTTTTCCGGAGAGCTGAATCCCGGAGACCGCATTATTGAGACATATTGGGCAAAGGAATTGGGGGTATCTCAGGGGCCTGTTCGGGAGGCTATCCGGGATTTGGAGGCACTGGGGCTTGTGGAGACGGTTCCATTTAAGGGTTCTCGTGTGCGCTCTCTCTCAGAAAAAGATGTGCGGGATAATTACAGCGTTCGCATTTGTCTGGAATCCAAAAGCATCCGGAATGCCATCGCGTTGCTTACGGATGAGCAGATGGAGCAACTGACGGATTGTCTGCGGGACATATTGGAGGAAATGGACGGCTGTGCGAAGCGAGGAGACCTGCGGGCCTTTACGGAGTGTGATACAGCTTTTCACCGCACCATCATCAACGCCACAGGGAATCTGGTACTTTTGAAGCTGTGGGAACAGTGCAATATGCGGAACTGGTTAACGGTACCTGCATTGACCAATGCGGAGAGCCTGAAGCAGCTTCAGTCTGGTCACCAGCATATTTATCAGGCCATCTGTGCCAAGGACATGAAGGAGGCCACCTCAACCTTGGAGGACCACCTGACCAATTTAATGGATGGTTTTATTCGGGATATCCAACCATGACGGGAAGCGGCGTCTGCGTTGGGCGTGATGGGAACCGTGCGGAAGTCTTACGCTTCCGCAAACACGTCCTCCAGCAGCGAGACGGCTTCCTGAAGGCGGTCGGGCGCCAGACCGCCGTAGTTGATGACCAGAGTGTGGTCATATTCCGGCAGCGGCGCTGCCGCATATTCTGATAAAAATGCCAGCTTTACCCCCAGACGCTCCGCTTTCCGGCGGAGCGTCTGATCGCTTTGCTCCGGCATGAAGGGCCATTGATTTTGCCAAGGGCGCAGAATGCGTTGTCTGCGAAAAGAGATTTTCTCTATATATGCAACGGGGAGATACATGGGATGGAGTTCCATCAGGCATGATTTTTGAGCTGTTTGAGTGCAGACGTTTCCGCGCATCGAAAAATGAATGGGCAACCATCAATCATCGGCCGTGTCACAGGGAGAGAAGAACTATAAAAAGAGAGAATGTCAAAGTGAACTGCACCCCATTTGTTAGACAGTATGGTATACTGAATAACAAATGGGGTGCTTTATTTATGCCAAAAGGGATACCAAACAAACGGTACACAGCAGAGTTTAAGCAAAAGGTCGTAGAGGCTGTGGTGAAAGAT
>JAPFEH010000066.1 GCA_026169195.1 Dysosmobacter sp. | reverse complement strand
CTGCTTGAATTGACGCTTACTATCATACCGCGGACCGGACCATATTTCAAGAGAAAAGGCACAGGAAGCAAACACGCCCTTTCCGGCAGTTCAGCCGGAAAGGGCGGTTGTTGTATGAATGCGCTGCGGGAGGATGCTTACTTGTTGTCGACGGAGTGCATATAGGCAGCCAGCTCCACCATCTTGGTGGCGTAGCCGCACTCATTGGATTGCATCAGTTAGGAAGTTTCCCCATTAAATTTTTGAAAAAACGGTCTTTTAGCATAAATAGACCTAAAATGTTGCCATTTCGTTGCCGTAGAGGGCCTTAGCCCCTCAAAAACCCAGTCATATCAGGATTTTTCGAGCCTCTGAAATTATTCCCACTCGCCGAGTTAAATCCATTTCTAAACTTTTTTGTATAGAGGATTTGATTCGTCGTGGTTCTATTTGATACAGATTATCCTTATCCTAAGGTCTATTCGGACTTTTGCTATCAAAAATCTATCCAAGCCATCCTATCACGGGTTTTGCTTGAGACTGATGAATGGGTGGCTTAGAAGTATTATAACACGATTCCATAAAAAATTCTATCCTAATTTTCCTTTTTTATTGTCTGCACAAGTTTCGCCGAAAGAATGTCAGGAGAATTTTAAACTGAGGAATTGCAATCATAAAGCCAAAGATGCTGCAAGCATGGTCGTTACACCTCTCCCCAGAATATAAACTTCATCAAGCAAACCATCACATGGGGACACAGGGATAAAGCACTGACTGCGTTAGACTTTCATGTTGAAGTCATTTTTCTTGCCCTTCTATTCCTTAAAACGATCAAATAAGGAAAAAGATGTCGTGGAAAGGGCCATTTTTACCGTCATTAGAAGCCAATAAAACATCAATAGCCTCAGTCGACACCCATTCAGGTATCTGTTGAAGATATTTTTTATAATTAATTGTAAAATTTCAACGCCTCCCCAGAGTCCGTGTATTAAATCTGTATTTAAGGTTTATATTTATTGAGCAGAGAAGTTGTTTAAAATCGCTTCGATGACAACATCAGAATTATCAATGTCAAGTGTCTCAACAATATTGATGACACGCTCTAATATTTTCTTCTCTGTGTTTGTCAGCGAATCAATCGTATTAAGAGCTTTGTATTTTGTGGTGCCTTTGAGTTTGCCAATTAGCATATCCAATTCAGCAAAAGCAATATCCTGATAATACTGCTCAGAATCATCGTTGATCGTTGAATTAGAAACAGCAGCATGAGCTTCTTTCAGCTTTTTGGTTATCAGTCCTTTTTGAGTTCCTGAGACACCTTGGTCTATTGCTGAAACTGCTTGTTGTGCTGTTTCATTAAGTTGACTTATAGCATTCGATAGGAGTGAATTTCTCTTTAACGACGCAGCTCTAATATCCCGTGTAATTCCTGCTGCAAGGGTCATCAACTGCTCTAAAAGAGCAAAATAAGCAGGATTTTTTTCAAAATTGTCTCTTCGGGCGTTAGGAATAAGCAGCTTGTCTATGGCAAAAATTTCGCCAATAGACCATCCATTAAAACGCGCATCTTTGAAAACAACATTCAATGTTTGGTGATCGCCAATAAGAATGTTCCCTTTACGCAGTCGAATGCCTTTAACAGCTTTCTCGTAAATACTACCTTTGTAG
>JAPFEH010000084.1 GCA_026169195.1 Dysosmobacter sp. | reverse complement strand
GGGGGTGATATAGCCGCGGTCGAACTGCATGCCTTCGACGACCTCGGAATAGGTCTCAGCAGTCTTGGATTCCTCAATGGTGATGACGCCGTCGGCACTGACCTTCTCCATGGCCTCGGCGATCAGGGAGCCGATGAACTCGTCACCGGAAGAGACGGCGCCCACGCGGGCGATGTCCTTGGAGCCGTCTACGGTCTTGGCCTGTGCCTTGATCTCGGCAACGGCGGCGTCCACGGCCTTGGCAATGCCCTTTTTCATCACGATGGGGTTGGCGCCGGCAGCCAGATTCTTCAAACCTTCGCTGATGATGGACTGAGCCAGCAGGGTGGCGGTGGTGGTACCGTCGCCGGCCACATCATTGGTCTTGGTGGAGACTTCCTTCACCAGCTGGGCACCCATGTTCTCGAAGGGATCGTCCAGTTCGATCTCCTTGGCAATGGTAACACCGTCGTTGGTGATGAGGGGAGAGCCGTATTTCTTATCCAGAACCACGTTGCGGCCCTTGGGACCCATGGTGATCTTGACGGTATCGGCCAGCGTGTTGACACCGGCTTCCAGAGCTTTGCGGGCCTCGTCGCCGCGCTTGATGAGCTTTGCCATAATAAACAACCTCCAAATTTTCTTAAAGTGGGGGACTCCGTCCCTCTTCGCCCGTAAAGGGCGCGCCGCATCCGCAGAGCAGCAAAGCTGCTGACGGCTGCGCAGTAGATTCCCTCTTGCCAGCTTGAGAACTGGCGCCGCCCAAGGCGGCCGGGGGCAGGGCATTTTTGCCATGGACACGCCGCGGCAAAAATGATGCTATGGGTTTCGCCTTCGGCGAAATCTCCGGTTAACAGGAATTATTCGACGATGGCGAGGATATCGTTCTGGCGGACGACCACGTATTCCACATCCTCCAAGGTGACCTTGGTGCCGGCATACTGGCTGGTGATGACCTTGTCGCCGACCTTCACGGTCATGACAACATCCTTGCCGTCCACGTTGCCGCCGGGGCCGACAGAGATGACTTCTGCCACGGAGGGCTTTTCCTTGGCGGTGCCGGTGAGGATGATACCGCCCTTGGTGGTCTCTTCAGCTTCCACCATCTTCAGAATGACACGATCTGCAAGCGGGGTGAGTTTCATAATGAATGCCTCCTATAAAATTAAAAATCAAACAAGTTCAGCGTTAGCACTCAACCCTATCGAGTGCTAACGCTGTTATCATAGTACACTCCCTTCGTTTTGTAAAGGGGGATTTTGACAAAAGTTATGAAGAATCTGTAAATCCTGTGTACACGCCGGCCCGCGGGCGGTGGCATTGGGGCTGCACCCCTTGGGGCCGAAGAAGTTCACCGTTCGGTCCGCAAGGCGCATGACCACCTCCCGACTGCGAAAGCTCTCACCATCGACACAGGTGACGATGTCCGAAGCGGAGCGGATGCGCACTTCTCTGGCGGTGGAGACCCGGATGAGGTCAGCGGGGAGTGTGCGGTATTCCCCGGCGGAATAGGCCGGGAACAGGCGGGCAAAGGTGGGCTTGCCGACTTTTTTGATGAGGACCGTGTGAAGCACACCGTCATCCATTCTGGCCTCCGGTACCGGAGTGGAGCCGCCGCCGTAATAGCGGCCGTTGCACATGGAGACCAGAACAAACTGCCCCTCCAGAAGTTCCCCGTCCAGTTCAACGGTCCAGAGGTGACCCAGATCCTTCAGCAGAAAGTTGACTGCCACAGAACAGAGATAACTGCCCCGTCCGCTGAGCAGGGGAGTGCTGCTGTATCGGTGGACGCTGTCGGCAATCTGGGCGTCGATGCCGTTGCAGGCGATGGTGAGGCACAGCCGACCGTTGCAGTCGATCAGATCCAAGGGAAAAATGTCCCCGTCCCACAGGTTCTCCGCATCCCGGAACTGTTCCATGGCTGCACCGAAATTTTTCAAAAGGTCATTGCCGGTGCCGGCGGGGATGCAGGTCATGGCGGCATTTTCAAAGCCTGCCATGCCGTTTGCCACCTCGTTGGCGGTGCCGTCTCCACCGCAGGCATAGATCCTCAGCGGTTCGCCGGAGGCTGCCAGACGGCGGGCCAGTTCTGCGGCGCTGCCGGGCCGGTCCGTCAGCATGCAGACACATTCCAGTCCGTGGTGCTCCCGCAGCCGGTCTGCCATGGCATAGATGCGGGCTGTCTGGTCCCGCTTGCCTGCCCGGGGATTGATGATGAAAATATGCCGCATGGAACCCTCCTTTTCAGGGCTGTACAGGAGGTCAGGGGCGGTTATTTTCCATACTGGAACAGGTCGCACTTGAGCATTCCGTTATACAGCTTCCGTTTTTTGTCGGCAGGGCGGCCGAAGCACCGCTCAAACTCCGTGTGGGAGGAGAGCACCAGCACCCGCCACTTGGGGGGCAGCGTACGGCAGGCGGCCCCGAAGGAGCGGTAAAGCGCCTCGGCCTCCTGCTTTTCCAGCAGCCGCTCGCCGTAGGGAGGATTGGTCACCAGCTGGCCATATTCGCTGTCACGGTGGAATGTTCCGGCATCTGCTGTTTCAAAACGAATGCAGTCCTCCACGCCGGCAAGAGCCGCGTTATGCCGCGCCAGCTCCACTGCGGCGGGATCGATGTCGCCGCCCCAGATGTCATAGACGCCGTGGAACTCCTTGTCCATGGCTTCATCGGCGGCATCCAGCCACAGCTTGGCATCCATACGCTTCCACTTTTGAGCGGAAAAGCTTCGCTCCAGCCCCGGAGCGCGGTTTTTGGCAATGAGGGCGGCTTCGATGGGGATGGTTCCGCTGCCGCAGAAGGGATCACAGAAGGGATCCTTCCCCCGGTAGCGGGAAAGGGTCACCAGCGCTGCCGCCAGCGTTTCCCGCAGAGGAGCGCCCATATTTTTCGCCCGATAGCCCCGCTTGTAAAGTCCTTCGCCGGAGGTGTCCAGATACAGGGAGGCGGTGTCCTTGATGATGGCAAACTGGATCTGATAGCGGCTGCCGGTTTCCGGCAGCGTTTCGCAGCCGTAGACGGTTCCCAGACGCTTGGCGGCTGCCTTTTTCACAATGGCCTGACAGGCGGGAACAGAGTGGAGCGTGGAATTGATGGAATAGCCCTTCACGGGGAATTCCCCGTCCTTGGGGATGAACTCCTCCCACGGCAGGGACTGCACCCCCTGAAACAAGGCTTCAAAATCCGGGGCGGGGAAGCTGCCCAGCTCCATCAGCACCCGCGCGCCGCAGCGCAGGCTGATATTGAGGCGGGCAATGTCCGCCAGCGTGCCCTCACAGTGCACCCGGCCGTTTTCCGCCCGCACCTCCTTTAATTGCAGTCGTTTCATTTCGTCTGCCACCAGACTTTCCAGTCCGAACAGACAAGGGACGGTGAGCCTCATGTCCCGCTCCTCCTTTGCATCGTTCAAAAATCAAGTTCAGTATAGCAGAAATCCGCCTGCTGTGCAAATGGCGTTACAGAGGGGTCAGGGCGCCGGTTTCCGTGTCAATGATGTATCCCCGAATGACCACATCCTTAGGCATCAGGGGGTGGTGAATCAGAAAGTCAACGGTCTCCTGCACGGAGGTTTCCACACAGTCGAAGCCGTGGAGCCACTTTTCAAAGTTGACGCCGCAGTAGCGCATCATGTCGATGTGGTCCTGAGAGACGCCGCGGGAAAGCAGGTGGCGGATCATCCCTTCGGCGTTGATGCCGGAGACGCCGCAGTCTGTGTGGCCGATGACCATGATCTCTTCCACACCCAGCTCCACAATGCCCACCAGCAGACTGCGCACGGCGCTGTCAAAGGGGTCGGAGATCATGCCGCCGGCGTTTTTGATCATTTTTACATCGCCGTTTTTGATCCCCAGTGCGGCAGGCAGCAGCTCCACCAGACGGGTATCCATGCAGGTGAGGATGGCAAGCTTCTTATCCGGGTATTTGCTGGTTTGAAATTTTTCGTATTGCTTTTCTTCCACAAAGCGTTTGTTGAATTGCAGCATTTCATCGATCATGGGCGCGTCTCCTTTGCGTGATTGGCCGTCGGGGCGGCTGATTTGCGCAACGATTTTATCACAGGAACCGGTATGCGGGCAACCCGTCAGAAGGAGATCTGAAAAAATTCAGAACATTGAAAAACCGCTTGCGCCGCTTGGAAGGATATGCTATTGTAATTGCACAAAAACCGGAGATATCAAGAGAAAAAATTATCGAAGATGCCGCGTATTCCGCGGAGGGAAACAGACGGCGCCGGAGGCCGATTTGTAACCGAAATGAAACGCTTTTCTTCCGGGGAATATGCTATGATAAGCCCAAAGAGCAGAGAATGCACGGCAGGGAAACCTGAGGTTGCCCTGCAAACCGGACGGGATCGTCCCGTGGAAACTTGAAGTTGGTGGTGTTTTCCGGAACCGTGCTGTACTCTGTGGAAAGAGAGGAGGGGATCGGCCGTGTCTTTTGGAGAGCGGCTGCAGGCTGTCCGCCGCGGTCAGGGCATGACGCAGGAGGAATTTGCCGCCCAGCTGAAGGTGTCCCGTCAGGCGGTGGGAAAATGGGAGTCCTCCCGGGGCTATCCGGAGATCGAGAAGATCATCTACATCTGCAACCGCTACGGCGCAACCATGAACGACCTCTTTGCCGACGAGGTGCCTGTCCGGCGGACAGAGGGGGCGCCCCCGGCGGAGCGCCTGCCCAGCCGTCCGCTGAAACGGGCGTTGTCGGACTTTTTCAGTAACCTGTCCTTCGGCAACAAATGTGTGTTCGGCGGCCTGCTGGCGTCTCTGGCGCTGCTGGCGGTGCTGCTGGGCCATCCTATGAGAGGAGGTATGGATCGCGTGATGACCATTGTGTGGACCGGAGCCGCCATTTTATTCGGGATCGCAGAGGCTGCCACGGCGTCTCTGGTGTCCATCTGGTTTGTGGCAGGCGCGCTGGCGGCGCTGCTGGCAGCGTTTTTCGATGTGCCGGTCACTGTGCAGATCGTGCTGTTTCTGGTTGTTTCCGCGGCGGCGCTGGCAGTGACCCGGCCGCTGGTGCGGCGTATCACCGCCGCCAAGGCCACCCCCACCAACGCCGACCGTGTTCTGGGGCAGACAGCCAAGGTCACAGAAACCGTAGACAATGAAAATTCCGCCGGAGCCGTCTATGTGGGCGGCAAGATATGGACAGCCCGCAGCGTGGACGGAACGGTGCTGCCGGCAGGCAGCCGGGTAAAGGTCGAGGCCATGGAGGGCGTCAAGCTTCTGGTCAAATCATTTGAGGAAAAAACGGAGGTAGAGTAATGTTCAATTTCGGCTTTATTGCAGTCGTCGTTCTGATCGTGGTGATTCTGGTGCTGATCATCAGCAACATCGTCATCGTGCAGCAGTCCCGGGCCTATGTGCTGGAACGGCTGGGTGCGTTCCGGTGCGTGTGGAACGTGGGCCTCCATGTAAAGGTGCCCTTCATTGAGCGGGTGGTGAAAAAGGTCTCCCTGAAAGAGCAGGTGGCGGACTTCGCTCCGCAGCCGGTCATTACCAAAGACAATGTCACCATGCAGATCGATACCGTTATTTATTTCCAGATCACAGACCCCAAGCTGTATACGTACGGCGTGGAGCATCCCATGAATGCCATCGAGAACCTGACAGCCACCACCCTGCGGAATATCATCGGCGATATGGAGCTGGACCAGTCCCTCACCAGCCGGGATGTCATCAACTCCCGGATGCGTTCCATTCTGGATGAGGCTACGGACCCGTGGGGCATCAAGGTCAACCGGGTGGAGCTGAAAAATATCATCCCTCCCAAGGAGATCCAGAACGCCATGGAAAAGCAGATGAAGGCCGAACGGGAACGGCGGGAATCCATTTTGCAGGCGGAGGGACAAAAGCAGTCCCAGATTCTGGTGGCAGAGGGCGAGAAGCAGTCCTCCATCCTGCGGGCGGACGCCGAGAAGCAGGCTGCGATTTTGAAGGCAGAGGGCGAAAAGGAAGCCCGCATCATGGCTGCCGAGGCCGAGGCGCAGGCGATTATGAAGGTGCAGCAGGCGCTGGCGGATTCCCTGAAGCTGTTGAACGAGTCTGCCCCCAACGATCAGGTGGTGAAGCTCAAAGCGCTGGAGGCCATGGAGAAGGTGGCGGACGGAAAGGCCACCAAGATCATCATTCCCAGCGAGCTGCAGGGACTGGCGGGACTGGCTGCCAGTGCCAAGACGGTGTTCGACACGGAAGATCCCAAGGTGTAATCACGCAAAAGCGGCTGCCCGGACGGACAGCCGCTTTTTGGAAAAGAAGAAACCCTGTACGTGCGTTCCGCTGCGGATATGCCGCGGCATATCCGGCAGGCGGTTCCGATTTCCGGAACGGAGGAGGATGGTATGCGGAGAATCACGATTCTGGTACTGCTGTGCCTGACACTGGCAGGCTGCAGAAAGCCGCCGACCTATTGGGACGGTCAACTGGCAGAGGCGGAGATGGAGCATGGAACGGTGACATCCTTTGTTCTGGATCTTGGAGCCGGACAGTCCGTGGGCATTTTTGTAACGGAGGACACCCGTGTGGAGTCAGAAGTGGACATCCTGTCTCCGGAAGCGTTTCTGACGGCACCCCGCTCCGGTACGGGGATGGTCGTGTATCCGGTGGAGGGCGCCAAGGCAGCAGAGATGGAGATCCGGAGCGGAGAGCGGATCGACGCCTTTCCCGCAAGGTCGATCTATCTGCATACCGCCCTTTCCGAAGAGACGGCGCTGCTGCCGGACGGCAGCACGGCGGAGGTCTGGAAAGGGGATTTCGGGCAGGAGGAATACCGTCTGCCCGATGGAACGGTGCTGCTGCGTCTGGATCTGGCTTTCCGCAATGGGGAAAAAAGCGACCTGTTGTCCGCTGCTGCGCAGGAGCGGGTCTGCGCCTATTATCAGGAGCGGCCGCTGCTGCGGGACCCGCAGACGGAGCTGGAGCGGGCCTACGCGGCTTATCTGGGCAGAGGGGATGAGCCGTTTTCCGGCTTTGTTTTCCAGCAGGAGCTGACTCCGGTGGCTGCCAATGACCGGCTGATCTGGTATTTGAATACGGAGTTATGGTCGGTAGACCGGGGGGAGAACACCCTGCGGGACTTCACGGATGCCTTTGACCGTTCCACCGGAGAACGCATTCCTACGGAGAAGCTGTTTTGCCTGTCCCGTGCGGAGACGGCGGCGGTTCTGGCGGAGGAGATGCAGAGCGGCGACGTCACCAGTCAGATGCTGGTGGACGCCTTTGACTGGAACTATATCGCCTTCTATGAGGACCAGCTGATCGTGGATTATCCCGGAGGCAGTCTGCCCAATCACGAATTTGGCTGGAGCTGGGGATTTTCCTATGAGGAGGTTTCGGATCTGCTCCAGCCTTGGGCCATACCGGAAACGGCGGCGTGAGACCGGCCGGCATATGAAAAAAACGCCACCGGCAGCAGATGGATTCTGCTGCCGGTGGCGTTGAGCGTTTGGACCGTTTACAGCCGGGTGACAACGGGGATCACCATGGGGCTGCGGCGGGTGTTTTTGAAGAGGTAGCTACTGACGGCCGACTTCACGGTGCCCTTCAGCTCGCCGTCATCGCGGCTGCGCTTGCGGGAAACGGACTCGGCGGCGTCCAGTGCCACGCTTTGCAGTTCCTTCATCAGATCGCCGGACTCCTTGACATAGATGAAGCCGCG
Source organism: Dysosmobacter sp. (assembly GCA_026169195.1). Taxonomy (GTDB): domain Bacteria; phylum Bacillota; class Clostridia; order Oscillospirales; family Oscillospiraceae; genus Oscillibacter. The sequence goes on along the minus strand of JAPFEH010000084.1, from coordinate 46,134 downwards.
GGTGATGATCTCCGGTGGAGCCAGCAGGTCGCCGTTGTGAGAGGAGACGGGCATGACAACCACCACCATGCCGTCCTCAGCCAGACGCTTGCGGTCCCGCATGACCACAGCCCCCACATCGCCCACGCCGGAACCGTCCACATAGATCTCTCCGGAGGGAATGGAGCCGCCCAGTTTCAGGGTCTTGGCGGTCATTTCGATGACGGAGCCATTGTCGGCAATGGCAATGTGGTTGCGATCCATGCCCATTTCCTGCGCCAGCTGGCTGTGGATCTGCAGCATTCTCTGCTCACCGTGCAGAGGCACGAAGAACCGGGGTCTGGTAAGCGCGTGAATGATCTTCAGCTCTTCCTGACAGGCGTGGCCGGAGACGTGGAGCATATCGGACTTGTTGTAAACCACCTTGACGCCCTTGCGGAACAGCTCGTTGATGACCTTGCCCACAGTGACCTCGTTGCCGGGAATGGCAGAGGCAGAGATGATGACCTTGTCTCCGGCGCCCAGTTCCACCTGCTTGTGAGTGGAGAAGGCCATGCGGTACAGGGCGGACATTTCCTCGCCCTGAGAGCCGGTAGTGACAATGACCTGTTTGTTTTTGGGCAGGCCCTTGATTTTGCTGATGTCCATCAGGGTGTTTTTCGGCACCTTCATATAGCCCAGCTCTGTGGAGACCTTCATCATATTCTCCATGCTGCGGCCGGTGACAGCCACCTTCCGCCCCACCTGCGCGGCGGCGGTGAGCACCTGCTGGATGCGGTGGACGTTGGAGGCGAAGGTGGTGACGATGATGCGGTCGTCGCAGTTCTGGAACTGGCGGGCAAAGGTGGCGCCCACCGTTTTTTCCGAGGGAGTGAAGCCGGGGCGCTCCACGTTGGTAGAGTCGGCACACAGGCACAGCACGCCTTCCTTGCCGAGCTCGCCCAGACGGGCAAGGTCGATGACCTCTCCATCGATGGGGGTGGAGTCGATTTTGAAGTCGCCGGTGTGGACCACGGTGCCCAGATGGGTGTGGATGGCGAAGGCCACGGAGTCGGCAATGGAATGGTTGACGTGGATGAACTCTACGGTGAATTTGCCGGCACGGACGGACTTGCCCGGCTCCACAGTGATGAGCTTGGTGGATTTGACCAGCTGGTGCTCCTCCAGCTTCAGCCGGATGAGACCGGCAGTGAAGCGGGTGCAGTAGATGGGCATATTCACCTGCTTGAGCACGTAAGGGATGGCGCCCACGTGGTCTTCATGGGCGTGGGTGATGAACAGGCCGCGGATGCGGGCACGGTTTTTGATGAGATAGCTGACATCGGGAATGATGCAGTCAATGCCGTACAGGTCGTCTCCGGGGAAGGCCATGCCGCAGTCTACCACAATGATCTCACCGCCGAATTCATAGGCGGTCATATTCTTGCCGATCTCATTGAGACCGCCCAGAGGAATGATTTTCAATTTTTCTGCCATAGGGATCAAGAACTCCTTTTTTATCAAAATCAGTCAAAGCGGCTCCATCCCGCCGGTTCTGCGTGAAAGCGCAGGAAAAAAGGGCATACGAAAATAAGACGCCCGTCGTCTGAACGGCCCCGTTTCGCCGTCAGAGGTCTGGTCACGTCATACCGGTGGAGTATGGAACAGTTGTCTATTTCGGCCGGGGGGATGCGCCCCCACGGAAAAAATACAAGAAAAACAGCGGGAAAGCCTAGCTCTCCGGCGCTTAACCTGTTATAGTATAACACAAGAAAGCGGATTTGTATACAAAAATTTTGTACTACGGGTGCAGTATGCACGTTTTATGAAAAAACGGGGGAGATTTTCCTCCGGAGACCATTGACTTTTTGCGGGGAATTGCTATGCTAGGTTTCATCATGGAAAGAGGGAGTTTATGAGAGCCACCATTAAAATGATCGCGGAACGGGCCGGAGTATCCATCGGCACCGTGGACCGGGTGCTCCATGACCGGCCCTATGTGAAAGCGGAGGTTCGGGCGCGGATCCTACAGGTCATGGAGGAGCTGGATTACCGGCCGAACCGTATGGCCAGCGCACTGGCCATGAGCGCCACGCCACGGCATCTTACAGTGGTGCAGCCGGTATGGGAGGGCTATCTGAAAGAGCAGATGGCCGCCGGTGTGGAGCGGTTTCTGGAAGAGCATCGGGACTATAACGTGGCGGTGAAGGTACGGGAATATCCGCAGGAGAACGTGGGCGCCTGCCTGCGTGAGATCGACGATGCCCTGCAGGAACAGACGCAGGCCGTGGCACTCTGTGCCACCGACTGCCGGGAGATCCGGGAAAAGCTGGCGGAGCTGAAGGCGCGTGCCGTTCCGGTGGTGACCTTCAACTCCGATATTCCGGGTGGAGACCGGCTTTGCTATGTGGGTGAGGACGCCCGCCGTGCTGGTCGGGTGGCAGGGGAGATCGCCGCCAAATTTCTGCGGAAGGGAGACCACCTGCTGCTGGTGTATGCCGGCCCCTCCTACGCCGGTCACAAGGCACGGGCGGAAGGTCTGCTGGAGCGGCTGGAGGAGCGGGGATTTTCCCGGACGGACTGCCGGGTGGAGGCCACCCACAACGATTACAAAGAGACTTACGATGCTGTGCGGCGGGTTCTGGCAGAGGATCCGGCGGTATCCTATGTTTACATGGCGAACCGCTCGGTGCCTGCCTGCGTACAGGCCATTGAAGACAGCGGCGCCGCCGGACGGGTGCGGGTGCTTTCCCATGACAGCAGCCCCGATATCTGCGCGCTGCTGCGGGACGGGCGGGTGGACTTTACCATCGGTCAGGACCTGCCTTACCAGAGCTGCCAGGCGCTGACGCTGCTGCTGGGCTGTGTCTGCGCCCACCAGATGCCGGAGCAGGAGCGGTTTTGTCCGCCCAGCCCCATTCTCAACGGGGAACTGGCGCCGGAGGGGTGAAGCTGCGGCGGGGGACTTTCGTCCCTCACGCGTTTTCACAAAAAATGTGTACGGACACAGGGAGGAAGAGATCCATGAAACGAGACAGCGCCGTAACGGCGTCCACGCTGGCCCTTATGGGACTGGGCTTTGTGCTGGGGGCCTGCGAATATGTGGCGGTGCCCATCCTGCCGGACATTGCCGCCGGACTGGGCGCCACCTTAGGGGAGGCCGGAAAGCTGGTGGGGGTCTTTGCCGCCGGATATGCCATCGGGACCCCGCTGGTTACTGCTGCCGTGGGACGGCTGCCGCGGTTCCGGCTGTTGATGACGCTGCTGGGGCTGTTTGCGGCGGTGAACGCCGTCAGTATGCTGGCGCCGGGACTGGGCGTGCTCTATGTCTCGCGGGCGCTGGCTGCCGTGCTGACGGGAACCTTGACGGCGGTGGCATTTTTGTTCGTGCAGGAAGCGGCGCCGCCGCGTCATACCGCCCGTGCTATCGCCATGGTGTATACGGGAATGTCGCTGGCGACGGTGGTGGGAAATCCCCTCAACAAGACCCTCAGCGCCGCTTTCGGATGGCGGGCTCCGTTTGCGGTGATCCTGCTGGCGGCGGCCCTTCTGGCTCCGGTGCTGGTGCGGGTCCTGCCCCATACCGGCAGGGTGGAGACGGGAGAAACCGGCTTTTTCCGCCAGTTCACGGTGCTGCGGGATCCGCGCTATGCCTTGTGTGTGGCCATGACTGTTTGCTGCTATGCCGCAACCTACGTGGTCTATACCTATGTGACCCCTATTTTAACGGATGTGCTGGGGGTTGAAGCGCGGTTTTTGAGTCCATTGCTGATGGCGGTGGGCGTGTGCTGCATGACCAGCAACCTGCTGGCAGGCTGGCTGGGGAGCCGCGGAGACGTGAGGAGGACCCCGATGGTGCTGGCGCTGCAGGCGGCGCTGTTCGTTTTGATGCCGCTGCTGCTGGGAAGCCTTGGGACAGGGCTTGCAGCGGTGTTTGCCATGTGCCTTTTGATGTATCTGCTCAGTACGCCGGTGCAGTACCATGCTTCCGCGCTGGCGAAGGCAGAGCATCCTCACGCGGTGAGCCTGTGTGCCTCCACGCTGTCGGTGGCGGGAAACCTTGGCATCGCGCTGGGATCCTTTGCCAGCAGCGGCCTGCAGGAGACTGTGGGACTGCGGCTGCTGGGTTACCCCGCCGCCGCCTTTGCGCTGGCAGCGCTGGCACTGAATCTGGCATTACTGCGTGCCCTGAAAAAAGCGCCTAGAAAAGCGGCAGACGACTGAAACAGAGGGAATGTGGAAAAGCTGTGGAAAGCGGGAAAGGCTTTTCACGGCTTTTTTCTCTCCGGCAGGGGCGGCGGGTTGACACCGGTGGGATTTTGACATAATATAAACATAAATGATTGGTGAAATGAACAGAAAGTGCCGTGGGAAGGAGGTCTACAGGCTGTGCTGGAGCTGGAAGAAGAACGACAGGAACTTGCCCAAAAAATCGAGGGATATTTTGAGCGAAAACAATACCCGCAGCTGCGGGACCTTCTTTTGACACTGGAGGCGGCCGACATCGCAGCCGTCTGCGATGATTTGGACGAACGGGTGCCTCTGATGTTCCGGCTGCTGCCAAAGGAATTGGCGGCGGAGGTCTTTGTCGAGCTGGACTCCCATGAGCAGGAGCTGCTGATTCAGGGATTTTCCAATGCGGAGCTGAAGGAAGTGCTGGAGGAGCTGTATCTGGACGATACGGTGGATATCGTGGAGGAAATGCCGGCCAATGTGGTCAAGCGCATTTTGCGGCACTCCGATCCGGAAACCAGAAAAAGCATCAACGAGATCTTGAAATATCCGGAAGACTCTGCCGGCAGCATCATGACCACGGAATTCGTGGATCTGAAAGAGCATATGACGGTGGAGGACGCCCTCAAGCGGATCCGGCGCACTGCGCCGGATAAGGAGACCATCAACGTCTGCTATGTCATTGACGACCGCCGTCACCTGATCGGACTGCTGTCCATCCGGACGCTGCTGCTGGCAGAGGAGGACGATGTCATCGGTGATATTATGGAGCGGAACTTTATTTCCGTTCGAACACTGGACGATCAGGAGACCACCGCACAGGCTCTGAGCAAATATGACTTTCTGGCATTGCCGGTGGTGGATACGGAAAACCGTTTGGTGGGCATTGTCACCGTGGATGACGCCATGGACGTCATTGAAGAGGAGACCACGGAGGACATCGAGCTGATGGCTGCCATGCTGCCCTCCGACAAGCCCTATTTGAAAACCGGCGTGTTTGAGACATGGAAGGCCCGGACACCATGGCTGCTGATTTTGATGCTGTCGGCTACCTTCACAGGCATTATCCTGACGCACTTTGAAAGCGCGCTGATGAGCTGTGCCATTCTGACCTCCTTCGTACCTATGCTTTCCGGTACCGGCGGCAACAGCGGCACGCAGGCTTCAACAGCTGTGATCCGCGCGTTGTCTCTGGGAGAGGTGCGCTTCAGCGACTGCTGGCAGGTGTTGTGGAAGGAATTCCGGGTGTCCCTGTGCTGCGGAGTGTGTCTGGCGGCGGCCAACTTTGTGAAAATGCTGGTGGTGGACCGCTGGCTGCTGCACAATCCGGATGTAACAGTACCGGTGGCGCTGGTGGTGTGTGCTACGCTGATATGCACCGTGGCCTGCGCCAAGCTGGTGGGCTGCTCTCTGCCGATTCTGGCAGAAAAGCTGGGCTTTGATCCGGCGGTCATGGCGTCCCCCTTTATTTCCACCATTGTGGACTCCATCTCCCTGCTGATCTACTTCCAGTTTGCCACGCTGCTGCTGGGGATTTGAGGCGGGAAGGCGCGCATCGTCCGCAAAAAATAATAAAAAAACCGTGCAGAAGCTGAAAAAAAGCCTCTGCGCGGTTTTTTCATGCCGCTTTGCGGTTTGCATACATACTTTTCTTTTGACGGTGCACACTAGCTGCGGCGAAACGCCAATATTCTTTCACGCAGGAGGATCAGATCATGAAGGATTGCACCAACGGCGGCTGTGCCTGCACCCCCAACCAGAGCATCAAGTGCACCGTCAACAATTGCGCGCACCACTGTCAGGACTCCAATTACTGCGGTCTGGACGCCATTACTGTGGGTACCCACGAGGCAAATCCCACCGAGATCAAGTGCACCGACTGCGAGAGCTTCCGGCTCAAGTAAAGGACTGCGGGAGGGAGCGGCGCGCTTCCTCCCGTCCCCTACATATTTTTGAGGGGGTGGGGACTTTGCGGGCAGACTGGCCGGCACGGATCGCCGGCGGTGCGGCGGGACTTGCCAACGGGCTGTTTGGCGGGGGAGGAGGTATGGTGTTTTTGCCGATTCTCTCCCGCTGGGGGACACTTTCGGGGCGAAAGCTGTACGCCACCTGTGTGGGAGTCATTTTTCCCGTGTGTCTGGTATCCGCCGGTGTCTATCTTTGGCGGGGCGGGGTGTCTTTCCAAACGGCGCTTCCGTATCTGATCGGAGGGCTGGCAGGCGGCTTTCTGGGAGGGAAGCTGTATGGAAAAGTCCCCGTGAAAATCCTCAAGTGGCTGTTTGCCGCGTTCCTCTTTTATGGGGGGGTGAAGTATCTGCTGTGACAGACTGGCTGATCCCCCTGCTGTGCGGACTGGGGGCAGGGATCTTGTCCGCATGGGGCGTGGGCGGGGGAACGCTTTTGCTGCTGATTATGACCCTTTTGCTGGGAGTGGATCAGCGAACGGCCCAAGGCGTCAACCTGCTGTTTTTTCTGCCGACGGCCCTCGGCGCCCTGCTGTGCCACTGGCGGAGCGGTTATCTGGACGCTCCGACTCTTCGAAAATCCGTGCCATGGGCGGTGATGCTTGCCGCCGCAGGGGCATGGGCTGCCACGGCGCTGCCGGTGGATGTACTAAGGAAGCCCTTTGGGGTCTATCTGCTTCTATCTGGTGTGTCGCTGCTGCTGCCGGCAAACAAGCGGTCGGACAAATGAGCGGATTGGTCGTTTGCCGGCTCAATGTCCCTGCGTTTCCAAGAACTTTGCGGGAATTTATCAGAGAGGAACGGCGTCCGGATGAGCAATCATCCGGACGCCGTTCCTGATTCTTACGGATTCAGTTACAGCTGCTTGACAGTGTAATACACTGCAAGACCAAAGGCCACGATGGCCAGCGCCCACATGGCATAGTAGGCAACGGATGCGCTGAACAAAGCACCCACCATAGCCACAGCGGAAAGTCCGCAGGCCGCATAAACCGGAAGGGGATCTGCCCCGGCGGGCAGAAGCGCCTGCAGCTTGTCCTTTTTCACCAGCAGAGCCACTGCTGCCAGTGCCAGAATATAGAGCAGGGCGAACACCTTTACATAAGTGCCCAGATACATACTGGAAAGCTGCTTGCGGCAGATCCACAGGGCAACCAAAGAAACACCCAGCACTGTGAGAGACAGGGCACATTCCCGGTCATAAAGCCCCCACAGGATGCTCAGGACCATGGCGACAGGAACCGCTGCGCTCAAAAGTGTCAGGACAGACATATTCCAGTGGATCAAAAAGCTGGAGCCTGCCAGAAAAAGACCGGCACCGGCAATTGCCAGCCCCACGGTCCGTTTATTTTTTTGGGCTTTCCACAAAAATGCCAGAAGTGCGCCGACGACCAGCACAGCCGCGCCGATGCCGCCCAGAACCACCAGATAGGAATCCCATGCGACCACTTGCTCCAATGTGCCGTTCACATAAAAACGACGGACAATCAAAAGATACAACTCCGCCACACAGCCGGCCAGAAAGAACTTCAGGGCGCTGTTCATGGCTCCGTCCTGTTTTGCCTGCTTGGGCTTGCTATTTGGATGTTTCGCCATATAAAAAGACCTCCAGGGTTTGTTTGTAATAGAAAGGCGGGCAGCAGAGACTCGCCGACACGCTCAAATAGTATAGCAGATTCAAATGCTGTTTGCAAGGGGACAACCGGAGGAATCGGATCTTTTTTGCGCCGGAAGGGGGGCGGATGGTTGAGAAGTGGGAAAAATCGTGGTATACTGTGGCATCATACAAAGGAGCATGGGCATGAAAGTTTCAAAAAAACGGGCGGCGGCGCTGCTGGCGGCGGTGTGCCTTGCCGGAATGCTGTCCGCTTGCGGCGGACAGGCGGAGGAACCGTCCAGCCGCCAGATTTTTGCCATGGATACTGCCATGGCGCTTACGGTTTACGGAACGGAAAGCAGCGCCGCAGTGCAGGCGGCAGAAGAAGAACTGATGCGGCTGGAGGCGCTGCTTTCCCGCACGTCAGAGGACAGCCCCGTCACGGCGCTGAACCGCGCCGGGGGCCGGCAGACGGTGGTGGGAGAGGAGCTGACTGCCCTGCTGGATGCCGCCGGAACTTACAGCCGCAAGACCGGCGGAGCCTTTGATCCCACCATTGCTCCGGTGGTGCTGGCATGGGGATTTACCACGGGACACAACCGCGTCCCCGATCCGGAAGAAGTGGCGTCTTTGCTGGAAACGGTGGGGATGGAGCACGTCCATCTGGATGGCGGCACCGCATGGATGGATCCGGAGACGCAGATGGATCTGGGCGGCATCGGCAAGGGATACGCTTCTGACCGCATGGCGGAGATCTTCCGCAGATATGAGATCCCGCGGGCCACGGCAGCGCTGGGCGGCAATGTGCTGGCATGGGGCACCCGTCCGGACGGCACTCCATGGCGGGTGGGGGTACAGGATCCCCGCAGTCCGGAGGACAGCAGCGCACTGGCCTGCCTGCTGCATCTGGAGAATGCGTTTGCCGTCACCTCCGGCGGATATCAGCGGCATTTTGAGTCGGAGGGGCAGAGTTATCACCACATCATTGATCCCGCTACGGGATACCCTGCCCAGAGCGGTCTGACATCCGTGACGGTGGTGGCAGACTGCCGGAGAGACGATGCGGCGGGACTGCCGGGCAACGGGACCATGTGCGACGCGCTTTCCACCGCCCTGTTTGTCATGGGCGAGGAAAAGGCGCTGGACTTCTGGCGTACCAGCGGTCTTGAAGTGGAGCTGGTGCTGGTGACCGAGGATGGACGGGTGGTCGTCACAAAGGGGCTGGCGGAGCTGTTTGAGGAAATTGAGGAAAGCGGGTATCGCTATGAGATCGTATCCTGAGCTGCGGCCGGTCAGGTGGGACGCGCTGGCGGTGCTGGCAGTGCTGGCGCTGGCAGCGGCCTCGGCCCTGCTGCTGTGGCGGGCGCCGGCAGAGACCGGAGCGGTGACGGCAGTGATCTCTGCGGATGGAGAGGAGCGGGAGCGGATCGACCTGACGGCGCTTTCCCCCACCACCATCACGGTGGAAAGCCGGGGCTATACCCTTCATGTGCTGCTTTCAGAAGAGGAGGTTCGGGTGACGGAGTCAGATTGCCCCACACAGGACTGCGTCCACACTGGCGCCATTCACGGGAGCGGACAAAGCATTGTATGCCTGCCTGCGCGGGTGACCGTCCGGCTGGAGGGCGGAGCGCCGGCGGACGGACCGGATCTTGTGATCGGATAGGAGGGCGGCGATGAAACTGACAACGAGACAGCTGACCCTCTGCGCCATGCTGACCGCCATGGCTCTGGCATTGAGCTATCTGGAAAATTTCTTTCCCCTGTCGGCGGCGATTCCCATTCCCGGCATCAAACTGGGGCTTGCCAACATCGTGACGGTGTTTGCCCTGTATGCACTGGGACCGGGGCAGGCGATGCTGATCCTGCTGGCGCGGTGCGTGCTGGGCGCGGTGTTTGCTGGAAATCTGAACGCGCTGCTGTTTTCTCTGCTGGGGGGTGTGACCGCCATGGGGACCATGATCCTGCTTTCCCGCAGCAGGCGGTTTTCCGTATACGGGGTATCCATCGGCGGCGCGGCAGCCCATCAGTGCGGGCAGGTGGCGGCGGCGGTGCTGGCGCTGGGGAACACTGCACCCTGTTACTATCTGCCGGTTTTGCTGGGAGTATCCCTGCTGACCGGAGCTTTGACCGGACTGGTGAGTGCCTGCCTGTTTCAAGCACTGGCGCACACCGGCCTGACGCGGATTTAAAGGAGGCGCAGCCATGAAGGTTTTGGTACTGAGTGCCCGGAGCCGCTATCAGCGGTTCGCCCCTGCGGATTCCGCTGCTTACAGAGCCTGCCGGCTGGTATTTTGCGACCGGGAGGCCTCTGAGGAAACATGGCTGGCGGCAGGGCGGGACGCGGAGGCACTGGTGGTGACGCCTGTAACGCCTGTCCGTGCGGAGCTGATTGAGCAGATGCCCCGATTGAAGCTGATCCACAGCGAGGGCGTGGGGTTTGACCGCATTGATTTGGAGGCGGCGCGGCAGCGGGGAATCTATGTGTGCAACAATGCCGGATGTAACGCAGAGCCAGTGGCAGAGCATGCGGTAATGCTGATGACCATGTTGCTGCACAGGGCGCTGTGGGGCCAGCGGATGATGCTGGAGGGACGGCAGGGAGAGGCTGTGCGGTGTCTGGAGGAGGATGTGCCTCAGGATCTTGGGGCTGTATCGGTAGGGCTGGTGGGCTTCGGCGCCATCGGACAGGCCACCGCAAAACGGCTGAAGGTGAGCGGCGCAGAGATTTTTTATACCGCCCGTACCCGCAGGGACCCTGCGCTGGAGGCAGAACTGGGGGCTGTCTGGCTGCCCCTGCCCCAGCTGGCTGCCCGATGCGACATCGTGAGCCTGCATCTGCCTGCTGCGGCGGACAGCTTCCATCTGGTGGACCGCGCATTTTTGGCAGCCATGAAGCCGGGGGCCTATTTGGTGAATACAGCCCGTGGGGCGGTCATCGATGATGAGGCGCTGTGCGCCGCCGTCCGCAGCGGCCATCTGGCGGGCGTGGGGCTGGATGCCTATGAGCCGGAGCCGGTGCCGGCAGACCACCCGCTGGTGTGCCTTGCCCGGGACTATCCGGACAGGGTCATCCTCTGTCCCCATCAGGGAGGCATCAGCCTGTCCGCTTTCCGCCGGCTCTATGGGATGCTGTTTGACAATCTGGGGCGGCTGCAGGAGGGGCAGCGGCCTTTGCGGATCGTAAATGGATTATAATGCTATGATATTCCACAAAAAGATCAAGATAAACGACAAAAGAGGACGGCAAAGCCGTCCTCTTTTGTCGTTCAAAGAACATGATACAGGGCGTTGAGCACCTGCCATGTTTGGGAAAATGGCCGCATGAGGTTCCAGAAGCCCGCTCCGGCAAGACCATATCCGGCAATGAGACGGAGCTTGGCATCCATGCTGCGGGCGTCTTCAAACCAGACCTCGTGGACGGAACCTGTCTCGTCCCGATAGTGGAAAAAGGGGGCTTGCGCGGTTGTGTCGAACTGAATGGCGACGCGGTAGCGGATCGCCAGCTCGATGGCCCGCTGGTTGGAGATGGACTGGGCTGCTGTGACATCCGGAATGACCGGAAGGGTCCAGTCGTAGCCGTAATTGGGGACCCCCAGCAGGATCTTTTCCGGAGGGATGACGGTGACTGCGTAATCCAGCACCGTCCGTACATTGGGCAGAGGCGCCACTGCCATCGGCGGCCCGTAGGTATAGCCCCCATGTTGTTATAGGTGATCCTGCTGCGCGGGGATCTTGGGGAAAACATAGAGCTGCATATCACTTTCCTGATATCTTCCACCAACGGTTTTTACATAGACCACATGGTCTAAAGCCGTTTTCAGGAGACGGTTTTTCTCCTCTGGTGTTTCCAATGTATGATAGACATTCAGCACGTTCTGGATGCGCGGCACAATGCTGGTGCGGGCCAACTCCGCTTGTTTCAGCGCGGAGAGATGATCCTGCAGGGCGGAAATCTGCTTTTCCGCATCGCTGATCCTGCCGGCCAGTACACGGGATCGTTCCAGAAATACGTCGTGGGTATAGACGCCCTGCTCCACAAGATCATATAGGCGGCTCTTCTGCTGTTCGAGTCCGGAAAGGCTCTTGCGCGCTTGCGCAAGGGCCTTTTTGATGGTGTCAACAGACTCCAGATCGTTCCCGGTGGAAGTCTGAGCATGGGCGGAAATCCGGTAGTTTTTAAGCCATGCCTCCAGCGCTTCCAGCAGTGCCGCCTCAGCCACATCTCGGCGGCTGCCGACAGTAGGGCACTTGGCTGTGGGACACATAACCATGGGGGCACCATGGCTCCCCTGAGGCAGTTGAACCATAGACCGCCCGCAGACGGAGCAGTAGAGAATACCGGCCAGCGGATTGGAGATCCTGCGTTTGCTGGGAACCGGGGCATGGCTGCGGCTGGACATAGCGTCACAGGCAGCCTGCCATGTATCCTCGGAGATCAACGGGGGATGAAGCCCTTTTTGCAGGAGAGCGTCCTTATTGATGGGGGTGGAGGTCACGATGACACCCCCTACCATCTGTTTGTGATTTGGCCGATAGGCCCAGCGGAGAAATCCGGCGTAGGTGGGATTCTTCAGCACATCTCTGACAGCAGTGGCTGTCCACTTTGCTCCGCCGGGAGCGGGGACTCCCCGGGCGTTCAGGGTGTTGGCAATGGCATAGCTGCCGACAGGGACCACAGATCCGTCGGCCTTTGGTTCGCCCACAGTATAAAGCCGGAAGATCTCCTGCACGATCTCAGCCTGATCCGGCACCGGCTCCAGAGTATAGCCTTTTTGATGGGGGATCCGGACCCGCCGGTACCCATAGGGGGCAGTTCCGGCGATATACTTCCCTTCCCGCAGGGACGCCATGCGTCCTCGCTGGAGCCGCCGGTTGATCGTTTTATACTCTCGACGTGACATAAACAGGCCGAACTCAAAATACTCTTCGTCGGCTTCGTCTTCTGGATCATAGGTCTTTTCCGGAGTGATGATCTTCGTGCCGGAATACTGGAAGGTCTCTGCCACTGTTCCCTGATCGCGGGTGTTGCCGCGGGCCAATCGGGGGACCTCGATCACCAGCACGCCAGCATACTTTCCGGTTTCCACAGCGGCCAGCAGCTTCTGCATTTCGGGCCGCTCTGCGATGGTATCTCCAGAGACAACCTCCTCATAGATGTGGGTGACCAGATACCCGCGTTTTTGGGCTAGGGCCATCAGCTCAGCCCGATGCCGCTGGAGAGTGTCATAGTTCCCGGTCTGCAGTTCCAGATCCCGATCCTTCCGGGACTTGCGGAGGTACATCAAATATTCGTCATTTTTTTCCATAGGTTGCTCCTAGCAGAGCGCCCCAGAGCCGAGCTCTGGGGCGGTTTTTTGAGTCCTCGCCGGTCAGCAGGAGTACCATTCGGGTGCCTCACTGCTCAGATGGTCTCATACCGGGCTTGAAGAAACGAAGATGCACAATGGCGTCATATGTACCTCGCCGGCCTGCAACGTCCAGTGCAGATACACAGTCAATGCGATCCCAGTTATTGTTGATATACTCAACCTGCTCGGGAGGCACTTTTCCAATAACATCCCCATTGATTGCAATTTCTATTATCTCAGGGGCATCCGTATCAGATATCACGGATATATCCGCTCTTTTTTGATCAAATGGCGGCTTCCGCATTTTGTATCTATACAACACATCCTGCCGCTTTACTTTTCCATCGTTGATAAGCTGCGTATCTTGCAAGTAGAACTTCAAGTGCTCATATGGAGAGACGCGCTCAGTAGCAATCGGCGATTTATCTACAGCGAAGTCGGGAGCTTCCGATGTAAACAGCTCCGGCTTTTGACCGTGACTGCCAGAGAGCTGCTGCTGAACAGAGATTCCGGTTCCGGGGATTGAGGCCGTTGCATAAGTTTTCCCAGTGGCACTTTTTGTTACGCGGAATCCCTTGCCGCCAATACTGTACCCCACGCCAGACTTACTAAGATTGATCCTGAATGGACCGAATTTTAAGCTCTTTCGAAAACGGAATCCCATGGCTCACCTGCTTACTTCACACATTTATCGCACGGCTCCAGCCCCATCCCGACTGCAGTGGAGAAGGGGACTTCCCAGTAAGTGCCGCCATTGCAGGTAGGATCATAATGATACTTCGATCCAGTTCTGGTAATATAGGTTGCTTGCGCTTCTTCGGGCGTTGTCAACACCACAGTCGCCGTTTTACCGTCCCATGCCACATTCAGCCCCAGACTTTCAGCCAGAGCACGGACCGGAAGATAGTTGGTTCCCTCAAACATAAACGGTTCCACCGCATTGCCTTTGGCGTCCTTCAAATCCAGCTTTTTACCGTCAAGCGATACGCTGATATCGCGATACTCCAATTCTTTGGTGACCTTGCCAACGGCTGCAGATGCAGAGCCTACCATAGCACAGACCAACAGCATAGTGACCATACCTGCAAAAAAGCCTTTGAAGTTTTTCATATGCTTTCCCTCTCCCCTCCGTGTCCGATTCGGACACGGTTTTTATTTTATTCCGCACTCCGGCGGTTGGGTTACCAATAACACTCCGCGGCAAGGTTGCCGTGTTGGTACAGGCAGACGGCCTTGCGCATCAGATCCTCCGTAACGTCAAAGCGGTCGGCCAGCTCCCAGAAGGAGACACAGCCGGACTCCACGGCCTGCTCCAGCTCCTCACGGGGGATCATCCGGCGGATGGCCCACTTATCTGCACGGTTTTCGTGTTTCTGCCGCACATCCAGCACGGCATTCTCGTTGTAAAACGATCCGGTCTTGCAGTGTCCCAGTTCATGGGCGACTTTGCTTTTTTCCTCAGCCAGTGTTCGCAGGTACCACGGATCCAGCGCAATGGCGCAGCGGCCGTCACCGTCCATGATGGAAAGCGATTCCGCAGCCTCCATCTCAAACCAATAGATGGGGATACCGGACTGCTCTGCTTCACGATACAGCGTCAGAACATCAGTCATGCTGCTTCTCCTGCTTTTTCTGCTGGGCCACAAAGGCGGCAAACCGCTTGACGTCCTTCCACATGGCATCCAGATCTTCTTGACTCAGGTCCTTGTCCCCGCCCCAGAAGGCGGCTTTGATCTCGTCCTCGCTGATGGTGTCCGAATCGGACACGGCGGGGGCGGGTTTCTTTTTGGGTCCCTCGCCGGTCAGCAGGTATTCCGTGGTTGTCCCAAGGGCCTCGGCGATCTTTTCGATGTGCCGCTTGTAAGAAACGGTTTTCCCGTTTTTCCAGTCTGTTATAGCCTGCGGTCGAACGCCGATCATTTGTGCAAAAGATTTTTGATCAATGCCTAACGAGGAAATAGCCTCCAAAATTCTTTCTACACAGGAATCCATTTGAGCACCTACTTCACAATAAAATATGAAAAATTCATGTTGTAAATTTGGACAAAATAGATAAATCTGAAAAAATCATATAAACTGCATTGACAATATGAATATTTCAGATTATAGTAAAGCCACAAGCTAAACAGCCCACGCCTAACAAGCGAGTTAAAAAAAGAGCGCGGTATTAGTTTGAACCTATCTTATCACAAAAAATACCAGCTTGCAAGGGCGGGCGGAAAGGAGAACGTTATGGAGATCAAAAAGATACGGGAGTCCAGAGGCATGCTGCAGTACGAGCTGGCCGCCCGGATGGGCGTCAAGGCTGCCAGCGTCAGCGCGTGGGAAAACGATCAGTCCTATCCCACCGCGGAGAACCTGTTGAAGCTGGCGGTGATTTTGGATTGCAGCGTAGACGAGCTGCTGGGACGGGATCGGACCGCAGGACAGGGCGGGCAAGCGTAAGTCATAGGACAGGCCTGAACGGGCGTAAGTTCAAGCGGAGGTGATGATATGGCCAGACCCCGAAATACATCGTTCCCCTTCCAACCCAACATGGACGACTGCAAAATGATCGTGGAGTCCAATGGGGTGGTCTGCTACATCATGGATACCTGCTGCAAACACTTCACCCCGGAGGACAAGGCCCGAGTTGACCGGCAGATCGTGGAGATCGCGGTACAATCGGCGCTGCGGAAGCAGCAGGCCGGGCTTGCGTGAGCAGGCCCCGGTGGACAAGCTGAGCATAACACAAAAAGGAGGATTTTACCATGTCGAACAAGTACCCGAATTGTTACCAAACGGCGCGGAAAAGTGCCGGTTTGACACAGGAACAGGCTGCTGAGCGGCTTGGGATCTCACCGGAGAGCATGAAGCAGTATGAGCTTGGAAAGCGCGTGCCGCCGGACAGGGTGGTGCTGGGGATGATGGAGCTGTACGGCTGTCCGTGGCTGGCTCTGGCACACCGGCAGCAGACCGATGCACTGGGCGTTCTACCGGCCGCTGAGATCCGGCCGCTGCCGCAGGCAAGCCTTGCCCTGCGCAACCGCCTTCATGACGCCATGGGCCGGCTGGATGAACTGCTGCGCATTGCGGAGGACGGGCGGATTGACGATCTGGAGCGGCCGGTGTTTGACGGCATCGTGATCGACCTGCGAGAGACTATGGCGGCCATCTGTCAGGTGATCTACGCCCCTGCAGGCGCAAAAAAAGAACGCCCCGAGGCTGGCACCTCGAAGCGTTCAGGCTCGGCAAATTTCTCTGCGAGCGATTGCATGAATATTATATCACATCGCAGAGAAAAAGCAAGTGTAAAAATTGCCGGGGAAGGAGGCGCTTCCCTGTGAACGGTTGGACGTTGTTTTTTCTGACGGTCGGGATCGGCACGTGCGTGCACCAGCTTTTCCGGCTGATCGATGTGATCGAGAGAGGGTGACAGGATGCCGGAGAGCAAGATCCGGGTCAAGCATACACGCCCGTTTACCATCGTGTCCAATTCCGTCTTGCGGGACGAACGTATCTCACTCAAGACGCTGGGTTTGTTTGTGGTGATGCAGTCATTCCCCGAGGACTGGGAGTACAGCATCAGCGGGCTGGCGGCCCGCTGCCGCATCGGCCGGGACGCTATCAGGGCATGCCTCAAGGAGCTGGAGGATGCGGGGTATCTGCTCAAGGAGCAGAGACATCAGGAGGACGGGAAATTCTCCTGCAATACATACGTTTTGCAAGCCGAGGCTCCACCGTGTACTGAAAAACCGTCAACGGTTTCACCGTATACGGTGAAACCGTTGACGGTAAATCCGACACAAGTAAATAAACACTTAAGTAACCCCCTTATAGTCCCCCCAAAAGGGGGACGCCGCGCAAGGAAGCCCAAGACCATGGCAGACTGGCTGCCGGAGCGTTTTGAATCCTTCTGGGCGTGGTACCGGGTCAACGTCTGTCCGGCAGACCGGCAGGCAGCAATCCGGGCATGGGACAAGCTGCAGCCGGACGAGGCATTGATTGCCAGAATCGGGCGGGCACTGCAAAAGCAGGTAGCCTCCGAGTTGTGGGCTTCCGGCAAGGGCCGGCCTTACGCGTCCACGTACCTGAACAATGCCCGGTGGGAAGACGCGGAGGGGCTGCCGGAGCCGGCAGCGCAGGAGGCCCGGACGGGAGGCGGCTACGGATGGGAATGAGTCATGAGGACAAGCTGGACCACCAGCTGGACGCGGAGCGGGCTGTGATCGGCTCCATGCTGATCGAGCCGACGATTGTGCGGGATGTGCTTTCCGCCGTAGATGCCAAGGATTTTCTGAATCCTGCAAACCGTTTGATCTTCCAGACGGCCCGGACGCTGTTCCGGGCCGGAGAGCCGGTGGATGCCATCACGATTCGGGACCGGGTTGGAGCGGATTACAACGGGTACATGATAGATCTGATGGCCATTACCCCCACCAGCGCCAACTGGCGGGAGTATGCCGCCATCATGCACCAGCAGGCAACGCTGCAGCGGGTGAAGGATCTGGCAGTGAAGCTGGAAGCTGCAGTCACGCTGGAGGACTGCCGGCAGCCCTGCGCGGATCTGGGGCAGCTGCTGGCCGATGGCCGCCATGTGGACACGTGGACCATGCGGGAGATGCTGGACGACTTTTTCAAGGCACAGGATCCGGATGCTCCGGCACCGGAATACGTCACCTGCGGGATCCGGGAGGTGGATGAAGGCACGTTCATCGAACGGGGAGATGTGGTGATGATTGGTGGATACCCCTCGGACGGTAAGACCGCGCTGGCCCTGATGATGGCATATCACATGGCCGGAAAGTACAAGGTCGGCTTTTTCTCACTGGAGACCGGAAAGCGGAAGGTGCGGGACCGGATGATCGCACACGTGGCGCAGATCAATGCCCGAGACATCAAGCTGCGGGGCCTTTCCGAAGAAGACTGGGCGGCGCTGGCGGCCAAATCCGCGGACATGGCACAGAGGGACTTCACGGTGCTGCAGGCTTCCGGTATGACCGCCACAGAGATTCAGGCAGTCAGTCAGGCTTACGGATTTCAGGTGATCTTCATCGACTATGTTCAACTGGTGCAGCCGGAGCTGGAGCGGAGAGCCAACCGGCAAGAGCAGATGGCGGCGGTCTCCATGGCGCTGCACACCTTTGCCCAGAAGAGCGGAACACTGGTGGTAGAGCTGGCGCAGTTGACCCGTCAGGAACGGTCTGGCGGCTGGCGGGAGCCGGATATGCACGACCTGAAAGAGTCCGGTCAGTTTGAACAGGATGCGGATATGATTTTTCTGCTGTTCCGGCCGCACCCCAAGGACGAGGATCTGGATCAGGAGAAGAACCGCATTTTGAAAATCGCCAAAAACAAAGAGTACAAGCGAGGCCGCTGGCCGCTGTATTTTGATGGCGAAAAGCAGACCTTCTCCATAGCTGTGGATGAAGCGGGAAATCGTGTCATGCGCAGCATGGTCAATGCCGGGAAGCAGGCCAAAGCGAAAAGACGGGCGGAAACTCCGGGGCAGCAGACCCTTGGCGGGATCGTGGAATTGCCGCCATCTGAAGCCGGCAATCTGCCGTTTTAGGAGAAATTGACATGAACATTGGAGACAAGCGCATGGAGACGCCCACCATCTGGGGCACCTGCGGTCTTGAGGACGCAGGGCCGCAGCCCTGTCGGGTGGTGTTCATCCACCCGGAGGGCCGGTTTTACCGGGTGCGGTTTACTGCCGCCAGCGGCCGGAGCTTCTGCGAATGCTTCCCCATGCGGAACGAAACGAGAGGATGATACGATGCGCGCGATTGCAATCATGAACAACAAGGGCGGCGTCGGCAAGACCGTTACCGCCATCAATCTGGCAGACATTCTGGTCCGGGATCACGGGAAACGGGTGGTTCTGGTGGACTGCGACGGACAAGCAAACCTGACCCGGTTTTTTGCCCCCTGTATGGATGCAGATCCGGGCGAGGCTGTTACCACGGCAGACATCCTGACCGGAGACTGCGAGCCTATCTGGAGCGATAACCTGCTTCCGGTTCGGGAGGGCCTTGCGCTGCTGCCCAGCAGCTCCGGCCTTTACGATCTGGACGTGGATGCCATCAAGGACGGCGTCAGTGCACCGGAGAATCTGCGGCATTTCGCAGAATCGGCAAGAGAGGATGATGAAGCGGATTTCCTGCTTTTCGATTGCCCGCCCGGCTACACGGTCGCCAGCGTGGCGGCGCTGCTGGCAGCCGACGAGGTGGTGATCCCGGTGACGGCAGATGCCTTTTCCATTGCCGGCGTGATGGCGGTTTGGAAGCAGCTGCGGACGATCCAGCGAACCCGCCCCGGCCTGCGGGCCACGGCGCTTCTGACGCAGACCCGCCGTGCGGATGTGGTCACAGCGGGAGAAGAGATGCTGCGAAATCTGGGCGTCCCGGTTTTTGATGCAAAAATCCGCAGGACGGACAAGGTGCCGGAGAGCACCATGAGCCTCAGCCCGCTGGCGGAGTACAGCCCCGGAAGTGCGGCCGCCAGAGATTACCGGATCTGGGTCCGGGAGCTGCTGATGATGGGAGGTGTGATCCGTGGCAGGTAAGCAGTTCAGCGTGGAAAAGTTCATGGGAACGCTGGAGCCGGTGTCCGATTCGGACACGCAGTGGATCGCGGTGGAGCGGATCACCGATAATCCCTTGAACTTTTACCCCAGACCCACCAATGAGGCGCTGGGGCATTTGATGGAATCCATTCAGGCCAACGGCCTTTTGGAGCCGCCCACGGTTGTGCGGGACGGCGAACAATACCGCCTGATCTCCGGGCACAGCCGTATGGAGGCGGTGCGGCTGCTGCACAGTCAGGCTCCGGAAGACACGCGGTGGGCATCAGTCCTGTGCCGGATCCTGCCGCCCATGAGCCGGGAACAGGAGGCGTCAGCGGTCATCGAGGCGAACCGGCAGCGGGTGAAATCCCCGGCGCTGCTGTCCCAAGAGGCCGAGAAACTGACGGATCTGTACATCCAGCGGAAAAAGAACGGGGAAGAGCTTCCGGGCCGCATCCGGGATCGGGTAGCGGAGGCCCTGCAGGTCAGTGCGACGAAGCTGGCAAACCTGAGCGCCATCAAAAACGGCATCAAGGTTCCCGGAATCCTGCGGCACTGGGAGCAGGGAGACATTCCGGAGGCCGCGGCTCTGGAGATCGCCCGCATGGATCAGGAGGCGCAGTACCGCCTTCTGGACTGGATGATCGACAAGGGGCGGTGCTACACCATCCATGGGGTGCGGATGTTCCGCACCATATGGATTGGCTGCCTGCATGACTGCCCGGACCATGGCGGCTTGTGCCCCAACGCGGAAACCATGTACCGCGCCCACTTCCGAGGCGGCTGCTGGTGGGACTGTGCCGGTTGCTGCCGGTCCTGCCTCAAGCGGGACACCTGCCCCCAGTCCTGCTGCAAACCGGTCCAGTCTTCGGGGGATGATCCGTCTCCGGAAAAGATCTCAAAAAATCCGAGGGCCGATGATCCCGCACCCAAGTCCGGACCGGACTGGAAGCCGCTGGATCGGGAGCACTGGCCCGCAGAGCGGCAGCTGGTGCTTTTGACAGCAGAAAACAGCTTGGGGGAGCAGACCTATGTGGCGGCGTGGTGCGTTGGCTCTCCGGATAACCGATACCCCTTTGAAGAGGCTGAGTACGGGACAGAACTGGACGAGCCGGCCAATGGAACCTATGACGGTTACTGGTGGATGCCGCTGCAGGAGAAAGGAGCGAACCATGATTAAATATATGCATACCAAGGATTTGGAACATCTGGAAGGAAACGGAGACTGCATGGAGTTGGCAGCGGAGTCCCTGCGGCTGGTCCAGCTGATTCACGGAAAGCTGATGCGGTCTATGCCTGAGCTGGCCCGAGGGTACCGCTCTCTGATTATAACGGGTGTTCTGGATCCCCGCAGTCCGGTCTTTACGGACACATGCAGTGTGGGCAATGTGGAGGATCTTGTGATTATTGGAAAGAAACAGTAATTGCTGAGAATGCCGCTTGTGAGTATGGCGGAAGCATGAAAAAAACCGCCCCGGTTGGGGCGGCAAGGGCGTCAGGCGTTGAACCGTGCATAGAGACTTTCCTGCAAGACCTGAGAACAGTTGAGTCCGCGTCGGTCTGCAAGATCGGCCATCCACGCCGGAAGAGACACGTTTTTCCGGACGGCACGTGTATCCGTCAGCGCACGATATGCAATCGTGTCAACCTGCACCAGAGAGAATATACATCCCGGCGTATGCTCCAGAGATCCCTGCGGGGTTGCAGAGGGAATGGGAAGTCCTTCATCCTCTGCAACTACAAGCCAGCCGGATGCAGCATCCGTAATTTGGTCAATGGCATCCTGCAGACTGCTTCCGGTGGTGATACATCCGGGCAGATCCGGAATACGGGCATAGTATTTGGTTCCATCTTCGCTGGGGGAAAAGACAGCAGAGTAGATATATTTCATAAGATCCTCCTCCTGACTTTGTTATACATAATTTTGCGCAAAAGTCAATAGAGAATACACAAAAATACACAACAAAAAGGAGAGGGCAATGGACCAGATGAATATGACATGTAAGAAAAACTTCTTATCCCGCACCTTTTCCCGCTGTGTGGCGGAGATGTGCCCCGGTGTGGTACGGCTGGAGTATCACCTGCATGACAACGGCGATGAAGTGGCGATCATCCGCTATGATTCCGGAGCCACGGAGCGGGTAGACGTGACAGGGCTGAATTTGCAGGACTCTGTGACAGCGGTGCTGGACGCCCTGCATCGGGAGGCGGCATGATGGCCGACGTGGTGGTTTGGCAGGATGGCAGACCGAAATGCCGGTATGTGGGCTGCGTGCCCTCTCCGGAAGAGCAGCGGAGCCTGCGGCGCGGAGGCTGCGAGCTGCGGGTGAACGGGAAGCCGGTGCGTGGGTTGATCCGCACCCCGGAAGAAAGGAGAAACGGTACATGACAAGGATGGAACGGAAAGCCCGCCGGAAGCTGATCCTGCGGATCTTCTTTCTGGGACTGTTTGCTCTGGTGCTGCTGGGGGTGCTGGCATGAAGCCGCTGCCGCCCTGCGGCCGCGATTGTGGCCGGCGCCGCAGTGTCC
This sequence comes from Dysosmobacter sp., assembly GCA_026169195.1. GTDB lineage: Bacteria > Bacillota > Clostridia > Oscillospirales > Oscillospiraceae > Oscillibacter. Next base: position 23,955 of record JAPFEH010000084.1, on the reverse strand, counting down.
CCACCTGCCATGATGCGGCGTACTGTCCGGCATGGGGGAAGTATCAATCGGAGCTGGCGGCTTGGCAGTCCGCCTGCTCCGTAGCCAGACGGGAGCAATGCGATTATGAAAAAGTCCGCGAGGCCTGTGCCCGGCCGGGCCGCAGAAGCGTAAAACGGAGGTGCTTGGATGACTTGGAGCGACAATGAGTTGATAGACAGCTTCCGCAAGGCGGCCAACCAGCGGGAGCAGGTGAAGATCCTTGCGGAGCTGAACGGGGTATCCATTCGGGATATGGCGCAGTATTTGACCCAGTTGGGCTGCGCGCTTCCAGAGCTGCCGCCCGGCTGGATGAAGGGACCGACACAGACGGTGAACAAGTCCGGGTTTGACCCGGAACGGGCCAGAGCGTTGTTTGCCGAAGGGCTGAGCGATCAGCAGGCCGCGGAGCTTCTTGGAATTTCCGTCAGCCGGTTCGCCAGCTGGCGGCGCAGTGCAGGGCTGAAACGCATTACCGGACATCCGTCCCACCGGAAGAAGCCGGCTGCGCCGCCTCCAGCCCCGGAGCCGGTGATCTCCGATATCAGCAATTACTCGGAGGCAGGGCAGGCGGAGCCGCTGCGGGCCTGTGAGCTGGGCAGGATGCTGGTGGCGCTGGCGGAGGCTTTTCCGGAAATGACGGTGACCGTCAACGGGGAAGCGGTGTACACCATCCGGACGGAGATCCGGACAGGGATGAACGGGGATGGCTGCATCCCTCGACTGGATTTGGGGGTTGGAACATGCTGAACAAGATCATCTTGATGGGTCGGTTGACCCGGAACCCGGAACTGCGGCGGACCCAGAATGGGACTGCCGTTGTCTCCTTTTCGCTGGCGGTGGACCGGGATTTCAAGAACCAAGCCGGCGAGAAAGAAACGGACTTTATTGACATCGTGGCTTGGCGCAGCACTGCGGAGTTCGTCAGTAAGTACTTCACCAAGGGCCGCATGGCTGTGGTGGAGGGCCGGCTTCAGATGCGGGACTGGAAGGATCGGGACGGCAACAGCCGCCGGAGCTTCGAGGTGCTGGCAGACAGTGTGTATTTCGGAGACAGCAGAAAGGTGTCCGATTCGGACACGCCGCCGGAAGCCGGAGAGATCCGGGAGGTGCCGGAGGAAGAGGAAGGAGAGCTGCCGTTTTGATGGAGCCGGAGCGTTTGATCGCCGCCTTGCGGCAGATGAAGGTGGAGACTGGAAGCCTTGTCTGCCTTGGGTGCGGACATGAACATGACTGCAGTGTCCATGGCTGTGCCATTTTGCGGGAGGCTGCGGAGGAGTTGGAGGCCCTGTACACACGGGTGCGAGAGTCCGGATGCTGTGAGGACTGCGCTCATGTGGCTGTGCTGGAGCACTGCCCGGAGGATTGGACGCCTTGCGCAGAGTGCGCTGCATCAGACTGTTATTGCAGGGATTGCCAGAGCTGCAGTAAATGGGAGTGGCGGGGCCACGGAAAGGAGCTATGATGGGAGCAATGACAAAGGAACAGGCAGCCCGGATCTTGGATCCGGAGACCAGCCGGGAGGCTCTGCTGGCGTACAGTGCGGACTGTATGACACGCAGGGCTGCGGTTGACGAGGCCTGCACCGTGGCGGCCAAGGTACTGCGGGAGACGGCATGGATCAGCGTCAAGGACAGACTTCCGGATGATGACCAGATGGTCCTTGTGATTGCAAGCGGTAAGCCCCAGCAGAATTTGACACTGGACAGGGCGATAGAGATTGCGTCCTATTACACCGCAGACAGTTGGGTTTTGGAAGCGTGGCCGGAGTGGGAGACCCCCAATGTCACCCACTGGATGCCCCTGCCGGAGCCGCCGAAGGAGGACGCCTAACATGAACTTAGAGCGTGCAATCAGGCTGGCTCGGGTGTGGGCGTTCGGCGGCGTCTGTTCGCTCAAAGAGGGCGAGGCACAGGAATATCACAAGCTGGCGCTGGCGGCACTGGAAGCCCTGCGGAATGGTGCTGTGCCGGTGATCCGATGCGGGGAGTGCAAGTGGTGGGACGCAGACCCGGATAGCTACGGAAAAGATGATGGTCCGAATGGGAAGTGTATGAAATCGTTTGAGGAAACAAATGATGATGATTTCTGTTCCTATGGAGAGCGGAAGGACGGTGACGGCAATGGCTGAAAGAAAAACTGTTCGTTTTCCAAGTTTCAACGTATCTCTTTCAGAAGCAATCGAAATTGTGAAATTTCGGATGGATGATCCAAGCATTGCCATGCAGTCAAAGGTTATGGCGATTGAGCAGGTGGCGGAAATGCCAACCCACAACAGCATCACGAAAGATGAGCTTGTCGGTGCGCTTCGATGGATTTATAAACACTATGACCTTTTATCAGTTTTGTGAGGTGATGGCAATGGATGGACTGAATAAAGATATGCTTTTGGGTTCTGCCATCCAACTTATCAAAGACATTGAGCGTATCACGTTTTTGGGTGAGCGGTCGGAATGTGTAACAGCAAATCATATGGCAAAGGCATGGCTGAAATGTTTAAAAAGTAGTTGTGCAGGAAGCGAGGAAGATAATGGATGAACTGAAAACGCACCCATGCAAACAATGCCCCATTCGTAGGGAATTTGCATTGGCTTTTGATAGACACTTCTGGGGTGAGGATTGCCCATATGAATGTGCCGTTTATGAAGAATGGAACCGCCGCGCCGGAAAGGAGGAGTGGGATGGCTGAAATTTTACAAAACATCGCTTACGCTGCGTGGCTTGTGCTGGCAGCCCTTGTGTTTGTGGGATTAAGACGGTGGAACAGGCGGTTTTCCGACCTGTACGATGAGCTGAAAGAGCAGATTGAGGAGGAGCAGGATGGCTGAGTATATCAAGAGGAGAAGCGTACACTCTATAATTGAGCAAACCGGCACTCTTACGTTTACGAGAAGCAAAATGCACAAGCAGGTTGATTCATTGCCCACCACCGATGTTGTCCCCGTCATCCGCGGCAGCTGGAATCTCCTGCGCCATGACAGGTTTTCGGATGTGTTCCAGTGCTCGGAGTGCGGGCGCAAGGTATCGCTCACCCACGGGCGGGATGTGCTGGAGCAGTTCCCGTACTGCCATTGCGGGGCGAAGATGTCTGCTGAAGGAGGCAGCATATGACGCAGGATTACGGGGCTGCGTGGATCTGCGTGCGCCAACGGGCGGGACCTTTCGTCAAGGCGCTTTCCACGGATCGGGCGTGCTTTGTCCGCCGCAACACAGACAGCAAGGGTCTGATCCGCAGGCGGGCCGGGCCCGCCATGTGCCGGACCAGCGTGGACAAGCTGGAGCTGCGGCTGGCCCTCTTCGGCTATGAGGGCGTTTTCTACACCCTGACCTTTGCTCCGGAGTTCCTTCCGGACAGGCTGGACGGCGTGCAGCGGGTATGGGACGCCTTCCTCAAGCGCCTGCGGAGATGGGATATGAAGCTGGGGCGGCCTCCCACAGACTATTACGTTTACCGAATTGAAGGTTTGCATGGGGACCATCGCTACCATATCCATGCGTTTTTGAGAGACAGCGATTTCCCGCCTGCGGTGGTTCGCTACCTCTGGGACTGGGGCGAGGTGGATGACGAGCCGTGGGACCGGAAGCGGGTTATGGCGGAAAAGGGCTATCGTGGTTTGGCGGTGTATTTTACCAAAGAGGTTCCGGAGGTCGGGCGACACCCGTGGGGCTGCTCCCGCGCTTTGAGCCGCATGATCCCGCCTCCGGAGGTTTGGTTCAGCCGTACCGGAGAGATCCGGCCGCCTGCCGGAGCCACGCGGCTGCCGATTCTGGGACAGCCCAATCTGGGAGAGTGGGGCGTGTTCTCCTACGCCCGTTATCTGACCCCGGAAAAATAACGCTTTTATTTTAGATAATGATTTCTTATTCTTGAAACCTAATGAATATTTACGGACAAGGGTATAAACATGGAGGGAATGTATTGAAAACTGCACAGAATTCTGCTAAACTAGCAGTAAAGAACGGCTGGCTGCTCTGTCCAAAATGCGGGCGAGGCAAAGTCCTTCGGTTAAATCCCGAAACCAGAGCCACCAGCCTGACGGTGTACTGCAAGTTCTGCGGTCAAGAGACCATCGTGAATATCGACGAGTGCCTGAGCCATAGTGCCTGTGCCACATGATCTGCGTTGAGCGGACGTGTTGGCGCAGGCATTTTTTTATTTGCCCGGAGGTGATAGCCCGATGGCAATGAAACCGCTCCGGCCATGCCGATACCCGGGATGCAGCGTACTGGTGCGTGATGGGTACTGTGAGGCTCACCGCCCCAAGCGGACCGGCAGCCGCAGCGAGGAGGCGCAGTCATGGCACTGGATGTACCTGACGGACGAATGGACCAAGGATCTCCGTCCCACACAGCTGCTGAATGAACCATTCTGCCGGGAATGTGCACGGAGGGGAATCCGTACCAGAGCAACCGATGTGGACCACATCACGGACCACAAGGGAGACTGGGCGGTCTTCTGCGACCGGAGCAATCTGGAAAGCCTGTGCCACTCCTGCCATAGCCGAAAGACTGCGCGGGAACTGTGGCAAACCCGTGCACAAAAGCGGCGCCGGTGACCGGCAGATCTGCGGCAGCTTTGGGCGCAGGCGCGTACCGGAGGCCCGCGCGGGGATCCTTGCGGACCCTCCCCCCGGGGTGAAAAAGTTTTGGGAAAGCCGCAGGAGACCGCAGGCCCACCTTCGCAGGAGATTTTTTCCCCACCGGAGATCCGGGGCGGGGGTGTCCGATTCGGACACGGGGATGCGAGGGGGAACACAAGGAACGTTTGTTCCGCAGGGAAACCTTTGCGGCTGTCATCCGGCGGAGAGCAGACAAGAGAGAAAGGAGAACGGCAGATGCTTTGTTCATTGAAAGGCAGCTTGGAATATTGCAGGACGGGGCGGGGCATTTGCTGCGCCTCCTGTCCGGAGCTGGCTGGATGCGAAAAGGCATGCCTGAACGCGCCTGACCGCTGCGGTTATGCGCAGGATGCCCCGGTAAGCTGCCTTGCTCCGGTCCCAAGACCATGGAAAGGAGGTGCGCGGCGTGGCAGGTAAGCGGCAGCCGACGGCGCTTGTTCAGGCAAATGGCAAAAAACATTTGACGGAGGCTGAGATCGATCAGCGGTTGGATCAGGAGGGCGGAAGGATGATAAAAGCAAAAAAGCCCGGCGGAACAGCCGGAAAAGGCGGCGTCAATCCGGCCTCGGTGGCGGATGACCAGATGGTGCGGATCGCAGCGGAGCAGCTGACCATGGTGCCCATTGACGATCTGATTCCTTATGCCAACAACGCTAAGAAGCACAGCCCCAAGCAGATCAACCAGATCCGGGCCAGCCTGCGGGAGTTCGGCTTCGTAACGCCAGTGCTCATCGATTTTGACAACAACATCATCGCTGGCCACGGCCGAGTAGAGGCCGCCAGAGCAGAGGGCATGAACGAGGTGCCTTGTGTACTGGTGACCAACCTGACAGATGCCCAGCGCAAGGCATATATTCTGGCGGATAACCGGCCGAGTGAGACGGCAGCATGGGACACGGAGCTGCTGAAAATTGAGTTGGAAGGTCTGGAGGCTTTGGACTTTGATACCGGGATCGCCGGTTTTGATGTGGAAAGTCTTGCAGAAATCGAAACGAACGCTTACGCCCAAGCGGCTCCCGAAAATGTAGCAGAGCCGGAAGGCAAGCACTTCTGGGGTGACGAGGAGGGTGAAACCTCCGAGGAATACGAAGCTTTTACAGAGAAGTTTAAGGCCAAAAAAACAACGGATGATTGTTTTACCCCTGAGATCGTTTATGCCGCCGTCAGGGATTGGGCGGTATCGCATTATAAACTGGGCGATGCTCAGATCTTTCGCCCGTTTTACCTGGGCGGTGATTATGAGCACGAGAATTACCCGGAAGGATGCGTAGTAATCGACAACCCGCCGTTTTCTATTCTTTCACAGATTTGCAGGTTCTACGATGAGCATAGCATCCGCTACTTCTTATTTGCACCAACTCTGACGCTGTTTTCCACAAATGCGGGGAAATCAAATTATGTGCCTGTTGCGGCCTCAGTTACATACGAAAACGGCGCTCGCGTCAATACTTCCTTTGTCACAAATTTGGGGGGGTATCGTGTGGAGATCTCCGGGGAGCTGTTTTCTTTGATAGACGAAGCTGACAAGCGCAACCGAGGTGGGTCCCGCATCGAGCTTCCTGAGTACATTTATCCCCGTAACGTTTTATGCGTTCAGGATTTTGACCTTGCGAAGCATGGCCAGTCATTGTGCTTTTCTAATGAGGATTTGCGCTTTACGCGAGCACTGGATGCCCAAAAAGAAAAAGGCAAAGCCATTTTTGGCGGCGGCTTCTTTTTGTCGGAGTTTGCGGCATCTAAAAAGGCTGAAGCAGAAGAGGCTGCTTTGGAAGTTATGAGTGCACGTTTGACTGCAATTTCTGAGTCTCAGCAAAATTCCCTCATGTCATCGGATGGAAAGATCATCTGGCTACTATCCGAACGGGAAAGGGCTCTTGTAAAAAGCCTTGGAAAGCATGACGGTGCCGTATGACGGTGCAGGAGGCTGAGCGGATCATAGCGCGGACGAACAGTCTGTATCTGAAACGGGACATGAAGCGGTTTATCAAAAACCAGCGGAGAAAGGAGGGCCGGCATGGCCGGGAAAAGACAACCGACAGATGTGGTGATCGCCAATGGGCGAAAGCACCTGAGCAAAAGTGAAGAAGCAGAGCGGCGGGCCGGTGAGGTCAAGGTCCCTGCCGCCAAGACAGCCAAGCCGCCCAAGTGGCTGCCGGAGACGCTGAAAAAAGACTTCCGGGCCATCGGCAAGCGGCTGATCGCCGCCGGCCTGTACACGGAGCTGGACGCCGACACTCTGGGCCGCTATCTGGTGGCCCAGCACCAGTGGCTCATCGCCACCGACGAAGCGGAGAAGGCTCTGGCCCAGCGGGAGCAGGAGGCCGCCGACGGCTGGGGCAAGATCCAAGAGCGCTATTTCAAGCAGGCCCGAAACTGCGCCAATGACATGGGTCTGACAGTAACCAGCCGGTGCCGCATGGTGGTGCCGGAAAGCAACCGGCAGGCCACTGAGGACAACAATCCCATGTTGGAACTGATTATGGGAGGCATGGATCAATATGCCTGAGCTTTTAACGCTGGCCCCCGGCATTGAGGTCCCGAAGCCGGATGACGGCGCAGAGCTCCGCTACAATCAGGCCGCCGTGGATCGTGTGGAGAAGTTCTTCTCCATGCTGGTGTTTGGCCAGAACGACTGGGCGGGGAAACCCTTCCAGCTGCTGCCATGGGAACATGACCTGATCCGGAAATTTTACGGCATTGAGGTCAGGGACGATGACGGACGCTGGGTGCGGTACCGGCGCTTCCTCTACAATGAGATCCCCAAGAAGAACGGCAAGAGCGAGCTGGCGGCGGGGTTGGGGCTGTATCACCTTCTGGCCGACGGCGAACAGAAGCCGGACGTAGGCATTTTCGCCGTGGACAAAGAAAATGCGGATATCATCTACCGCTGCGCACAGACCATGGTGGAAAAGTCCGTAATCGGGCAGCCGGAGCACCGACCTCTGGCATGGGCCAGACCCAGTGTACGGGAGCTCCGCACCCGCTTCGGTGGCCGGATGAAGGTGTATTCCGGGGACGTGGACAACAAGCATGGTCCCAGCTTTTCCGCCATTCTCTGTGACGAGCTCCATGCGTGGGCCGGCCGGGCGGGCCGGGCGCGATGGAACGTCCTGACCACGGGTTCGGACGCCGCCCGCGCCCAACAGACGGTTATGGTGCTGACTACGGCAGGCAATGACCCGGATCGGACTTCCATCGGCTGGGAAGTCCACGAGACATGCCGCCGGATTCTGGCATGGCGGCGGAGTCAGCCGGAGCGGCCGGGAGATACAGACAACAGTGAGTGGCTGCCAATCATGTACGGCATTTCCACTTTGACTCAGGACGACCCGGATAAAATCGCAGATCTGGATATCTACGACGAGGAGCTGTGGAAAACCTGCAATCCCAGTTACGGTGTGACCATGAAGGCCCGGAAGTTCCGGAAAGAGGCGCAGACCGCACGGATGAGTGAGGCGGCGGAACGGAATTTCCGCTGGCTGAGGCTAAACCAATGGATCAGCACCAAAGACGTGGGCTGGCTGCCCCTGCCCCTGTATGACAAGACACAGATCGGCCCCTCCGCTAAGGCGGAGCGGGAGGCATGGGTGGCGGAGCATCTGACGGGCAAGACCTGTTACGCCGGACTGGATATGTCTCTGCGGACGGACCTCAGCGCACTGGTTCTGGTGTTCCCGCCCCAGCCGGGGCTTGACCATGGCGTGACCCTGTTTCGAGCATGGCGCCCTCTGGAGGGCGTGTTGGAGGCAGAGCGACGGGACCATGTACCCTATCGGGACTGGGAACGGGCTGGGTTCCTGACACTCTGCAAGGGGGACATGATCGACAACCGGGATGTGATCGCGGCCATTCTGGACGCCAAACGGACCTATGACCTGCGGGCACTGGGGATCGACCAGTATCTTACGGCCACTATGACGCCGCTTTTGCAGGACGAGGGCGTGGAGATCATCGCCATCCCCCAGACCATGGCGGGGATGAGCCCGGCTATGAAAGAACTGGAATGCCTGATCCGGGAGCACAAGATGCTCCATGTGCATAACACCTGCGCACGGTGGTGCTTCGGCAACGTGCGGTGCGCGGTGGACGGAAACGAGAACCAGAAGCCCATGAAGAACCGGAGCATCGGGCGTATCGACATCACGGTGGCGTGGATCATCGCGGTGGCGGTATGGATGATTGCCAGAAATCAAAAGCCGGATCTGGCGGACGTTATGCGGACACGGGAGTATCACCTGTGAGGCCATTGGCCGGAAAGGACATGATGAAAAAAATAATCAACCAACTGGTGCGGCATTTGAACTATCTGGTGCTGCTGGCCGGGGCCGCTGCCGTGACAGCAGGCGCCGGAATGCTCTGCCCGGCAGCCGGCTGGCTGACCGGAGGCGGGCTGGCACTTGCCGGCGCTGTGCTATCAATCATGGGAGAGGATGATGCCAAGTGAGTTTGAAGGCTGGGCTGGCCCGCGCGGGGCGCACGCTGGACAGTCCCCGGAAAGGGATGCGGGGACTGTCCCGTCAGGTGCTGACGCTGCAGGACCCGGCGGAATGGGTGACCGGAATGGATGCCGCGGGCATGAGCCGGGACAGGGCCATGAAGATCTCCACCGTCAACCGGTGTGTGGAGGTTCTGTCCAATTCCATGGCGGTGCTGCCGGTCTACATCATGAACGAGCGAACCAAGGAGCGGCTGCCGGAGCACCGGCTGTCCCGAATTTTGTGGGAGCGGCCCAATGCGGCCATGACCGCATTTGATTATCAGCGGCTCATGATGTGCAACGAGATCCTGCGGGGCAATGCCTATGCATGGATCTACCGGGATCCCGGCAGCGGGCACCCGAAGGAGCTGATTCCCCTGCCGCCGGATTACGTGACCATTCGTGTGGATCTGGACGGCCGCGTCTGGTATGCCTTCACCAATCCGGTCACCGGAGAGACCACCCTGCTGCGGTCGGAGGATGTGCTGCACTACAAGGCGTACAGCGAAGACGGCATTGAAGGCATCAGCGTACTGCGGCGGGCATCTTTGACGCTGAACACCGCACAGGCGGCGCAGCAGTATGAAAACAGCACATGGCGCAGCGGCGGCCAGCCCAGCGGCATTCTGACCACAGAGGCCGATCTGGGCGGCGTGCAGGAAACAGTCCTTCCGGATGGAACAAAGCAGCGGGTCGATCCCAAGGAGCAGCTGCGGCAGTCGTGGGAGTCGGTCCACCGCGGACCGGGAAACGCGTTTCGGGTGGCGGTGCTGGATCTGGGATTGAAATATCAGCCCATCTCCATGACCAACTCCGATGCACAGTTTGTGGAAAGCAATGAGATCCGGGTGGCGGATATCTGCCGCTTTTTCGGTGTGCCGCTGCATCTGGCCTACGCCGGAAAGCAGAGCTACGCCAGCAACGAGCAAAACGGCATTGAATTCGTGGACTATACCCTGCTGGCCTACGAAACCCAGTGGGGACAGGAGGATTCCTTTAAGCTGCTGCTGCCCAGCGAACGGACCGGAAACCTGCGGATCAAGCGGAACCTGAAGGTGTTCCTGAAAGGAGACACGGCGGCGCAGGCGGCTTGGTACCGCGTGATGCGGGAGATCAGCGGACTGAATGCCAATGAGATCCGCGCACTGGAGGACTTGGGAACGATCCCCGGAGGAGACGAGTATTACGCCAGCTGGAACTATGGCCCGCTGGGACAGTGGGCGCTGCTGAGTGTGATTCGGGCCTTGGGCAAGGCTGCGGGAGCGACACCGCCAACGGAAGGAGCAGGAACATGAATGAAATTTTGAAAGCCGCCTGTGTGGAAAAGCAGGCGGTGAATGAAGGAGAGCTGGCGCTGATCAATCGTCAGGCGCTGCGTGTGCTGAGTGCGGAGGAGGTTTTCACCTTCCGGCTGGCAGCCTGTGACAATCAGGTGGACCGGGACTTTGAGCAGTTCACCGATGCGGCGCTGGAAGGGCTTGCCCCGCTGTTTGTGGGAAAGACGGTCCTGATGGATCACCAGTGGAGCGCAGGAAAGCAGACTGCCCGGGTTTACGGGGCGGATGTGGAGACGGCGGGAACGGTCAAGCGGCTGGTTTTGCGGTGCTACATGCCCCGCATGGACCAGACAGCGGGAATCATCGCCGCAATTGAATCCGGAATCCTGCGGGAGTGCAGTGTGGGCTGCACCGTGGAGCGGGTGATCTGTTCCATCTGCGGTGCGGATCAGGCCAAGACCTGCTGCCGTCATATCCCGGGGCGGGAATACGACGGGCAGCTTTGTACCATGGCGCTGGACGGAGCCAAGGACGCTTATGAAGTCTCCCTTGTGGCAGTCCCTGCGCAGCCTGCCGCCGGTATCATCAAAAGCAAGCGGTACGGCGGACAGGACCAACCTCAGGACCCTCCGGCACAGACCGGTGAAAAAGAAGCCATGGAGATGGCACAAGCCCTGCAGGAGCAGGAAGAAAAACGATATGGAGGTATTTGAGAGATGACGTATCAGGAATTGCTGGAGCTGAAGAGCAAGCGGGCGGAAAAGCTGAAGGAGGGGCAGGACCTGCTTGCCAAGAAGGATTTTGAAGCCCATAAGGCCCTGATGGGCGAGGTGACGAAGATGAATGCAGAGATCGACGCCGGCGAGAGTCAGATCGCCGAGGAGGGCCGCTTCGGAGAAGCGGACGAAATGCTCAAGGGGCTGCATCAGAACTTCCAGCAGCGCAAGGAGGAGAAGGCAAAGGGAAAGGCTGTGGAAGCGATCCGGGGAACCAATGAATATGCCACGGCCTTTGCCAAGGCTCTGCGCAACGGCGTCAAGGTCAAGCAGGCATGGGGCAATGAGGAGTATTCCATTTTGACCAAGGCCCTGACTGAGACCGGCGGCTCTCCGGAAGGCTCTGACGGCGGCTTCTTGGTTCCTCAGGATTTTGACAACCTGATCCACCAGTACGAGAAGGAGTATCTGGATCTGAGCCAGTTCTTCACCGTGGAGAATGTCCGCAGCCACAGCGGCTGGCGTGCCGTCGAACAGGGCAAGCGGAAGCCTCTGCCCAAGATTCTGGAAATGGGTACCATCGGCAAAGACGAGCAGCCCAAGTTCGACAAGGTGACCTATACGGTGGATAAGTACGGGGACCGTCTGCCGGTCAGCTCCGAGCTGCTGGAGGACAATACGGCGGGGCTGCTGCAGTATCTGGCCGGCTGGTTCGCGCCCAAGTACATCCTGACCAAGAATACCCTGCTGCTGGCGCTGCTGAAGGCCCTGACACCGGAGGTGGCGCTTGCAGCCGGCAGCGAGGCCAAGACGTTGCGCAAGGCGCTGATTACCAAGCTGAACACCGCCCACAGCATGAGCGCGGTGCTGCTGACCAATCAGGACGGCTATGCGGAAATGGACGGCTGGGAGGACAAGAACGGCCGGCCCCTGCTGGTGCCCAACCCCGCAGATCCCAACGTATACCGCCTCAGCGGTCGGCAGGTGATCTATGGAGATAACGACCTGATCGCCAACGAGTCTGCCAAGATCCCCATTTATGCGGGCAACTTCAAGGCGCTGGGAACCTTGTTCGTCCGCAAGGGCATTGAGATGGCTGCCACCGACGTGGGCGGCGATGCTTGGGCGACCGACAGCTACGAGCTGCGCGGCCTGTGCCGCATGACGGCGGTTGCCATGGACAAGGCCGCTGCCTTCAAGGCGACCATCACAACGGGCGGCTGAGGAGCGGACTGCCATGGACGCAAAACGGAAGGCGGCGCTGATGGCGTACTGCCGGATCGACGAGCTGACGGCGGAGGAAGAGAGGCTGCTGGAAGCCATGTATGATGCGGCGATTGCCTATCTGCAGCAGTCCGGCGTTGCGGAGCCGAACGCGGGGACCAAGCGTGCCGCACAGTTTGACCAATGCGTCAATGCGCTGGTGCTGGACGCTTGGGATCATCGGGGATCTCAGAGCAGCGACCGGACGTTTGTGGAAAACCCCGCTTTCCGGCAGCGTCTGAACCAGCTGAAACTGACGGAGCCTGCTGTGTCCGATTCGGACACAGCAGGACGCGGCTGACAGGGAGGGTCATATGGAGATCAACGCGGGAGAACTGAACAGGCGGATCCAGATCCTGCAGTACACGGAGACGCGGAACGGCGCCGGGTACTTGGCTCCGGAAACGGAGCCGGAGCTCATCCACAGCTGTTGGGCGAAGTTCTCCCGCGTCAGCGGCACGGAGGCTATGAAGGCGGGGGCGGATCTGGGTGAGATCCGGGTCCGGTTTGTGATCCGGTACACCCGGAAGCCCGTTGACCGGAAAATGGTCGTCCGGTACCGGGGGCAGGATTACGAGATCGAATATATCAACGACTATGGCGACGACCACCGGTACATGGAACTCCTTGCCCGGTGGACCGGGACAGGAGGCGGCGCATGAGCTTGGAGGAGCGGATCTGGAAGGCGGTGACGCCGATCGTGCCGGAGTTTGCCATGAATGTGTATACCGGCGGCAGCAGGAGCTACTGCGTGCTGAACACCACGGAGATTCCGGAGGGCTTTGGGGACAACCGCCCGCGGGCGATCCGTCATCTTGCCCAGCTGCACTGGTACTTTCCGCTTCGGACGGATCCGCGGGCCAACAAGGAGAAGCTGCGGGCCGCCATCGGTACGCTGCAGGGCTGTACATGGCCCACGGTAGAGGATGCCGGAGACCGGGAGGGCGGGCATCTGGTGTTCGAGTTTGACGCAGTGGAAGGGCTGATGTAGGCATGGCGAAGTTCCAAGCAGAGGGAATTGACGGATTGATGCTCTCTTTACAGGAGTTTCAGGAAATTCCGGATGATGTTGTGGAGGACATGCTGGAGGCTGCCGGCGATGTTGTGGTCGATGCCCAGAAGAAGTCTGTGATGGCGCTGGGGCTTGTGGACAGCGGGCGCTTGCTGAACAGCATCAAAGCCCATGCGAAGATCGGCAGGATCAACGGGCAACGGAAGCGGTATGTTCTGGTTTATCCGGATGGAAAACACGGAGATAGCGTGGATGTTACCAACAATGAAGTCGGTTTTGTTCATGAGTTCGGGGCACCGAAGAAAGGGATCCCTGCGCGGCAATGGATGCGGGCGGCCAATGAGGCCTGCGCTGATGCAATGGTTCAGGCGGAGTTCACGGTGTATGACCGCTGGTTAAAATCTAAGGATTTGTAAAAGGAGAAATCGGATATGGAATATGGCGCAAAGGGCCTGATGTGGGCGCCGCTGGCAGCAGCCAACCCGGAGCCGGCCGGCGCGCTGCCCAACTATGGAAAGCCCATGAGGCTGGGCGAGCTGGCTAAGGTGGCAGACGCTCCTGCATTTGTGGAGGCAACTGCCGCCGGGGACAACAATGCCACGGCCCGGTTTATCAAGCAATTCCAGCATTGCATGGTGGACGCGGAGGTTTTGGAATTCCAGAACGAAGTGGCTTCCGCCATTTTCGGATGCAGGCTGGATACATTGGAGAGCAAGAAGAATCTGCACTTCAATGATGCGGACAATCCGCCTTATGGCGGGCTTGCATTCTACACGGAAAACCTGCTGGCAGCGAATGTGGTGAAATACCGTGGCATCATGTACCCGAAGCTGAAGGCTTCCATGCAGGGCAAGGAATACAGCACCACGGGGTCCAGCATCAATCTTTCCAGTGACAAGGCCCAGTTCAAAGCGGTTCGCTGCAACAACGGGGACTGGAAGATCGTATCGGAATTCTTTGCCACAGAGGATGAAGCCATTGCATGGCGGGATGCCATGCTGAAAGAAGCAAGCCCGGGCTGAGTATGGGAAAAGGGCGGGAATCGTTCCCGCCCTTTGAAGAAACAGGAGGGACAGTATGAAGACGGTGGAATTTGACCTGCAGGATCTGCGGCTGCACCTGTGCATGAACGGGGCGGCGCTCTTTGATATTTATGAAAAATTCGGGCGGAAGGGTCAGATTCTGGACCATATCCAAGGCAGCGGGAAGGATGCCTTTGATCACATCTGCTGGTACCTCTGGAAGCTGGCAGAGCAGGGGGAGCTGGTCCGGCGGTGGATGGGGCACCGGCCGCAGCCCATTCCGCAGGAGCGGCAGCTGGCGGCGCTCCTTGGGCCGATGGATGTCCCCAGAGCAAAGGAGGCGATCTGTACGGCGGCCCGGCTGGGATTTGCCACAGAGCGCACCAAAAGCCGGACAGAGCCGGTGGACTTGGGACTGCAGCAGCTGCAGGCGCAAAACGGCAGCAGCCTGACACTGGCGGGATATCTGGCTCCGCTGCTGCGGCTGCTGGGGATGAATGTGCATGACGCACTGATGATGACCCCGGGAGAGACGGCGGATCTGATCGCGCAGCTGGGAAAGAAGGAGTGATTCCATGGCAAAACGGGTGATCTCCACCAGCATCCAGCTGGACGGGGAGGCAGAGTTCAAGCGGCAGATGTCTGCAGTGAACAGTGAGCTGAAAACCCTGAAAACGGAAATGGCTTACAATGAAGCGGCCTTCAAGGGACAGGCCAACTCTGTGGAAGCACTGACCGCCAAGGATAAGCTGCTGCGGCAGGAGATCGAGCAGCAGCAGGAGAAGGTCCGGGCACTGGAAAAGGCTGTGGAGGAAACCAATGACGCCTACGAGGCGGGAGACAAGCGTGCTGACGCATGGAGACAGTCCCTGAATCGGGCGAAGACAGACCTGCTGAAGATGAACCGGGAACTGCAGGATACAGACCGGTATCTGGATGAGGCCAGACGGTCCGCCAACAAAACAGCAGATTCCATTGATGAAATGGGCCGGGAGGCCAAAGAAGCTGGAGATTCTTTTCAGGGGATGGACGGCTTGGCGGACGATCTTGCAAAGATCAAGAATCTGGCTGTTGGCGGAGCTGTGGGCGGTGCGCTGATCGGCGGTTTGGTATCGATCAAGGACGCCATCGTGAACGTGGTAGACGCCACGGCGGAATACCGGAAGATTATGGGAACACTGGACGTTTCCAGCCAAAAAGCCGGATACACAGCAGAGCAGACGGCAGAATCCTATGGATTGCTGTATTCGGTGCTGGGAGACAATCAGACGGCAGCCACCGCTACGGCCAATCTGCAGGCGCTGCAGGTGGAGCAGTCAAAGCTGGAGGCAATCACCATGGGCGCGATCGGCGCGTGGGCGACCTACGGCGACTCCATCCCCATTGATTCTCTGGCTGAAGCCATCAATGAAACGGCCAGAGCAGGAACCGTGACGGGAACCTTTGCCGATGTGCTGAACTGGGGCGCAGCCGAAGGAGAAACCTACGGCGTGAAGCTTCGGGAGGGCAATGAGGCCAACAAGGAGTGGAACAAAGCTGTCAACGATGCCAAAACAGCGGAGGATTATTTTAATCTGGCGCTGTCAGACTGTGAAACACAAAGTGAGCGGGTAGACCTGATTTTGCAGGCCATGGCAAAGCAGGGCCTGACCGATCAGGCAGAGGCGTGGCTGCAGGTCAATGAGAGCACAGTGAAGGCCAATGAAGCCCAAGCAAAATATGAAGAATCCTTGGCGACTCTGGGAGAGAAGCTGGTGCCGGTCAAAACGGCACTTGTTGAGTTTGCCACCGATGCAGTGGATTACTTTTCTGAACGGGTGGATGCGGCTAAGAAGGCGTGGCAGGACTTTCTGGGCTGGCTGGATGACCTCAAAACCCGGAAGCTCGGAGATCATGACGCCATGATGGAGGCACAGGGACTGGAGAAGTACTATGACGAAAATGGTCAGGAGCGCTGGCGAGCCGTGGACGGCAGCCATGCCGGCGGGCTGAACTACGTCCCCTTCGATGGATACCGGGCAGAGCTGCATAGGGGTGAGGCCGTGCTGACGGCGCAGGAGAACCGGATCTGGCAGCAGTTTCGGGAAGCGGGCCGGCAGAGCCCGCCGGGCGTCACGGCGGCGGAGCTGCAGACCATGCTGGTGGGTACGGTCAACGCTCTGGGAAGTCAACAGAGCGGCGGAGTGCCCCGGGAGATCACCCTGAGACTGAAGACAGACGATGGTCAGGTCATGGGCCGGTGGCTGGTGCCCTTTGTCCGGTCTGAGGACCGGTCTAACCCGGAGGTGGTGAGTGATACATGAACAACCCTTTTCTGATTCTTGAGGATGTGCGTGTTCCGGAGGCGGATTTTGACGGATACCACGCTTATGAAGAAAAACTGACAGAGCAGATTCCCATGATCTCGGGACGTATGGTGGAGGAGGTGCAGGGGATCGTCTGGCGGATCGACTATACGTCCGGCCGCATGAGGGACGGAGAAACAAAGCGGCTGCTTTCTGCGCTGCGGACCAAAGGCAGCAAAACGGCGGCGTTCCTTCCGGACAACGGGGATGTGCTGGTCACGTCCACATTCCTTGTGGAAACGCTGACCCCTCCGGTTCTGGCCTTCTTCGATGGGGCGGAGCCGGTGTGGCGGGGACTTGGGTTCACGCTGCGGGAGGTGAAGCCGCATGCTTGAGATCACGGACGGGTATCGGGCGGCCATTGTGGGGGATGTACGGCACATGGTGCTGAAAGCCCAGCTGGAGATCGTAGATCCGGACATCGCGTTCGGCTCCGGAGGCGGTTCCGGCGCGGCACCGTGGTCCAAGGCTGAGCAGCTGCACAACAAGGAGCTGACGCTGGATTCCCGTTATGCGACGCTGGAGCCGGGACGGTGGATGCTGGACGGCACCTTCCGCCTCATCCCCGATGATCCCAAGGCCCTCACCGGTGAGATCGGGTATGTGGGAGATGTTCTGAGCGGGCCGGACGGTCGCTTTGCGTCTCCGGTCTGGGCAGAGGTGACCTTTTCCAGCGTCAGCATCCTGCAGGCGTGCAGCGTGTACTTTTCCACAGACCCTGTGGATGGGATTCCGGAGGAGTTCACCGTGGAAGTCCGGAGCGGGGACACGGCGGTTTACACCAAGCCCTACACCGGAAACACAGCCGCCAGCGTCTCTCTGGACGGCTTCACGGTCTACGATCCCACCTCCATCCGGGTAACGGTCAGCAGGTGGAGCCTGCCGGGACGGCGGCTGCGGGTGGCGGAGATCATTCCGGGACTGTACGAGGAGTGGACGGATGATATCCTTGCCAGCATCGACATCCAGATGCGGGGCAACTTCGCCTGTCTCGCCATTCCATACGGCACCTGCACCCTGCGGATGGACAACATTGACCGGCGGTTTGAGCCGCGCAGCAAGTCCGGCATCTTTCAGAGCATCGAGGAGCGGCAGGCCATTCCGGTGGCCATCGGCGCGGAGACGGAGGCCGGCGTGGTCTATCAGCGGGTGGGCGTATTCTATCAGGCCAACGGCGGTTGGAAAACCGGCGACAACGCCATGACCATGCAGTGGGATCTGGTCGATATTGTGGGGCTTCTGGCGGACCGTGAGTTTCAGGCCCCCGCTGTATTGCCCACAACCCTTTCCGGTTGGATGGCGGCGCTGGCGGGGCAGCTGGGCACCAATTTCGCAAAGAAGTACCACGTGGATCCGGACTACGCGGGCGCTGCGGCCACAGTGAATGACAAAGCCGATGTGGAGGGAAAGAAGTGCGGGGATATCCTGCGCTGGGTCTGCATGGCTACCGGAACGTGGCCCCGGGCGGATGCGGAGACAGGCGACCTGACAGCGGAGCCGCTTTGGAGCGCCGGCAACAAGCTGGACTTGGACAACATGACCGTCTATCCGGTGATGAAAGCCAACGACGATCTGGCGGTTTTGACCTTCCAGCTCTTTGACAGCGCGAAGACCGTGGTGAATATCTCCGGCAATGCCACCAGCAGCTCCAAGACCCTGACTGTGGCAAACCCCTTCCTGCACACAGCCGCGCAGGCCCAGACGGCGGCGCGGCAGATCCTGAGCCAGTACGGCGGCATCCGGCTGGAGACCACCGGCCGCGGCGATCCGGCCAGCGAGATCGGGGATGTGGACACGGTATGGCTGGACGAATCCAGCGCTACCACGGGCCGGCGCATGGAGCAGAGCTTTTCCTTCTCCGGCGGCGTCCTGCGGGACTGCCGCAGCGTACTGCTGCAGGCGGACGGCAGCTTCCTCTTTGAAAACCGACAGGTGTTCTCCCAGAGCGGGAACTTCCGTGTGCCACCCGGCGTGTCGCAGGTGCGGATTATTCTCGGTCAGGGAGGTCAGGGAGGCGCACGGGGCGAGGACGGTCATGTGGGCGGCTCCGGGAACTTCCCCGGTCAGGGGGTGACCAGCGGAGAGGGAGCGCAGGGTCTGAACGGCTCCGGAGGCAGGATCTGGAGCGGCGTGGTGAACGTCAATCCGGATACGGATTATGCCGTGACCATCGGCAAGGGCGGCAAGGCGTCTCCCACCGCGGGCGTACCGGGCGAGGAAGGCGGGGAGAGCACCTTCGGGGTGTATTCCTCTGCCAACGGAAAGGTGTACAGCCCCAGCTTCACGGACTTGGCCAGCGGCAGCGCATACGGCCGGACCGGCGTGGAGAAGCCCCTCGCAGGCTCTGCGGATGGTGGCATCGGCGGAAAAGGCGGCGAGGCGGGAGCAGGGTACTGGAAAGAACTTTTTTGGCCGGACGGGCGGCCCAGAGGCTGGGATTTCGTTGTTACGAAAAAGCCGGGTCCCGGCAAACCGGGTGTGGACGGTGCGGACGGCGTGTGTGCGGTTTCGTGGAGCAAACCCTGATGTGTCCGAATCTGACACATCCATATGATGCACAGAGGAGGATGTCTGATGAGTCTGCCGAAAGGGTATAAACGGCTGGAATATATCCAGTCCAGTGGGACGCAGTACATTGATACGGGGTTCAAACCGAATCAGGATACGCGGGTAGTTCTGGATTGTTCGATTGTGTCAACCAAAAATGCGGCATTTTTTGGCACCCGTTCCAGTATGAATGGCTCTGATCTGTATGTGCTGACTCATGCTCAAGATACTAATGCGTTCCGCTCGGACTATGGGAAATCAAAAATCAATACAGGTTTGACACCTTCGGGCCGAGTCTTGATTGATAAGAACAAGAGAGTTACTTCAATTAACGGTCAGTCATGGACAAATGAAGCGGCTGTGTTTTCCTGCCAATATTCGTTGCCACTCTTTGGATTGAGCACGACCGGTAACGTGAGTGCATTTACTAAAATTCAACTATATAGTTGTCAAATCTATGATGACGGCATATTGATCCGTGACTTTGTCCCATGCCAAAAGCCGGATGGTGCCGTAGGATTGTGGGATGATATTGGCCTGAAATTTTACGGAAATGCGGGGACTGGAAGCTTTACAGCTGGGATGATGGTTTCTGAGGCGGTGCCGGAGAGCGAAATTGCAGAACTTGAGTGGATCCAGAGCAGCGGGACACAGTACATTGATACGGGGTTCAAGCCGAATCAGGATACGCGGGTAGTTTCAGATATTGAAATAACGGATCAGACGAATCCATCCGTGTGCCTGTTTGGCGTAAGAAACGCGGCATCATCAACGGCACCGCTGATGTTCTGCATCTGGTCAATGGGAACAGGAACATCTTTACGGAGCGATTATTTTGGAGCAAGCGCCTCTTTATCAGTCAATGCGATTGGAAGGCGCCTCCTGATTGATAAGAATAAAAACTTGTGTCATATCAACCAAAGCGTTATCACCAATAAGACCGGAAAAGGACAGTCAGTACTTTCTTTGTATCTATTTACTGTCAATAATGCCGGCGCGGCAAGTCTCTCATATCATTCTCAATTGAAACTCTATTCCTGCCAGATCTATGACAACGGAATCCTGATCCACGACTTCGTGCCCTGCGTCAGCTCCTCTGGAGAAGTTGGTCTGTATGATCGATTGCATGGTGAGTTTTACCGCAATGCAGGCACGGGAAACTTTATTGCTGGCCCAGAAGCGCCGAAGATCCTCTCACCGCCAGAAAATCTGCAGGTGGTGTCTGGATCTGACACACAGATCACACTGAGGTGGAATGCTGTAGAGGATGCCGTGGGGTACAAGTTGTATCGAGACGGTATTCTGATTGCGGACCTGACAGATACCAATTATAGCGATACCATAGGGCTGTTTTCCAGATATACCTACTCGTTGACCGCATATAACGATGTGGGAGAAAGCGTACCGGCGGTTCTGGATTTTTTCGCAGTTCCGGAGGATCCGGTGCTGTGGCTGGTGACGGATCGGACGCAGGCCGACGTGGAAGCCCGGAATGAAAAGGGTATTTACCGTGCGGTTGACCTGAACCGGGTCGGGGCTGTGATGGTGTATCTGGCGGACCGGCTGCGGAGGGCAGGTCATGCGCTACATACGGTTCCGAAGACAGACTGGTCTGATGCAGACTGGGGATGCCCTTACACAATGAACCGGTATTTGCAAGATGTGGCCACGCTGCGGAGTGCGGTCCGACAGCTGAGCAGTACACCGGATGTCCCAAGCAGCATGGAGTATGTGACCTATGCCGCAGCCAACGATATCGAGAAGATCCTACAGGCGCTTGATGATGCTCTGCGCCGGATGAACGATACGTACTTTTATTCTGGAGAACTATACAGTGGGGAGGTTTGACCTTGAAAGACAGTATTCTTTTGGGAACGGGGAACAGCCGATACCTAAAATCTGTGGAAGATTTCAAAACCCGATATCCTACCTACGAAGCGTTTGCGGATGCTCTGATTGCCGGAGCGCTGCCCGTGGATCTCAACGGGATTAACCGGGATGGATTCCAGCAGGTGGGAGACGCCTTGAACACGGGAAATCTTCTTCAAGACTCTACATGCGAAATTTTAGGAATACCAAGCGAGTCAGTTCCGAATGATGCTTTTGCTAAATTGGCATTGGGTATTGGAAAGTACGGTTATGTCATCAAGGTTACATTTCCTGATGGGACACCGGCACCGGGAGTTTCAGTTTCCGGTATCCTCTCCCCGCTCGGCAAGTCGCTTATTACAGATGGGGAAGGAATAGCTGTAGGTGTAAGCGAAAAAACAGCGGTGTCTGTATCCTTTTCGCATGACTGGAAGGATATCGCCATACCAGAGACTGTTGCGATTCAGTCATCAGGTATTATTACAGAAAAGACGATTGCTTTACAATATGCGCCCTATATCACGATTACTTCATCTATAGCGTCTTTAAGCTATTCCAAGTTCGCAAAAGCAGTAGATATCACCGCTGTCGGAGCAGGTGCTGGTGGTGCTGGTGCTGCATGGAATGCTGGTGTAGGTGGTCCGGGTGGCGGGGGCGGATATGTTACGACGCAAAAAGGAGTCGACTTGTCAGAATCTCCAGTTATTAAAGTAGCTATCGGAAAAGGAGGAGCTCCCGCCGGAGAAAAGGATGCGTCTGATGGTGGGACTACTACCGTGTCCGTTGGAAACACAACAGTAACTGCAAAAGGAGGAAAGGCCGTAGCCGATGCCAACTGGGGTGGCGGAGATTATGAAAGCTATCCCGGTGGTATCGGCAATGGAAATGGAGGCAGAACCTTTTATCAAAATAATGACGGACATGCATCTCCCGGAGGAAATGCAACCGGGTATATATTTGATGAACAAGATCTTGGACCTGCTGGCGGCGGTGGCGGCGCCGGCGGCACGCCTTCTGGCGGTAGTGGCAAAAAAGGCGGGACTCCTTATGGCGGAGGTTCGGAACAAAACGGAAATGGCCCGGGCGGTGGCGGAGGTGGGGAATCTGGCGACGGAAATAACGATGCTGGCCGTGGTAGCAATGGGGCTGCGTATCTTCGCTTTATCCATTGATAAGAATAGGAGGCCAATTGAATGGCGGGTTTGATACTGGACGAAAACAATCGCATTGTGAATATTATAGTTTGCAACGATGATATATTGCCTGAGTTCGGCGCGGTGCCTTCTTACGAGGGGGCGCGGATTGGAGACCCCTACGGTCCGCCTCCGCCTCCGGACCCGCCTCCCACGCTGGAAGAACGCGTAGGATCTCTGGAAAAAGGGAAAGCCGATCAGCAACAGGTGGACGAGCTGAATGAAGCTTTGAATATGATCCTGACGGGGGTGACGGTATGAAGCCTGAGCTGCGAGCGCGGATCATTGCCTATAACAAGGCTGTGGCAGCGAACCGCGAGAAGTCTGAGGACTTCATGATGCTGCTTGAGGCGCTGCCGCCCGGTCAGGTGAAGCAGCTGCTGCGGGATCCTGTCTGCGGAGAGATCCTCAAAAAATACGGGATCACCGGCGCGTAGGGAGGTGAAGTCTTGACAGAAGCGGTCGTAGTGGCGCTTGTTTCCGGCGGGTTGACACTGCTTGGCGTGCTGATCGCCAACAGCCGGAATCAGGCGATCACGGATACCAAGCTGCACGAACTGACCCGGGAGGTTCGGGAACACAACAATTTTGCCAAGCGGATGCCGGTGGTGGAGGAACAGATCAAGGTCATCAACCACCGGCTGGAAGATCTGGAAGAGTATCACAAGTGAAACCCCGGCAATGCCGGACAATTTTGAAAGGAGCAACATATTATGAAGACCATCAATGAAATCATGCAGGACTACACCAGCGGCAAGACCCCTCTGGAGGAGACCAACAAGGCGCTGCAGGAGGCGGGTGCCGGTTTCCATCTGGAGCCGGGCAAAAACGCGCTGACCGAGGAGGAGATCCGCGCCACCACCATCGGCTACTACCCCGACATGGCCAACGGCTTCGGCCTGCTGGACAGCGGCACCGGCACCTTTGACAAGGTCCGCGTGAAGGCCGGAGAGCTGGTGGACTGCGACTGCGGCAGCATGTTCGCCCTGTGCACCATGGCGGGCCGTACTTACGAGGTCAAGGGCAAGACCCTGACGGAGTATCAGGGCTAACGAAAAAGCCGCCCCGGCGGGCGGCGTAGATTGACACAAAGCGGCGAATGATGTATATTGGAACCGCCAGTAAGGGCGGCGAGGTTGTTCCCCTAAAGGGGGTGACCGCGCATGACAACAATGGAAGTCCTCACGCTTTTATTGCTGCTTGCAACGGTTATCTTTGGTATCCTCGGGTACATAAAGAAATAACCGCCACCTAATCGGCAGCGGCGATTTCCTCGGATCTTAAATCTGACTGGGAACGACCTGCACCGACCAAAGTGAGCCGTTCTTACTGGTTCCAATATAACAATTCCATGCCGCTTTGTCAAGTGTCCGAATCGGACACAGGCAGGGCGGCTTTGTGCCACATCTGTACAATGAAAATTGACACAAAGCGGCGCATTTGGTAGAATGTACCTGTTCCGAAAGGAACCTTGGGCGCTGCGATATACGGTAGGCGGTTGGCTCCTCCACCTCGGAGGGGACTTCTTGCCCCCTCCATTGAGAGGGGGTGATGCTTATGCTTACATACTCAGAACTGTTCCAGTTCTGTCTTGTGG
>JAPFEH010000019.1 GCA_026169195.1 Dysosmobacter sp. | reverse complement strand
CATCTATGACAGTTTTACGCATATTGACGTCCGGGAGACGAAAGCCGACTGGAAGGGATAAGGAGGGGCCATGGCAAAACTGAAAGATGTATTCGGCGCGGCGACCAGCGTGGTCAAGAATCCCGACAAGGTGGTGACCGGCGGCTCCCGTCCCAGCAGCAACAGGCCCTCTGGCAGCTCCTCCCGCCCTTCGGGGGGAAGCGCCAGCCGTCCCTCCGGCAGCAGCTCCGGCTCTTCCGGAAATGTGACCGGCGGGTACAACCCCAACCTCACCTCCAAGCCCGGAGGGGGGCGGAATCCTGACAGCTACGCCGCGCCGCCCAGCCAAAAGCAGAATCAAGCGACTCTGCCCGCACTGAACCAGTATGGCTATCGTGATATCGACTATTCAGCGGAAATCTCCAAGACGAGCGATCCCGTTCGGCGGCAGCAGCTGATTCAGGAGCGAGAGAATAAGATTAAATATAAATACGGCGGAGCGGAACCGAACATGACCGGTTCCAATCAGAAATTCAGTGACTCCTATGGCGGTCGCCCCAGCAGGGGTGGAACCTCATTCGATAACAACTTTGCGCAGAATCAGTTTGAGGTAGGGCGGAATTACGCAGACGATGCCATCCGACACGCAGCTGCCGGTGACTGGGGCGCAGTGGAGCGGGATCTGATTCAGCGTCAAGCTAAGATTGATGCGCAGGGCGGCAATAACCGCGGGCTCACCAATGAACAGCTCCTCCAGCAGCTGAAGAACCAGTACGGCCAGACCTACGGACAGATGAGCCAGCGAGATCAGGACCGGCTGACTCTGATTTCCGGCGGCAAGATCCCCTTTACCGGTGCCTACGGTGTGCAGGGCAACATCGAGCTGAACGGTGGCTGGCAGCAGGGAATTGACTATCTGGCCCAAGCGCAGCAGTATGCGCAGGCTGGCGATCTGGATGCGGCCTATGATGCTCTGATGCGCCGCGGATTCAAGATGTATGATACCGGATCCCGCGGCAACGGAATCTCTCAGGATCAGGCTTACGCTCTGATCGACCGGATCTGGCGCTCCTCGCCGCGCGCGCAGGAGACCTATCAGCGGGAGATGCAGAAGAATGCACAATGGCTTGAGGAGTCCGGCGCTCGTGCAGGAAATCCGAGTAACGCTTACAAGACGCTGTTGAAGGGTGGATACTGGATCACGTATGACGGGAGAGGAAATCCGGTCATCGCGGATCGCGTATCCAACAATGTGGATAAACGGGGTCAGCAGCCGAGCTATACACCTGAGCAGATCGAGTATCTCGCAAAGTATTACACCGGGCAGGCGGGAGATTATTCACAGGCATATATCCCCGCCCACAATATCTATGTAACCCAGACCGGAAATGGTCGTCTGCTGGATCAGTACGGCAACTACGCCTCCGGTGAAGCGCCTACCATGACCAATTCCAAGGGCTACACAGGCAGTCTTTACCCTGACGGCGCGAATCAGAATCAGGACAGAACCCAGTTCCAGCCGATTCTGGACCGCATCAACAAAGGCGAGCAGTTCGGCGCGTTGGGGCCCAACGGCCTTCAGCAGCCCGGGGGCGGCGCGGATGTTCCACTGGCACCTCTGCCCGGCGGCAGTGTAATCTCCGGCGGTAGCGGCGGTGTGATTGGCGCAGGCAGCTCCGGGAACATCAATTTCAAGCCCGGCGTTTCTGATGCCTATGATCCCGGCAACATGGGCGACTATCTGGACCAGTGGTACGAAAGTGCCCAGCAGCAACAGCAGAATGCCATTGACTTCGGTACCAATCAAGCGATTCTGGAGCTTCTGCGAAACCAGCAGGACAGCGAGGCGAAATTCCAAGCCCAGCGCGACCAGATTGCCATTGACGAGGCGAAGGCCAAGGACAACCAAGCCCTGTATTCCGAGTCTCGTGGTGACAAGGGCGGCATTGGTGCAGCGCAGTATGACGCCATCATGAACACTGCCGCACAGAACCGGCTTCAGGTCAACTCTGCCCAGACGAAGCTGGCGACCGATACCGCCCGTCAGATCGCGGATCTCCGTGCGCAGGGTGAGTTCGAGAAGGCGGATGCACTGCTTCAGTTGAGCCAGAAGTACCTGAGCCAGCTGATGAGTCTGGAGCAGTGGGCTGCGGAGTATAACCTTTCTGTGGCGCAGTTCAACGCAAGCCTCCAGCAGTGGCAGGCTGAGTTTGACTTGAGTGTCGCAGAGCTTTTGGGCAGCTACAACGGCAGACCGACTTTGGGCGCACAGCAGTTCGAGTACAACAAAAAGAAGTATGAGGAAGAGCAGGCGGCCTTGCAGGATCAGAAGCTGGCAAATGCCGGTGAGGTACTGCTGGCGGCGGGTGTGCTCCCCTCCGCTTCTCAGCTGGCAGCGATGGGCATGACCGTTGAACAGGCGCAGGCATACATCACCGCTCAGAAGGTGGCCGCTGCGGCGAAGAAAAAGGGTAGCGGGTCCAGCAGCTCCGGTGGCTCTGGCAAGTCGCCAATCGCTGCAGCTCTCGGTACCGACGCATGGTATGCAGGAATCCGTGACGCGGCAGCCAAACGCGGCCAGAGCGTATCGGATTATCTGAATCAGAATTATAAGAGCCTTGGACTGACTGTGGGACAGGCTTCGACGTATGCCGAGAAGTATGAGGACTGGGCGGCAGAGTATAGCAACTGGTCCGGAGCAGGGAAGGACCTACCAAGTTATGATGTTATCAAGCCGAACTCCGAGGCGGGAAAGTATGGCCCAAACTACAACCAAGTCTTGGGTATGGTACAGATCATGACCACGCGGGATAACGCCCCTCAGGAAGAGGTTGAGAGATATCTGCTGGAGCAGATGGACGCAGGGCGCATCAACGGCGCTGGTGTCGCAACCATTCTGCAGGCGCTTGGCATTGAGCGTGGTTAAAGGAGGAAACACATGGCGAAATTTGGAGACGAGCTGAGACGGCGTGTCTACGGCTCTGCAAAGCCAACAGACGATGACGTCAGCCGAGTGCGCAAACTGGCGTTGACAGTGGATCCTGTCGTTACCAAACCGCAGGAGAAGCCTTCCAGCACCGGTTTGCAGAAGCCCAGTCGCGTCACCTCCAGCGCAGAAAGTGAACTCTCCAGACTGGAGAATCTGCGCCGCAAGGCTGCGATGGATCTGGACACAGATACGCTGAACAGCATCACCAAGCGGATGAAGGAGATCCGGAGGCAGTCTGGAAAGCAGACCGTCGGCGACCGTGGATCGGATATCCTGTCCTCTATGATGAGCGGCAGCGCAGGGGCATATACCAATGCGGCGGGAGTTGTAGCAGACAATTATCAGGATCCCGACTACAACCGCCGCCAGATTGAGCGGCTGCAGGAGACGCTGCGGACCGGACGCACCACCGACGGAAAACCCATCAACGAGGCCCAGCGCAAGACCATTCAGGAGAGCATCCAGCGTATGCAGGGTGAGATCCAGAAATGGGAGGCACCGAACAGCACGGCAAACCGGCTCTTCCGGGCGGCGGATCAGATGTCCGAAGACAGCGCCGGGTTCCGTGACAGCGCCAAGAAGGGGCTGGGTGCAGTCGGCTCCACGCTGGTAGATGCGTCCATTTCCTTCGGGCAGTCTGCCATGGATGGTGCGCTTGGCGGCGTGACCGGTGCGGGGATGCTTCCGTTCGCGGTCCGTTCGTTCGGCGGTTCCACACAGGAGGCACGCCAGAACGGCGCGTCAAAAGATGAGCAGCTGATCTATGGCTCTGCGCAGGCGGCGAAGGAGTTCATCACAGAAAAGCTGTTCGGCTTGGCTGTGCCCCAGCGTCTGGCGGGTGAAGCTGGCGCCGGTTCCTTCGACGACATGGTGAAAACCGGAATCAAGAATGTTACAGAGAGACTCGCAAAAACGGAAGGCGGGCAGAGGGTACTGGGCGGCATCCTGACTTGGCTTGCCGGCGGCGCCACAGAAGGGTTGGAAGAGGGCATCGGTGCGGTCATCGAGAACACGCTCATCAACCCGAACCTCAAGGACTTTGCTCCGGACACCAGAACCCGGCAGCAGAAGTTCGATGATGCGCTTCAGGATATGCTGGTTGGCGGTGTGTCCGGTCTGCTGGGTGTAACAAACCTTGCACAGTACCAGCCCAGTGCAAGCACCCGATCCGTCGTTGACGCTGCTGCGCCGAAGACGTATAATAAAAATACTAAGTCGACGCAGCCGGCCTCCCCTGCGGCAGCACCTCATGTGCAGCAGATGGACGAGCAGGCGCAGATCACACAGGTTGAGAATCCGGATTCTGAGGTGCTGGATGCTGCAACGACGATGTTTGTGCAGCAGGGAATGAAGCTGAAAACCGCCAAGGAGAAGGCCGGCATCATCCGACGGCTCGTTGATGGCGAGGAGGTCAGCGTCCGGGATATCAATAAGCTGAACCCCACCAGCAGGGAGAGTCAGCAGATCTTCACCGAGTTGACCGGAGTCCAGTTCCCGGAAGGCAAACTGACTACGGAGCAGCTTTATAACCTCTATCGGAGTGCCAAGGAAGTCACGGTGCAGAGTGTGGTGCAGGAGACAGCAGCCCCCATGGCGGAGAATGCACTGCCGATGGAAGTACAGGGCCCCGCGGTGGATGCGGATGCAGATGCCCTACGGATGGCGCGCGAGGAGATCGCACACGAGGCGGAGGCTCAGACTGAGCAAGAAACGACCACCGAGAAGCAGACACCACAAAACAGCATCCCGCTATCTCAGCAGATGGCTAATTCTGGCTTTCAGGCGAATCCAGAGACACAGGATCGTATCGCGCAGGCGCAGGCTGAGTTGAATGATGCTATAAACGGGACCTCGACGGCGGTTTCCCGCAAAGCCGGCGGGACTCGCAACAGCATTGCACTCAACAGTGGAAGGGCTTTGACTCGCGATCAGTTCAAACAGGCCGTACAAGCCACTTATGCCGCCAGAGGGGTAGAGACAACGGAGCCTCAGCTGGATGCCATGTTTAATAATTTCCTTGCTATCGCGGACCACGGAGGGGATGTCTCCATGTTGGAGGCGATAGCGGATGCTTTGAAGGAGGATCATTCGAATGATGGACAAGCTGAATCCCAACCTGCCGGCCAGCGGGACACCGGAGACAGAGACCAGCCGGTCAGCGAAGTTGGCCGAGATGGACGCTCGGTGGGAGAAGGTCAAGAAGAATCGGGAGCGCCGGCAGAAGATCTCCAAGGCGCTGGTCGAGGAGGAAAAGAAAACCGGCCTTCCCGTCCCGTTTACGCTGAAGATGAGGTACGGCCTGATTCACGTGGTTCCGGAGAACGACGGGGATCTGGAGAAGTACGCGGAGAGGGACAAGAAACTTCCGGAGATGGCGTACTACGAGAGGTTCGTGGAGAATCTGGAGGAGTCTCTGAAGGACGAGAACCTGTAAAGAATGCGATCCGCCGTCTGGCGAAGCAGCGGGCGGAGGCATTTCAAAAGAAAAACCATCCAACCCAGAAAATGGATGTCGGGACCGGAGTCGAAAATGACATCCTTCCTGAGAAATACTGGTCCAAGGATATCCGGAGAATCGCAAAGCAAGTGCGTGCTGCCGGCGGGGAATTTCATGTGACGGTTGGCGCGATCCGATACCGGATCAGTGATGATCTGGTCGGAAAAGCCGATGGCCTGACGATCCCAGATGGGAAAATCGTTCTGGTCAGAGCAGATAGCCCAACAAAGCTGCCGAGTCAGATTGGCGGGCATGAACTCCTGCATCTCTATATGCTGGATGATTCGACACTGATCGACCGGCTTAGATACCGTGTTCTAGGCGCTCTGGATGATACCAGCATAGAGGACTTCGACGCCGCCCTGCAAAATAGCTACGCGAATTATGAAGACTGCTACGGTGACTTCGAGGAGAATTATGACCTGTATCTAGCGGAATTTCTCTGCGATCTGAATGGGGATGTCCGGACCCGCATTCATACCTCGGATGAAAATTTTGACTATATGCGCTCTGTTGTAGTGAAAGCGGTCAAACAATGGGAATCGGAGCAGCCAGCTCTTCATACGAAAAATGACTCGACCAACCAGCAGAAAGCTGGAAGGCCGAGTCTTGCTTTAACCACAGAGATGACGTGGGATGAGCAGCTGGATACATTGGATGACTACGGTGATTATAATGCGCTCTATATCGAAGAGACACCGAACATTCTGGCTGAAGTCGGCCTTGCAGATCTACCGCTTAGCATGACTAAGGCACACATGCGGGATATCCTGCACCCAAAAGACCAAAGTAATGCACACTGGCACGGGGTACCGGAGGGGGTTGTCCGCAACCTACCAGAGTTGCTAAGCCGTCCGGCAATGGTCTTGCGCTCCAACACGGTGAAGGGAGATATCGTGGTCGTTCTCCAAGCGACGGATAGTGATGGGAACCCCATTATCGCCTCCATTCACCCAAATGGGACCGCCTACGTCGATGGTAAAGTAGGCCCCGCAAACTTCATAACGAGCGTCTACGGTCGAGCTAACTTTGCGTCTCGGTCGGGTGAAGCAGCCAAAAATAATTTCCTGTATCTGGCTCTTCGTAATCGCAGTATCCTATATTGGAATGAAAAAAGGACAGAAGCACTTGCGCATAGAAGCCGGCTACAATTGCCTCAAACCTTGCGCAAGGTTCCGTCCGATACTATTCTAAGCCCATACGATGGATATGTCAAGGGCGACGCCCCGAAGCGACTGTTTTCTCTAGAGGATGAGAACACGGACGATTTCGGACCTGACTCAGACACAGAGGTTCCAAAGTTCGGCAGTTGGAATGAGGCGTATTTCTACATCGACGGGTTGTCAGAATTGAACCTTGCATTCTCTAATCCGCCCGGATTCGAGGATACCATGGAGCTTGGACATCTGGACAGTCATGGCTTTTGGTCTGAGACGGTAGGAGTATATGATGCAACACCGGAGGGACTTGCCAAGTTCAATGAGGAAATTGGTGAAATCCTCACGACCTACTGGATCAGTGATGAAGAGCTCAATAAACTGTTTCCGCCCGACGAGGGGATGTATACGCATGATGATTTCGTGGTGGATAGCTACGAAGACAGTGATTTTGCGGAGGACTATTCTGTTGGAGAATGGGATGTACCCCCGGATCCGGAACAAGCGGATCAGGAGGACGAATGGGAAGCGCAGAAGAACCGCGAAGGCTTTACGAATACTGAGAGCAGGGCGTTCAAAAAATGGTTTCATGATGATACCGGTGAGCTGACCAACCCTGACGGGAAGCCGAAGGTGTTCCTCCGGGGATCTGTCGGAATGGGCGCCACAAAGGCGCGTGACGCCGCGCAGGCGAATTCTGGCGGGATTTTCTTTACTACTTCTCCACGTATCGCCACGGAATACGGAAAGGGAGCGTCTGTGGACGACGGTATGACGATCATGGATGCGGTCAAGGGAATGAAGAATGATCCGTCGAAAGAGCTGAAGTTGAAATACTTCCGCGGATGGGGACCAGCCAAAGATTACATCCTGAGAAACTTCCAAGCACAGGGGTCGAGACTGCGGCTGATCGGAAAGGACGCCGATGGAAACCAAACAGACAAGCTTTCCCAGACCGTTTATTTCTCGCTTCAGACAAACCTGAATGCGGAGGGTGGATTCCGAGAAAACGGAGATTTCGGCGGTGAGAGATGGAGGGAACTGGCATCTTTCCCGAAGAACAAAGAGGGCCTAGAGCAGTTCAACCTTGATCTGGGTGACATCATTCGTGAAAACAAATACGGTGTACGCGGGTACGGCAAGTTCTATCTATCTGCTGAGAATACGCTGGTGATCGATGCTGGCGGTGGTGGGTATCAAAGCATCCCGGATGATAACCTCCCCGGATTTGCCAGAAGCCCCAAGGACACTGGATACTCGCACATCAACGGGATTGCCCGAAGAGCATGGAATCACGGCTACGACTGCGTAATCGTTAAGAACGTTGGTGACGTTGGCGGCTTGCAAACCCAGTATATCGTGAAGAACAGCAGCCAGATGAAGTCTGTATATAACCGTGGTACATGGGATAAGAGTCGTCCGGACTTCCTGTTTGATATGGCAGAGACTGAGGATCACCGCCAGAGACTGGAAGACTTCTTCAAGCAGCTGGAGGAGGAGTACGGCGGCGGATCCGCAGAAGCCATGTTCCAGACCTTCGAGCAATTGGATCGAGCCAGACAGAGAGCGGAGGAGCGTGCCGCCGATGCGGAAGCTGCACAGCAGGCGGCGGAGTGGGCTGCGGAAGCTGCGGTGGAGGCCGCACAGCAGGCTGAACGGGACCGCGCCGATAAGCGGCTCCAAAAGCAAAAAGACACTGCACAGGCCAAGGCACGGCAAAAGGCCACAGAGGCCCGTCTCAGTAAAGCAAAGGCTGTTCAGAGTGCCAGACTGGCAGAGCAGATGAACGCCGGCCGGCAGTGGTCGGCCAGACTGCGCAGAGCTGAAGAAAACGCTACCGCAAAGGCCGAGGCTATGCGGCAAAGTGCGCAGGAGAGACTGGATCAGCTCCGCTCTAAGCATGAGCAAGAGGTAACGGATACCAAGCTGGCGGAGCGGATGAACGCAGGGAAGAAGATTGCGCAGGAAAAGCGGAAGGGTCAGGAAGCAGTTGAGCGGGAGAAAAATCTCCGCCTGAGAGACCATAAGCTCGCCGGAAAAGGCGCCAAAGAAGCGGCGGCTGTTCTACGCAAGTATCAAAAAGCCGATACGACGAGGCTGGAAAACGCGCCGGTAAGGACGCTGAGGGATGCTTACCATGCCCCCACGATCACAGAGCGTATCCGTGAAAAGGCGGAGAAGCTGCGGACCCTGCACCGGAATTTCTACAAGGCCTTCATCAATGGCACACAGGCAATTGATGATTTTTCCAAGTATCAGACGGTAGATGCCAACACCTCCGCCCTGCTGCGGACTGCGGTGGCGGCTGGAAGCACCGTTCAGGCAATCCGGCAGGATCATTTGGTGGGTAAAGACGGAAGTACCTTGGATGATCGGTCTCTTGAGGATGTGGTCCTCTGTTGGGATGGATCCGGTAAGCACCGCAAATATAATGACGATAAGCAGCGAATCCTTCAGGATTATATGCTGCATCGCCACAACATCGACCGCATGAGCTTCCGGGAAAAGGCTCTGGCAGCCGTTGAAGCCTATGAGCAATCCTACCCGTGGCTGGCAGATCTGGAGCCCCGTGAGTTTGCAGAGTTGGTGGCAGACGATAACCGCATTGCCCAACGCTATCAGGAGCTCATTGAACAGTTCCAAAAGGCCAAAGACAAGCCGATTTTCACAGATGAAAACGGTGCCCCCGTTACTGCTGAGACCAGCCGGAACATGGTTCAGGAATATGAGAAGCAGTACGGCTGGGTGAAGGAAAAAGCGGAAGGCATCTATGACTGGTGGGACAAGTTTATGCAGGAGTGGGTCGTTGGAGACTCCCTCTCGGCGGAGGAATACGCCACGCTGCGGGAAATTTATCCTTCCTATGTTCCTACCTACCGGAAAGATAAACCCGGTATGGGTAAGGGCGCCAGTGCCTTTGCTGGAACCGTGACGTCCAAGAAGGCAGTCCGCGCAGCGACCGGCGGAACTTCTGCCGTGGCGAACATTGAGGACAGCTTCATGATGCTGTTGGAAAAGAACGTCACGGGACAGCGGACCAACATGGTGCTCCGCAGCATCACTGATACAGCAATGCTGGACGACACCGGTGAGTTTAACGGATTCGCGATCTTCGACTGGGATGAGGCTCCGGAAACTCTGCGGTGGGGTCTAGCGGCGGAAGGGTACGAAGGTGCTCTGGAGGCCGGTACCGATAAAGCGGCGGAGAAGGCCCTCTCTGCGGAAGGAAACGACGTGTACCGTGTCCGTGCATGGGCCAATGGCGCCCGAGTGTCGGCGTTCGTGAGCAAGGATCTGTATGAAGCTCTGGAGTTTGCCTTCAATCAGAAAACCAGCTGGTTCACAAAGCTGGGGCAAAAGCTGACCAGCCCCATGAAGACATTCATCACTGGTATCAACCCGGCTTTTGCCATGCGAAACGCGATTCGTGATAACCTGACCGCGCAAATGAATTCCATTTCGGTGGTCAATTCTATCTCCGGAATCCAGTTTGAGAAGTATTATGCCAAGGCGTGGGATGAGATGCTGCGCCGATCTGAAAACTGGCAGCATTTCGTTGCCCTTGGCGGAACCAACGCGGGCTATTACAACAACGAAGGTGGCACCTACATCACAAACCTGCGTAGGCAGAAGATGTCCGAGCTGAACCCGATCAACAAGGCAGGCAAGGCGCTGAGCTTTGTTGGTGAGCACACCGAGCAGGTGACGCGTTTTGCAGAGTATTTGGCTACCATTGATCGCCTTCCCGGTGGCGATACCTACGGCAATCGTCTGGTAGGTATCAAAAACGCCGCAGAGGTCACGGTAGACTTCTCGCGGAAGGGAACGTGGGGAAAAGCCATCAATGCTTGGATCCCCTATTGGAATCCGGCGGTTCAGGGTATCGACAAAATGGTGCGCTCTTTCTTTGACCAGCCGAGCATTGCGGGAAAAGCGAAAGCTCTGACCCGTGCCGCACTTACTACTCTGCCGCTGGATGTGATTCTGTTCGCCGTCTATCACGCACTGGATCGTGATGATGAGTGGGAAAAGTTGGATGACCGGACGAAGGACACCTACTACTGCATCCCGCTGCCGGATGAGCACAAGTTCCTGAAGATCCCGAAGAGCCGTGACTGGGGTCAGATCATCGGGACTCCTGTCATGCGAATGCTGCAAGGACTGGACGGTCGGTCGGATCCGTTCGAAAACTACTTCGAGGTCTCGGTGGCACCGAACTTCCTGTGGTCAAATCCACTTGACGCCATTATCCTTTCCTCTGCATATGATCTGGCAAAGAATGAGGACTTCGCAGGACGCTCGATTGTCCCATACACTTATCAAAAATCCGATAAGGGCGACCAGTGGAACGACGAGACCAGCAAGCCAGCCAAGGCCGTGGCTGACATCGTGAACTGGATTTCCCAGAAGTTCGTTGATGAGGATGTACTCTCGCCCATGCAGTTGGATTACATCATCAAGGACTATTTCGGAGATTTCGGTTCCATGTTCCAGCGGGTAACCGCAATCGGTGGAGCTTCGGAGGATGCAAGCGCGGAGGATCGTGCAAAAGAGACGGTAGAGGATCTGTTTGGTAACTGGGTTGCGGATAACCGATATTCCAACGCCACGGTATCCGACTACTATAAAATGCTGGACGACGTGGAGGCAGAGGTACAGGATGCAAAGAACCATGCTGATGGAGACTATACCGATACACCTATGTATAAGCTCAAAAATGCGCTTAACGCAAAGAATGGGCCGTCTAAGCAGATCTCGGATCTCAACGCTAAGGTGCGCGAGATGCCTGACGGGCCAGAGAAGGACAGTCTTAAAGACCAGATCGCAGAACTTGCGCAGGAGGCACTCCAGATGTACGATGCTGTGAAATCCGGAGAGGTTACTGAACCGAAGATGGAGATGGAGTACAGTGTCTATGGAGACAAGGTGCGGGATGAGCTGATCTCTCTTGCAGACTACTCAGAAGACTATGCGTTTCTTCCCAGTAATTACTCTCCGAGAAGCTATACGGATCCCAAGAATAAAAAGCGGGAATACGTACTAGATGACGCCGCGAAAGAAAAGTATCGGGAGATGTATGACGAAGAGTACGCCAGCGTAATCGAAGAGGCCATGCGGTCTGCAAAGTACCGCAACGCCACTTCGGAGAAGAAGGCAGAGCTGCTCGAAGCAGCGAGAGACGATGTAGCTCCACAGGTCAAAAAGGAGTTTCTGCAATGGCTTGCTAAAAATTACAAGTCCACACAGAAGAAGTGACACACGCAAAAAGAGGCAGGCGGAATACCGTCTGCCTCTTATTTTTATGCTCTGGCCTCATCCAGCCACTTGAAGTAACGATCCAGAATATCGTTCATCAGTGCATCGGGGTTCAGATTCTTGGGGTTGTGGAAAGCGGTCTCATGCTTCAGGCGATCCGCATTCTTTGCAGTCAAGACTGCCGGCACGTAGGTCTGCTGCGGCGCTTTCCCGGCTACCTCGCTGCGAACAAAGCCGGACAGCTTCTGGCTGACCGTGGTTCCTTCTCTTTCTGCGATGTCCCGGAAGGCCTGAACTTCGTCTTTTTTCATTTTCACTGCCAGCATTGCCATGTTCTCAGCATCATATTTGCGGCGGGCCTCCGCTGCTTTCATTTTCTTTTCGTCCATGTGGTGTGCCTCCTCTTTCTTGAAGTGATGTCATTATAATACGTTAAACGTAATTAGTCAATAGGTAAAACGTAAAATAGGCGCAAATCTCAAAATTTGCACTACATGAAAGGTTTACATAACAAAAAACATGGAGCAACCTTTGGCAACCAAAGGTAGCATAAAAGGTCGTAAAACAGCCTAAAACAGATGAAACGACTTATAATTCTGCCGTTTTTCATTAGAAAAACTAATATTTTCAACATCTGAAAAAATCTTTCAGGAGAAGCAAAAAATTTCCGTCAAACGCTTGACAGTACTGTATTTCCATGGTATTATATCCAAGCTGACATTTTCCACGGAGGGCGAACGCAGGTGTAGCACAATGGTCAGGGCACCAGCCTTCCAAGCTGGGGATGCGGGTTCGATTCCCGTCACCTGCTC
Source organism: Dysosmobacter sp. (assembly GCA_026169195.1). Lineage (GTDB taxonomy): Bacteria > Bacillota > Clostridia > Oscillospirales > Oscillospiraceae > Oscillibacter. The sequence continues at coordinate 18,384 of JAPFEH010000019.1, read as the reverse complement.
CATTCATCCGCGCCAGTAGCTCAGCTGGATAGAGCAACTGCCTTCTAAGCAGTAGGCCAGGGGTTCGAGTCCCTTCTGGCGTACCAGCTCTCTCTTGGAGCAATTGTCAGTATATCATCTGTGTCATATGTGGTGGGTGTAGTTCAATTGGCAGAGCACCGGATTGTGGTTCCGGGCGTTGTGGGTTCGAGTCCCATCACCCACCCCAGACAAAGGTAGGGGATCGGGTTTGCCCCGATCCCCTATTTCTTTCCACATTGGGGCGTCGCCAAGTGGTAAGGCAAGGGACTTTGACTCCCTCATCCGCTGGTTCGAGTCCAGCCGTCCCAGCCAGGCCTTTTCGTCACAGACGTTGAGATAAAAGCACGATCCGGTAGCTCAGTCGGCAGAGCAACTGCCTTTTAAGCAGTGGGTCCGGGGTTCGAATCCCCGCCGGGTCACCAGCTCGTCGCAAGCGTCCCTTCGCTTGCGACGAGTTTTTTATGCCTTGCCTGAAAAGCTGATCTTTATTCTTTTTTGCCATTCAGAACTGCTTTGCCGGAGCCTGTTTGGACATGATATCAAGAAAGCGCTTCCGCTTGCTGGAAGTGTGTGTATGATCCAAGCCGGAGCAAACGACAGAGGGTTTGCTCCGGCTTTTTGAATGTAGGGAAGCTGATTTTGATTTGTTAGAGAGAAGGAAGCCGGTATGTGGAATGTGGAAGTAATTTTCTTCGTATTGATTGCCCAAATGCTGGGCTATGTAATCAAGGGCCTGACAGGCTTTGGAAATCCTCTGATTTCTGCGCCGCTTCTATCCATGCGGCTGGACAATGCCATTATCACACCGGGTACGCTGTTGCTGGATACGCCGATCAATGCTTTTATTGCGTGGAAAAAGCGGGATCAGTTTCAGTGGCAGAAGATCGTTCCGATTTTGCTGGTAAACCTGACAGGAGTGCTGCCCGGCGTTTTGCTGCTGAAAATGAGTTTTCCGTGGGTGCTGAAGGCGGTGCTGGGAATTCTGGTTCTGGTACTGGGAATTGAAATGGCGACCCGAGGCCGGCGGAACCATGAAAAACAGCAGAAACAGTGGGTCGGTCTGGCGGTAGCCTTTGTTTCCGGCATTTGCGCCGGACTGTTCGGGATCAATATGCTCATGGTTGCCTATCTGGAACGGAACGCCAGAAATTATGATGAATTCAAGGGAAGCATGTGTTTTTTGTTTTTGACGGAAAACCTGTTCCGCATGGGCATTTACCTGATGACCGGTTTGATCACAACGGATGTGCTGATTCTGGGAGTAATCACGGTCCCTGCCGCAATTTTGGGCGTGTTGGCAGGTTCCGCCCTGTCAAAGCATTTGCCGGAGCAGCGGATGCGGCAATGCGTGGTGGTGCTGTTTCTCCTGAGCGGAATCAGTATCTTTGTGAAAGCTGTTGTTTTCCGTACATAAATAATCAGAACATAAGGCGCCGGTTGACTATGGTCAACCGGCGCTTTATGGAATATACGGAGAAAACCACGGCTCCGGTAGTGAGCCGGCAGGCTTTTCTGGTGCTGAGGCGGCTTCAATTTGTGATCCGTTTGAAATTTCCCAGTGTTTCACTGACAGTGGATACATAGGCAAAGGCGTCCGGAAACTCGCGCAGGATCTCCTGAAAACGGGCGATCTGGTGCCGGTTTACCACACAGATCAGCAGTGTCCGCGGCGTGTCAGAATACATTCCTCTGGCGGGCAGCACGGTGACGCCGTGGTGCAGTTCCTGCAAGAGTCGCTGTGAAAGCTGCTGCGCGCTTCCGGTCACAACTTCAAATTTCAGAGCGGTCTTACCACCCTTGAGGATGTCGTCGCTGATGCGGGAAGTCAGATAGCAGTAAATCAGACACAGGATGACAGGTTCGAATTGCCCGCCATACACAAAAAAGGAGAGGACAGCCACCGAGGCGTTCAGACCAAAGATCAGCCATACCAGATTGGCTTCGGGATGCTTCTTGCGTACCCATGCGGCGAGGATATCCGTCCCTCCGGTGGAGCCGTTCTGCCGGATCGTCAGACCATAGACCGCGCCGCTGATGACCCCTGCGGCAACCGGTCCCAGAATGGAAGAGGTGCCGTTTTCTGTGTGGTAGGCCAGTGTGCCAAGATCCAGCTGCCCCATCCACAAGGTGGCGCAGGAAAAAACAACGACAAACAGAAGATTTTTTCGGGCGAAATCCGCATTCAGCTTTTTCCAAGCCAGCAGAATCAGGGGAATGTTGATCAGTAGAGAGAGGCAGCCGATGTTGATGCCGGACAGGTATTGGATAATGGTGGCGAGTCCGTTGATGCCTGCCGGAGCAAATGCGTTCGGGAAAATAAAGCACTCATAGCTGAAGGCCATCAGCAGCGCCAGTAGCGCAACGATCAGATATCCCTTGATTGTTTGGAACCGGTTTTCCATATGATCCCCTTCTTTTCAAGATTCAACCATACCATACACTGAATTTTGAAAAAATGCAAGAAAAATTGCGGTAAAAATAAAACCTTGCAAGAAAAGATTCGTGTGATGCAAAAGACGGGGATTATTTTGGAAAAAACGGTGATGTTTGAGCAAAATGCGGCAATATGACGCAGGTTCCGGACGTCCTTCATCATATCCGGAAACCGCGGAAACGGGACCCCGCTGCTTTGCGGGATGCTGAAAGAAAACGGCGTGACCAGAAAAGGTCACGCCGTTTTTGTGATGAGCTGGATATCGGACACTGCGCGGCCCTTCCGGTGCGCCGCTGGAGTCAGAATTTCTTATCCTTGGCGGTGTCGCAGTAAGCGCAGCGGTAGGTGTGCTTCTCCTCGTCACTGAGAAGGAAAATGGCATCCAGCTGCGGTTCGCTGGCCGTAATGCAGCGGGGGTTTTTGCAGCGGATGATGTTTACCAGCTTTTTGGGCAGCTCCACATGCTTTTTTTCAACCAGCCGGCCGTCCCGGATGATGTTGACCGTGATATTGGAGTCAATGTAGCCCAGTACATCGAAATCCACCTCCATGGGGGTGTCGATCTTGATGATATCCTTTTTCCCCATATGGTTGCTGCGGACATTTTTGATAATGGCAACAGAGCAATCCAATTCATCCAGATGCAGATATTGATAGATATCCATGCTTTTGCCCGCTTGAATGTGGTCCAGCACGATGCCGTTCTGGATACTGTCGATATTCATAGATGCAGTGTCTCCTTTCAGACTTCAATGCCCAGCAGTTTCAAAATCAGGGCCATGCGGATATACTTGCCGTTTTTCACCTGACGCCAATAGGCGGCACGGGGGTCCTTATCTACCGCCACAGAGATCTCGTTGACACGGGGCAGCGGATGCAGGATGGAGAGGTCGGGCTTGGCACTTTCCAGCTTTTCCGGAGTCAGGATATAGCTGTCCTTCAACCGCAGGTAATCCTCTTCGTTGAAGAAGCGTTCTCTCTGTACGCGGGTCATGTACAAAATATCCAGCTGAGGAATGACGGATTCCAGATCCGTGGTTTGCGTATAGGGGATCCCGCGCTTTTTCAGCGCCTCCTCCTTGACATAGCGGGGCAGCTTCAATTCGGTGGGGGAAATCAGGACAAACTTGATGTTTTCGTACCGGCTCAGGGCGCTTACCAGAGAGTGGACCGTGCGGCCGAATTTCAGGTCTCCGCAGAAACCGATGGTGAAATGATCCAGCCGTCCCTTTTCACGGTGGATCGTCAGCAGGTCCGTTAACGTCTGGGTGGGGTGGTTATGACCGCCGTCGCCGGCGTTGATAATGGGCACTTCCGCTACCTGAGCCGCGGCAAAGGGGGCTCCTTCCTTGGGATGACGCATGGCAATGATATCCGCATAGCAGCTGACCGTGTGGACGGTGTCACCGACGGTCTCGCCTTTGGCCGTAGAGCTGGAGGAAGCGGACGAGAAGCCCAATACGCTGCCGCCAAGGCTCAGCATGGCGGATTCAAAACTCAGGCGGGTGCGGGTGGACGGTTCAAAAAACAAGGTGGCAAGCTGCTTGTGGGCGCAGGCGTCCTGATATTTGGCGGGATGCTGGATGATGTCCTCGGCGGTGGCGATCAGTTCGTTGATCTCCTCTACGGACAGGTCAACAATGTCAATGAGATTTCTGGCCATGACGCACCTCCTCAACCGTGGATCCAGCTTTCATCAGATGGATTGGAGCGGAATTTTTTCAGCCGTTCAATGTCCTCGGGACGGATCTTCCCCTCATCGGCCGCCACCTCACAGACGGCGTCAAAATTGGAAAGACTGAAGTTTTGCACATTGGCGGCAGACAGGCGGTCCAGCCCTTTTTGCAGGCCGTAAGTAAAAATGGATACCACGCCCAGCACATCCGCGCCGGCTTCTCTCAGGGCCTCGACAACTTCGATGCAGCTTCCGGCTGTGGAAATCAGATCTTCAACCACGACCACCTTCTGACCGGGCAGGAGCTTGCCTTCGATCCGGTTCTGACGGCCGTGGTCCTTGTTTCCGGAGCGCACATAGCCCATGGGCAGCCCCATGAGGTGGCCTGCGATGGCGGCGTGGGCGATGCCGGCGGTAGAAGTACCCATCAGCACCTCTACATTGGGATAGTGCCGGCAGATCAGATCCACCAGACCTTCTTCCACATGGGTGCGGACGGCAGGAGCGGTCAGGGTCAGGCGGTTGTCGCAGTAAATGGGGCTCTTGATGCCGCTGGCCCAGGTAAAAGGCTCATCGGGGCGCAGGAAAACTGCGCCGATCGACAACAGGTCGTGTGCAATGGTATGTTCCAAACTCATCTGGTAAAATCCTCCCAAATCAAATTCAATATCCACGGGTAATCAACCCATAAAATCTTTGACAGCACGGCGGTAGGCAGCCACGGGGTCTTCGGACTTGGTGATGGGACGCCCCACCACAATGTAGTCACAGCCGGATCTGCCGGCTTTTTCGGGGGTCATAATGCGCTTCTGGTCCCCCGCGGCAGAATCTGCGAACCGGATGCCGGGGGTGACGGTGACAAAGTCCGCGCCGCACTGCTCTTTGACCAGAGCGGCCTCCAGAGGTGAGCAGACAACGCCGTCCAAACCGGAAGCGGCGGCGTTTTTGGCGTATGCCATGACCGTTTCAGCCATGGGGGTTTCGATCAGCAGTTCACGCTTCAAAGCGTCTGCATCCGTGGAAGTCAGCTGTGTGACCGCGATCAAAAGCGGGCGGGTGCCGTCTTCTCTGGTCAGTCCCTCCAGCGCGCCCTTCATCATTTCGCTGGCGCCGGCGGCGTGGAGATTCACCATATCCACGTCCAGCCGTGAAAGGACCCGCATGGCGCTTTTGACGGTGTTGGGAATATCGTGGAGCTTCAAGTCCAAAAAGATTTTGTGGCCCCGGGCTTTGATGTCCCGGACGATCTGAGGGCCTTCTGCGTAAAACAGCTCCATGCCGATTTTTACAAAAGGCTTTTCCCCAGCGGGGAACTGGTCCAGAAATGCCAGTGTCGCTTCACGGGTGGGAAAGTCCAGAGCAATGATTACGTCTTTAGCCATGATGTGCGCCTCCTGTTAATTGAGAAAGATTTGTTACGCCCAGACGCTGACAGACGTCGGGCAGTGTTTCAATAATGGTTTTGCAGGCATAGGGGTCCTTCAAATTGGCGGCGCCGACTTCCACGGCAGCAGCGCCTGCCAGCATCATTTCCACGGCATCCTCGGCGGTGGAAACGCCGCCGCAGCCGATGATGGGGATGTTCACCGCTTCATATACGTCCCAGACCATCCGCAGCGCAACGGGGAATACAGCCGGGCCGGAGACACCGCCGGTGCGGTTGGCAATGACCGGCCTGCGGGATTTGAGATCAATGCGCATGCCAAGCAGCGTGTTGATCAGGCACAGCCCATCCGCGCCGGCATCCTCACAGGCGCGGGCAATTTCTGTAATATCGGTGACATTGGGGGTCAGCTTCATGAAAACCGGTTTGTTCGTTGCAGCCTTGACCGCCTTGGTAACCTCGGCGGCTGCTTTGGGGTCGCAGCCGAAGTTTTTTCCGCCGGCATGGACATTGGGGCAGGAAATGTTCACTTCCAGAATCCTGACCTGTTTCACATCCTCCAGCTTCCGGCAGTTCTCCGCATATTCCTCCACAGAAAAGCCGCCCACATTGGCAATGACCGGCCCCTGAAAAATTTCGGCAATATGAGGAACCTCATCCGAGAGCACTTTGTCGATCCCCGGATTCTGCAAGCCCACGGCATTCAGCATACCGCCGGTCATTTCCGCGATGCGGGGCTGGGGGTTGCCCAGACGCGCCTGTCCCGTGGTCCCTTTCCATGAAAAACTTCCCAGAATGTTCAGGTCATACAGCTCGGCGTATTCCCGCCCGTATCCAAAGGTGCCGGAGGCGGGGATGATGGGGTTTTTCAGTGTTACACCCGCCAGAGAAACCGCGAGATTCACCATATGATCTCCTCCTTGTCAAGGATCGGTCCGTCTTTGCAGACCCGCTTGTAACCGCCCTTGGTCGGCACGGAGCAGCCCATGCAGGCGCCGAAGCCGCAGCCCATGCGGGCTTCAAAGCTGAACTGACCGCCTTTGAGCTGAGGCAGGCTGTGAACAGCCTGAAGCATGGGCAGAGGACCGCAGGTCAGGACGTAGTCACATTCCGGCAGAGACCGGATACAATCGGTCACAAATCCTTTGGTTCCGAGGCTCCCGTCTTCGGTTGCAATGAGAAGGCGGCAGCCCAGCGCGGAAAATTCCTCCAGATAGAATGTGTCGGTCTTTGTGCGGAAGCCCAACGCCACGACGGGGGCGTGTCCGCGCTCTGCCATCCGCCTGGCAAGACCGTATAAGGGGGCGATCCCGATGCCGCCGCCAGCCAGAATGGCGTGCTCGCCGGCCTGCTCCAAATCAAAGCCGTTGCCGAGACCGCTGAGCACATCGAATCTGGTGCCGGAGGGAAAACGAACCAATTGGCGGGTACCCTCGCCGGCTTCCTTGACCAACAATGTCAGGGAATCCGCTGTCCAGTCGCAGATGGAAATGGGGCGCCGCAGGAATTTTTCGGGCAGCTCCACGTTGACAAACTGCCCCGGTGCTGTGACAGCCGAGGTATCGCCCGAGAAAATCAGCTCCCAGATGTCCTCTGTCAGCTGCCGGGTATGCTCCAGCGTAAAGAACGATTTTTTCATAAAGTTTCCTCCTGATGCTTCAGGTCGTGGTATACGATCTCTCCGCCACAGACCGTCATTGCGACGGCCGCAGAGACGCCCCAGCTTTCAAAAGGCGTCGCGTGCCCCAGAGAGCGGAATGCGGCGGGGTCGATGATGTGGGGCCGGTTCAGATCCAGCACGGTCAAATCAGCGATCTGCCCCTCCTCCAAAGAACCGCCCAGAAGACCGAAAATCCGTCTGGGATTTACGCACAAAGCATTGAGGATCGCTTCCAGCGGCACGATTCCGGTCTCCACCAGATTGGTATACAGGACGGGGAACGCGGTCTCCAGCCCGACGATGCCGTTGAGACTGCCGGTAAGGCCTCTGGACTTTTCCTCTGCACTGTGGGGAGCGTGGTCTGTTGCGATGCAGTCTATGGTACCGTCCAGCAGTCCCTGAATCAAAGCATCCCGGTCAGCGGCGGAGCGAATCGGAGGATTCATTTTGAAACGGCCGTCATCCTGCAGGTCTTCGTCTGTCAGAATCAAATAGTGCGGGCCGGTCTCGCAGGTGACAGGCAGTCCCTCCGCTTTGGCAGAGCGCACCAGCGCCACGGATTCCTTGGTGGAAATGTGGCAGACATGATACTGGCATCCCGTCTCCCGTACCAGCTGAATGTCCCGCTCCAGCTGCTTCCATTCGCTGGCCGGATCGTTGCCGATGAAGCCGTTCCGTCTGGCAAAGTCTCCGGCGTGAACCGCCCAGCCCTTTGTCAGCAGGGACTCGTCCTCACTGTGCGCCACGATGGGTTTGTCCAGCTTTTTGGCAAGTTCCATGGCACGGCGCATCATCTCCTGAGACTGGACGCCGCGGCCGTCGTCGGAAAAACCGATCGCATCCGGCGCCATAGCCGCCAGATCAGCCAAGGCCGCCCCGTGCTCTCCTTGTGTGATGGCGCCATATGGATAAACCCGGATCTTGGCGTTTTTGCGGATCAGATCCAGCTGAAGCCCCAAGGCATCGGCTGTATCAGGCACAGGATTCAAATTGGGCATGGCGCATACTGCCGTGTATCCACCGGCAGCTGCCGCCGAAGTCCCGGAGAAAATGGTCTCCTTATAAGAAAAACCAGGCTCACGAAGATGAACATGAACATCGACGAAACCTGGAACGATCAAACAATTATGCAATTCAATCACGGAAGCCATCTCACGGGAGGAAGAAACGGAAACAATACGACCCTGATCAATGGCAAGGTCCTGATTCTGAAAAGTCCCGTTCAAGAAAACGGCGCCGCCGGTCAACAACAGACTCATGTCTTTCTCCTTCCATATCGTTATCCAACACATTATAATACTGGAAAATGAATGCCTTGTCAACGATATTTCGGAAGGCAGACCATACAAATTTTATGCAGTTCAAATGCGAATTGTTCTTGCAACCTTTCATGGTTTGTGGCATAATAAAACAGAACGCTGAAAGGCACGGCGTTTCGGAGAGAAATGCGCGCAGTAATGTCCAAAAGTAAATACTGGATTGTTGATCGGGCAACCGGTTTTCAATAGATGGAGGTGTACCCAAGTGGTTGAAGGGTCCGGATTCGAAATCCGGTAGGTCGGCTTTGCCGGCGCAAGAGTTCGAATCTCTTCACCTCCGCCACGTCGGAGCAAGCTTTGTATCGCTTGCTCCGACTTACTTTATCAGTCAGAGGGCGCTCAGCCGTCGCTCCCCCTTTCCAACTGCGCCCCGCTTTGCTGGGCCCGCAGCTGGCGGGCCGCCCTGCGGGCGGCTTTTTTGTTTCTGACAAAAGCTCCGGAAGCCTTGGCTTAACAGTGATAAGGAACTAAATCACTTATCAACTGTTAGCTGACGGTTTTCGGGTGCATACGAAACTCCCGTCTGATTCCTAACAGGAATTAGGCGGGAGTTTTTCTTGTTAACAGAGCCTATATTGGAGGATAGCATTATGAAAACATTACTTTCCTGTGAATTTAACATGGACACAGGTTGCGTTGAACTAAGATATTCCGACGGCAGCATGGTTTCCCTCAACTGCACCGCCGTTGAGGATGAGGTGGCGAATAGTCGTTTCCAGTGGTCTGAACTGGACTGGCTCATCTACAACGATCCGCTGTCCTATGCAGAATTGATTTTGAATGGCGATCCGGAAGAATACCTGCGAACCGTAACGGAGGCTCCACAGTTAGATTTTGATTCATAAGCAAAACCGCCAGAGGCACATCCATGAGATGCTGCTTCTGGCGGCTTTTTTACATTTTGTCAATTAAAGCAAACACTACGGCTTGTTGCTCTTCACTCAATCTTGACCATCGTTCCAGGAGCTTCCTTTGTGAATCAGTCAGAGAAACCGGTGAATCTTCTTCTGCGAATAGCTGAGAAAGCGTGATGCCAAAAGCCATGCAGATTTTTTCCAACGACGGAATAGTGGGAACCATATTCTTACGATACCACGAGGAGATCGTAGATTGAGGCAAACCAGAGCGTTCTGCAAGCTGATACTCCGTCCAGCCCCGCTCCTCTCGATATGTGGTTATGGCAGAGAGAATATCTTTCACCTGCATCACCCCTTTGCTTGTGTTCTTCGTAAATTATACTTTTGTTTGTCGTTGCTCTTTAATAATTTTAATCGTATAATTTTAACGATATACACAAGCAAAAGGAGAATGATTTCAGTGAGCCAGAAAAGCTGTTTCTTTATTGGGCACAGAGAAACACCGGAAGAAATTTACCCAGTGCTATGCGCCGCTGTTGAGGAGCATATAGTCCGCTACGGCGTTACTGAATTTATTGTTGGTCGTTATGGATGTTTTGACGGTCTTGCGGCAAAAGCCGTAAAAACCGCAAAACAAACCCATCCAGAAGTCGAACTGACATTATTGCTGCCGTACCATCCAGCAGAGCGCCCGATTCCTGTACCGGATGGATTTGACAGTACCTACTATCCTCCGGGGATGGAAAATGTCCCTCGTAAGGTTGCTATTGTCAGGGCAAATCGGTATATGGTCGATCATACTGATTTCCTCATTGCCTATGCGTGGCACCCTGCCAGCAATGCAAGAGATCTTCTCGAATATGCAAGAAAAAGAGAGGGCAAGGGATTAATCCATGTGACAGCCTTGCCGCATATTGATTTATAAGAAAAAGTCATTACTTTTATATGGTTTTTTATCTTGCGAAAAGTAATGACTTTGTGTTAAAATTTAATCGACATATTTTGCCGAAAAGAGGTGGTTTTGTGGCGAAAAAGAGGTCCGATTCTACCGTGACGCCGGATTACGAAGCAATTACATCATTTCAAAAAGGCCAGGCTTCACGCATTTTCAAGGAAGTGAACGAGCAGGACAAGGTTTTAATTGTCAGCAAGCAAAACAAGCCGCAGAACGTCGTTATCTCATACGAACGGTATAAGAGACTCAGGGAAGAGGGAGCAGATATATGAACATCAATGAACAGGCCAATTTTATATGGAGCATAGCCGATTTGCTGCGTGGCGATTTCAAACAGAGCGAATACGGCAAGGTGATTCTGCCCTTTACTGTGCTGCGTCGCTTTGACTGTGTGCTGGCACCTTCCAAGGCAAAAATTTTGGAGGCCAATAAGACTTTGACGGTCAGCAACAAGCGTCCTATCTTTAAGCGCATGACTGGTCATGATTACTATAATGTCAGCCAGTTCGATTTTGAAAAGCTGATGGATGACAGCAACGCTATCGAAGCTAATCTGCGGGATTACATCAATGGCTTTTCCGAAGATGTCCGTGAAATCATGGATAACTTTGAAATTTTCGGGGTCATTGATCGCCTTTCAAGGGCCAATCTACTTTATCTGGTTGTGCAGCGTTTTGCGGAGATTGATATGAGCGATACCCAGATTGACAATCTGGAAATGGGATATATGTTCGAGGAATTGATCCGGCGATTTTCTGAGCAGTCCAACGAAACCGCTGGTGAGCACTTCACGCCCCGTGAGGTAATCGAACTAATGGTAGAAGTGCTGCTCGATCCCGATATGGACGAAATTGCAAATACTGATGGAAAGGTCATCACCATTCTGGACCCGGCCTGCGGCACGGGTGGAATGCTGTCCGTTGCCCAGAACAAAATGGAGTCTCTGAACAGTACGACCCAGGTAATCCCCTTTGGGCAGGAATTGAACCCCGAAACATATGCAACGTGCCGTTCCGATATGATTTTGAAAGGCAATACCAACAGCCGTATTGTTTTGGGAAACAGCTTCAATGAGGACGGATTTAAGTCCCAGACGTTTGACTATATGCTGAGCAACCCGCCCTTTGGTGTGGAATGGAAAAAGGTAGAAAAATTCATCAAAGACGAAGCGGCTTCTCAGGGGTATCGTGGCAGATTTGGCGCTGGTCTGCCCCGTATCTCGGACGGCTCTTTCCTGTTTCTCCAGCATCTGATTTCCAAAATGAACCCGCCGGAAAAAGGTGGAAGTCGCATCGGTATTGTATTTAACGGTTCGCCCATGTTCTCCGGTGATGCCGGAAGCGGAGAAAGTGAAATCCGCCGCTGGATTATTGAAAATGATCTGCTGGAGGCTATTATTGGCCTTCCGGATCAGCTGTTCTACAACACTGGCATTACCACTTATATCTGGATTTTGACCAACCGCAAAGAGAACCGCAGAAAAGGCAAAGTGCGTCTGATCAACGGTGCCGGTTTCTATGAGAAGATGCGCAAAGGACTGGGCAATAAGCGAAATATGATCAGCCCGGAAAATCGTGCGGAATTGGTGCGCCTGTACAGCACCTACGAGCCGGATGAGAATTATATGGATCTGGATAATGAAGATTTCGGATACCGGAAAATTGTTATAGAATGTCCCCTGCTTAACGAAGATGGCACACCGGTAATCGACCGTAAAGGCAATAGAAAAGCAGATGCCTCCCTTCGTGACTACGAAATGGTGCCGCTGAAGGAGGACATCCACGAATATTTCAATCGGGAGATTCTGCCGTTTGTTCCGGATGCCTGGATTGACGAGAGCAAGACCAAAATCGGCTATGAGATTCCGTTTACCCGTTATTTCTACAAGTTCACTCCGCTGCGTGACAGTTCTGTGATTATGGAAGAAATTAAGGCTTTGGAGGAGCGTATTCAGGCGAGCTTGGCGGAGGTATTAGCGGAATGAAAGAGTATAGTATTGAGAGGCAAGCTCCGTGGTTAGTCGGGTTACCAGAAAGCTGGGAAATACGGAAAGTAAAACATTTCTTTACCGTAGTGAATGGTTCTACTCCCAAAAGTAGTGAAAGTACATACTGGGGTGGGGATATCACGTGGATAACTCCTGCGGATTACAAAACAGAGGACAAATATATTTGTTCATCCAGGAAAGCTATAACTCAAGAAGGCCTTGATTCATGTGGCACATCAAAAGTCCCTGCAGGAAGTATTATTGTGTCAAATCGTGCTCCTATAGGCAGCATCGGGATTGCAGAGAAAGAACTTTGCACAAGCCAAGGGTGTAAATCTTTGGTTAAGATCGCAGAGATCAACGAAGAGTATATATACTACTATTTGTCAGTAATGAGCGGCCCTCTAAATATGCTTGGCAGAGGAACAACATTCATGGAGCTATCCTCCAATGACTTAGCGAACTTTCGCTTGCCCATACCAACAGTCAAAGATCAGAATGCAATAGTTCAAATATTGAATAAAAAGATTGCTGCTATCAATGATGTAATTAACAAAAAAGCAAACATCATAGAACTTCTGCAAGAACAGCGCACCGCTGTGATATGTTCTGCTGTAACCAAAGGAATTGATTCCACTGCCAAAATGAAAGATAGCGGTGTTGCTTGGCTTGGTGAAATACCTGAGCACTGGGGCGTTTCTAAAAGTCAATGGCTTTTTTCACTACGAAAAGAAAAAGCGAGACCAGATGATGAACAGTTAACAGCATCCCAGCATTTCGGAATCGTATATCAAAAAGACTACATGGCGCAAGGTTCTCGTGTTGTGCAGGTTGTACTTGGCAATGATATTTTAAAGCATGTTGAACCAGATGATTTTGTTATTAGTATGAGAAGTTTTCAGGGCGGAATTGAATGGAGTAACCTTAGAGGCAAAATCAGTTCGGCTTATGTAATGCTGATTCCGCAAAAACAATATGTATACTCCCCGTATTTCAGGTGGTTGCTGAAGTCTCACAATTACATTTTGGCGCTGCAAAGTACATCCAATCTAGTAAGAGATGGACAAGCATTGCGGTATGATAATTTTAGGATGGTCGATTTACCTCTTGTTCCTCTTGATGAACAAAGAGCAATTGCAGACTATCTTAATAAAAAAATAGCAAAGCTCGATAACATCATTGCTGATGTTACCGAGCAGATTGAAAAACTAAAGGAATACCGTCAAAGTGTTATCTCTGAAGTGGTAATCGGAAAGGTGGCAGTGGTATGACATATCAAGAATTGTCACCGCAGGGCGAAGCTCTGCTGAAAGAAATAATTGGCCTTCAGACCAGTGGTAAGGACAACGCTGCCCATTGGAACGAACGTTTTCAGAATCTGTCATTCCAGGAAGAAAATCTTCTCCGGCATACCTTCCGTGAACTGAGAGAATGTGGATATATTAAAACCCAATGGGCTGACAATATCCCATATTATCTTGCTGTCACGGTGGATGGACAGAACTACGAGGCCAATAAAAAGGCTGCAAAAAAAGCCGAAAGAAAACTCTCTCGGCGGGAATGGCGGATTGCTGTCATATCGGCTATCATTGGCGGTATGGTTGGGCTAATTCCCTGGATTTGCACTTTGATAGGAGGTGGTCAATAATGGCAATCGAAACCAAAGAAATTACATTTGAACAAGAGATTGAATACAGCCTGCTTGACCACGGCGGATATATCAAAGGGAATCCCCGTGACTATAATCGTGAATTTGCCATAGACACCAAGCAGCTCTTTCAGTTTCTTCAAAACAGCCAGCCCGTAGAATGGGAAAAGCTGTGCAGAAAACACGGAGAGAATGTGGAAACGGGTTTTCTGAAGAAGCTGTATCGTGATCTTGATACATACGGAACATTATATGTGCTGCGGCATGGCGTTGTAGATGCTCCCGCTAAACTATCCCTGTGCTATTTCAAGCCTGCCAGCGGCATGAACCAAACCAGTCAGGCACTTTATGAGAAGAACATTCTCTCCATCACCCGGCAGGTTCATTATAGCCTGAAAAATGAGAACTCCATAGATGTTGTGCTGTTCATCAATGGACTGCCTGTTGCAACGGTGGAACTGAAAAATCCGATCACCGGTCAGACTGTCGAAAATGCAAAGCGTCAATACATGAAAGACCGTGATCCCAGAGAACTTCTGCTTTCGTTCAAAGCTCGATGCCTGGTTCACTTTGCCGTGGACACCGAAGAAGTGTGGATGACCACAAAGCTCAATGGCATCAACACCTATTTTTTGCCGTTCAATAAGGGGAACAACGGCGGCAAGGGAAACCCTGTTGGGAACAGCACCTACCGGACTTCGTATCTGTGGGAAGAAGTCCTGCAAAAAGACAGCCTGCTGGACATTGTACAGCGATTTATCCATTTACAGGAAGATAAAAAGAGTCCCCAAAAGTCTGTTATGATCTTCCCACGTTACCACCAGCTGGACGTGGTTCGTAAACTCGTTGCCGATGTCTACGCAAACGGAACCGGACACAATTATCTGATTCAGCACAGTGCGGGAAGCGGAAAATCCAACTCTATTTCTTGGCTGGCACATCACCTGTCTAACCTGCACGATAAAAATGACAAGGTTGTATTCAACAGCATCATTGTGATTACAGATCGCCTCGTATTGGACAAACAGCTTCAGGATACCATCTACCAGTTTGAGCACGTGGAAGGTGTTGTGACTAAAATCGACAACAACGCCGCACAGCTGGCAGATGCTTTGAACACAGGCAAGAAAATCATTATTACCACACTTCAGAAGTTCCCGTTTATCCTTGAAAAGGTAGATGATTTAAGCGGCAAGCGGTTCGCGGTCATTGTGGATGAGGCCCATTCTTCCCAGACCGGAGAAGCCAGCAAAAAAATGAAGGCGATCCTGGGAAACACTGAGGGGCTAACGGAAGAAGAACAGCTCCAAAAGGTTGCGGATGAGGAGGCCAAGGAAGAGCGTAAGCAATCCGACAGCGAGGATGAAATCGCAAAAGAAATGGCTACACATGGTCGGTTGCCTAACCTGTCCTTCTTTGCTTTTACCGCAACCCCCAAGGCGAAAACGCTGGAGATGTTTGGAACCCCAGATGCAAGCGGTATTCCCCATGCTTTTCATATTTACTCGATGAAGCAGGCCATTCAGGAAGGTTTTATTCTGGATGTTCTGAAAAACTATGTGACCTACGATACCTATTTCAAAATCGGCAAGAAAATTGCCGATGATCCTCGCTATGAAAAAAGCAAGGCAAATAAGGCGCTTGGAAAATTCTTAAGTCTGCATCCGCACAATCTGGCCCAGAAAACCCAGATCATCGTAGAACACTTCCGCACTGTCACCAAAGACAAGATTGGCGGCAAGGCAAAAGCAATGGTAGTGACCGGCTCACGCCTGCACGCAGTCCGGTATTATCAGGAGTTTCAGCGTTACATCAAAAAGATGGGATACGAAAATGAGCTGGGCATCCTGATCGCTTTTTCCGGGACTGTTCATGATGGCGGCGAGGAATATACCGAAGTCAGTCTAAACGGGATAAAAGAAAGCGAAGTGCCGGAAAAATTCCACAGCGGCGAGTACCAGGTACTTTTGGTTGCGGAAAAATACCAAACTGGGTTTGATGAGCCGTTGCTGCACACCATGTTTGTAGACAAAAAGCTCAGCGGTGTAAAAGCTGTCCAAACACTTTCCAGATTGAACCGAACCTGCTTTGGGAAAGATGATACATTTGTTTTGGACTTTGTAAATTCTGCCGAGGATATACGGGCCGCTTTTGCCCCGTATTATGAAGAAACCAGCATTGAGGAGACAACAGACGCCAACATTGTATATGAACTGAAATCCAAACTGGATGAATTTCGTGTGTATTGGCAGAGTGAGATTGAGGCTTTCTCCAAAGCATTTTTCAAGCCTACCAAGAAACAGGGAAATATGGATTTTGGCGTACTCAACAGTTTCCTTGATCCGGCAGTGGATCGGTATAACGGTTTGGATGAGAACGAGCAGGAAGAATTCAAGTCTACCCTCGCAAAGTTTGTTCGTACCTACACATTTCTCACCAACATCATCCGATTAGATGATGCCGACCTGCATAAGTTCCATGCTTATGCAAAATTTCTTCAGAAGAAACTGCCAAAGCGAGAGGGCGGCGGTCCTATTTTTCTGGATGATGAAGTATCGCTGCAATATTACCGAGTTCAGAAGATTTTTGAAGGGTCTATTGCGCTGGAGCAGAGTGAGCCGTTGCCCAATAAACTTCATCCCGGAAAACCGAAGCCAGAGGAAGAAAAGGCTCCCCTGTCTGAGTTGATTGATAAAATCAACGAAAAGTTCGGCACAGAGTTTACTAACATCGACAAGGTCTTGGAACAGATTGTTTCTGATATGGATGCCAATGAGGAATTGCGTGTCCAAGCCCGCAACAATTCACAAGAACATTTCCGGTTTCCCTTTAATGATGCGTTCATGGACGTGGTTATCGGGCGCATGGCGCAGAATCAGCAGTTCTGCGAAAGGGTTCTGGATGACGCCAAGTTCGGAGATACCGTTCGTGATTTGTTGGTAGGTGTTGTCTATGAACGATTGCGGAGCACAACAGGAAGTGGAATCCATCCATAGCTGTTGACATTTATTCATATATTAGAGTGGTTTCTTTACATAATTTAGCATTACAGGTCAGAATGTATTGAATCGCTTTTTGTGCAAATTTCTTGCTGACTGTCGTATCCCACTCTGCCAACCGGACAATCTCCGCTGTTCCAGCCTCAAAATCAAACGAAATTTCACCCCATTCGCCGTCGTTGTCCACCTGATACAGGTAGACAGCGGCGGCGATTTTCTTTTTGCGTTTGGTCTGGGATTTGCGTTTCAGCCGGATCATGTGAAGCACTCCGGCTTCTGTCAGCAGACAGGCCAAATGCTCCACGGCTTTACGATAGGCCCGTTCTGCACCGCTGGCTGTGCTGCCCTCAAAGAGGATTGCCAGTTCTTCAAAGGCCAACCGGGTGCTGATGGGGCTGACCCGCCCACAAGTCATACAGATGGCGTTTCTCTTTTCCAAAAGGGTCTGCTCTCGGTAATTCAGCTTTTCAAATGCCTCCCGGACAGCTTTAGCCTGGATGCCGTTCCATAGAATCTCCGCATAGTCCCAATGGTCATCCCGACTGACATCCTCGCCGGTTTCCTCGCTGTCCTCGTCTTGTACGGTCTGATAAAACGGAACACGGCTTCGATTTTGTTTGGCCAATGCCAAAAACTTTGCTGCGGTTTCCTCGGTACAACCGTTTTTCTGGGCATATTTCTGGATTGCCGCCTGTTCAGACTGACCGGATTGATTATAGAGCCAAGCAATCCCACGCACAGCTTTGTATTCATCCACATTTTCAAAGGAACCGGCCTCCTCCTGCATCCGGCAGGTCAAAAGGGCATTCCCGATAAAATGATGGGCATAGGTCAGAAAATCCGTCCCTTGTGTGGGATCGTATCCCCGGAGACAGTCCAACATGGCAAGCACACATCCCATTTTGTAGTCCGAAAAGCGTTCCGGGTCATAGCGATCCAGCCCCTCCCGTAGCAGGAAACGACGAACACGGCCATTGAGCCGTTTCTCATAGTGGTGCAGGAAAAAGGAAAACCAGCGCAATTCACGGCTCCGCACAGCCTTAATGATATAATCATTCAGATTTTCATGGGTAGGCGGTTCGGGGTCAAGCTGAAAGATGCGTTCTACTTCCCGCATGGTCAAGCCCTTTGGCTCCGTCAGAAAACTGTATTTTACACAGTGGCCGGACAACTCCCATGTCCACGCTGTATCCATTTTCCCTCACCGCCTTTCTGATGTTTCGCTGCTTATTTCTTTTGTACTGCTTCTAAAAGTGCCTGCTGGGTCATTTCCTGCTCATAAACAGTGCTGGCATAACGCTGATCTGAAAGCGCACGAAGCATCTTATCTTTAGCCAGCTTTTTCATAGCCGCTGCAACTTCTTGCTCCAGCTTTCCACGGCGGGTGCTTTGCAGGATGGTGTTCATCCGGCGGGTATAAACGGCCTTAATGGGGTGATCGTCTG
>JAPFEH010000083.1 GCA_026169195.1 Dysosmobacter sp. | reverse complement strand
CTTGCAGGAGCGCTGGGAGATGTGGCGACCGATGCCGGGGCGAACCTGCTGCTTCCGGGTCTTGGTACTGCGGCCAGAGTTGCCAGAACCTACGGACACGGCGCAGAGGCGGCGGAGGACAAGGACCTCGGCATCGGACGGCAGGCCCTTTACGGCGCCGGCAGCGCCGCACTGGGGGAGGGCATCAACCGGCTCTTCGGCGGCAACCCCATTCTGGAGAAGGCCACCGGAAAGGGCGCTCTGGATGACCTGCTGCTCCCAAACCTTGGAAAGACGCTGCCGGGCCGGATGGTGAAAAGCGGCTTGGGGGAGGCCATTGAAGCAGGCGCAGAGAGCATTGCAGACACGTTTTTGCAGCAGGCGGCACTGGGAAAGGAGCAGGCGGACCCGCTGGACTGGAAGGAAGTGGGCTATGATGCCCTGATCGGCGGACTGGTGGGCGGGCTGACCGGCATCAGCAAGCCCAAATCTGTGCAGGAAGCCCCTGCGCAGACCGCAGGAACGGAGCAGGACGGCGGCGGGGGCGTGGATACCCCTGCGGTGCAGGATGGCGCACAGGGCGCTTTTGAGCCTGTACGTGTCGGGCGGGTAACCACCATTAAGAACCCCTATCAGGGAGTAAAGCCTGTTCAGACACAAAAAAACACTGCCGCCATCCCGGTGGACAGCGGCAGTGTGGAGAGGGCGCAGAATCGGATCAATGGTGCCCGCGGACTGGAAGGAGCCATGCCGGGGAAGAGTTTCAAGGCCACCTTGAAGGACGCCTATAAGTCTGTATTCAAAGCGGCCAATGGCGTTCCAGTAACCGGCGTCACATTTAATGGGAAACCCTACACAGTGGATATCCCTAACAGTGTTCCGGGGAAAGTCATCAGCGACCATAATCTAACAGCGGAAAAGCTGGCTCTCCTTGACATTCTCCCGCAGGTGGTTCAGAGTGGGGAGTTTGTTGGAAGTGGAGACTACATACAGCATGGCAGTAAGAAGAAATTGACAATTCGGTTCGATTACTTTGAAACGCCTGTCGAGATCAACGGCAAATCATACGTTGTATCTTTCGATGTAGAGGCATTCCCGGACAAGAACAACTATCGTACCCACAAACTGCACAAAATAGAGCTGTCCCCAATTGCAGATGCTGACACAGGTCGAGATCCTGCTGCAAGTGCAACGGAGACAGCTCCAGTTGAGGGTACGCGTCCCCTCAATGTTGATTCTACCATACCACAAAGCGCGGAACCTGTCAATTCCATGGACCCGCTTTTGAAGCTGATTCTGGGCGGGCAGCGGGTGGATCAGAGCAAGGCCAGCAATGAGCAGTTCGGCGCGTTGGCAGAGCGCGGGGATGTGGGTGTGGACGCCGCCGGAAAGCTGTATCAGATCAATCCGGAGGACCATATTGACCGGCGCTCCATGGACAGCGTGGCCGGCAGAAGCCTGAACGCTTTCCAGTTTGACCATCCGGAGCTGCACGGTTATTACCGGAAGGCCGCCGAGGCACTGATCGCGGATGCAGACCTGTCCCTCCAGTTCCCTATGACCCGCAGCTATGCCAGAGGGATGCAGGGCAGCGAGGTGCACCAGAAGGTGCAGGCCTCCGCCCATCTGCGCAGGGCTATGGACGAGACGGGACTGACTCGGGCGCAGCTCATTGACGCGGCGGAGCGGATCATCCACGACAAGGGGCAGGAAAACGTGAAAGCCGCCAAGCAGGTGGAGCTGATTCTGGATCATATGCTGTCGGACGGCTGGATCACCATGGCCGGGGATGTGGTCTTTGCAGACCGGGGGTATCTTGCTGCCAAGGAGGCAATTGCCGGAAGCCTGCCGCTGGAAGATGACGGGGATCTCCCGGATGGGCTGGATGCCTTGCCCAGCGAGGCCGATGGTGGTATGATGGGAGAAACGGTGCTGACAGAAGACGAGACTGCCGCCCTGCTGGCCTACAAGAGCAGTGAGAGCTACAAAATCAATACCAAACTCCGGGATGGGCTGGAACTGGATGAAGCGGAAAGCCGCATGGTGGCGAATCTGGACAGTGCCCTTGTGAAGCTGCCCAAGGTGAAAGGGACCGTCTACCGCACGTTGAATTTTGACGATGTGTTTAATCCTCTGGAAGAGTACGAAGCGTTCATGACCCAGCACACAGTTGGCGGTTTTGTGACTTATGATGCATATACATCCACATCCAAAAAGGTTGACGGATATCCGCTGGTGGGCGAAGCCAGATACGGCGTGACCATGGAAATCGCAAGCCGGAATGCAAGGAACCTTGCGGGCTTCGGGAACAACTTTGAGAGTGAGGCACTTTTCCCGCGCGGTACAGACTTTGTTATCCTGTCTGTCAGCACGGGTCAAAACGGTCATACTCACATTGTCATGGAGGAGGCAGAAGCAAATGCAGAAAGAAACGAACCAGACCATGATACCCAGAAACGCAGCGTGGCAGTGCGCGGCGTGCAGGAAGCACATCCCGTTCACGGTGACGTGCGAGGCGTACCCGGCAGGGATTCCGAAGGAGATCAAGTCCGGAAAAGCAATCTGCAAGGAGCGCGAAAAAGCAGACCGGAGGTAAGCACAGGTGGAGAGATTGACCAGAGAGGAAGCGGCGGCTCTGAAGATGCTGGCCGAGGAATGCCACGAGGAGCTGAGACGGGGAACCCCGTTGAAGAACGCAGTCAAGCAATGCAACAAATGCATGAAGCGAGCGAAGCACACGACGACCTGCCCGCTGTATCCACAGTGGATTCCGGACGAGGTCCTGACTGGCGAGGATTGCCCGGAGTTCGAGGCGAAGAAGTAACTGACGGACTTGGGGCGGCGGATGCGGGATTTGATCCCTACTCCCGGCTCCAGAACCAGACTGACCGGTTTTATCCGGAGGGGCCCGACGCAGCCCGTCCGGTGGATGTGCCCATGGAGGATTCTGACGGGCGGAAGATCCCAAAATCCGCCTCGACGGTGATGGGAGCGCAGGGGACCGGCGAGGACGCTGTGCGGATGCTGGAGCGGCAGATCGTATCCGGCGAGCTGTCCTTCGATACCATCCATGACACAGATGCCGTTGGCAGAGCGCAGCGCACCGTTTCGGACAAGGGCTTTGGCGGTGCTTTGGAGCAGTACCGGCAGGCGGTGTCTGCCGGCGTGGCTACAAAAGACAACACGACCCTCGGACAGCAGCTGCTTCTCCAAGCCATGCGGGAGGGAAACACGGAAGCAACAGCGGAACTGCTGACACTGTACACCCGAAATTCCACCACGGCGGCACAGGCTATGCAGGCTCAGAGCATCTTCCGCAAGCTCAGTCCGGAAGGTCAGCTGACGGCGATACAGAAGGCAGTCTCGGAGTTGAACGAAAAGCACGGGACAGATGTGGAGCTGGAGCCGGAGGATGTCGCGGACTTCCTGAATGCAGAGACGGACGAGGCCAGACGGGAAGTGACAGAGCGCATGGTACAGAAGGCGGCACAGCAGGTGCCCGGTACCTTCCGCGCCAAGTTTGATACCCTGCGGTATCTGTCGATGCTGGGAAACCCGCGGACCCATATCCGCAATATCTTGGGCAATACCTTCTTCCAGATTCCTGTTGCGGTGAAGAACCGGGTGGGGGCTGCGGCCGAAGGGATCGCCTACAAGGTAAGCGGAGGGAAAACGGAGCGGACCAAATCCCTTTTCGGCGTGAATCCCTTTGGAAAGCTGGCGGCGGAAGCACGGGCGGACTGGGCCAATGTGAAGGATTTTCTGGGGGAGAGCAGCAAATATCAGGAGGGGCAGATCAGCCTCTGGGACATTGAGCAAAAGGCAGACGCCTTTTCCGGCAGCAATCCATTTGGGCGGGGCATCAACCGGGCAGCAGACTTCAACAGCCGGGCGCTGGCGGCGGAGGACACCGCCGCAAAGAAGTGGATCTATACCCAGTCGCTGGCCGGATACCTCAAGGCCAATGGGTTCAGGGGCATGGCGGACGCAGCTCCGGCGCTTTTGAACCGGGCGCGGGACTATGCCGCGCAGGAGGCCCTGCGGAACACCTTCAATGATAAAAACGCATTCAGCGATGCCGTGAGCAAGCTGGGCGGCATGACCAGAAGCGACAACCCCTTTGTCCGCGGGGCGGGGTACATCACGGAGGGCGTTCTGCCCTTCAAGCGGACACCTGCCAACATTGCGGTGCGGGCGGTGGAATATTCCCCTGTGGGCGCGGTGCTGGGGGCTGTGGAGACAGTACGGGGCGCAAAAGCGGGGGATCTGGCCCGGGTCGCCTCCGGACTGGACCGCACCGCTGCCGGTGTATCCGGCACGGCGCTGCTGGCAGCCGGATTCCTTGCGGCAGGGGCCGGATATGTGACCGGCGGCGAGGATGAGGATGAGAAGCAGGCCGCCTTTGACGACCTGACCGGACATCAAGCCTACGCGCTGGAGCTGAAGAACGGCTCCTCTGTCACGCTGGACTGGCTGGCTCCGGAAGCGATCCCCTTCTTTATGGGCGTGGAGCTTTACCGGCAGGGGCTGGAAAACGGCCTGAGCTGGGAAGAGGCGCTGGAGACTGTGAAAAATGCCTCCGCGCCGATGCTGGAGATGTCCATGCTGCAAGGGCTGAATGACACCTTTGAAAACGCAGCATATGCCAAGAACCGGGGGGAGAGTGTGCTGGGCGCGCTTGTAACCTCCGCACTCACCAACTACGCTACGCAGATCTTCCCCACCATCGGGGGACAGCTGGAGCGCAGCGGCGAAGATGTCCGCATGACCACGTACACAGACAAGAACGGGATGCTTCCCACAGACCTGCAATACACACTGGGGAAGGTGAGCCAGAAGATCCCCGGATGGGACTATCAGCAGATCCCGTACATTGACGCATGGGGAAGGGAAGAGGAGACCGGGGACCCGATGGAACGGGCGGTCAACAACCTTTTCAATCCGGCCTACGTCTCTCAGGTGGATGTGGACAAGGTAGAGCGGGAGCTTCAGCGGGTGAAGGACGCCACCGGAGACGGAGGGGTGTTCCCCCAGCGAGCGGGGCGGTCCATCACCGTCAACGGAGAGAAAAAGGACCTGACGGCAGAGGAATATCAGGCCTATGCCAAATCTCTTGGCAGGACCCGGTACCAGATGCTGAAGGACGGGACCCGCCTGCCGGTCTACCGCTCCATGAGCGACGGGGAGAAAGCTGCGTACATCGGGCGGCTCTATCAATACGCGGATCAGCAGGCCAAGGCCGCTGTCTCGGATTATGCCCCGGAGGCATGGGTCAGAAATGCCAAATCCGCACAGCGGGAGCTCGGTGTGAGTCCGGCGGAGTATCTGGCGCTTTATGAGCAGTATGGCTCTAGTGTCATGTCCGGAAGGGCTTATGAGAAAACGAAACAGGCGGTGCAAGCGGGCTTGACAGTGGGCGAATACGTCTCCATGAAGCGCAATGCAGATAAAGATGGAAGCGGAAGCGTCACGAAGAGCGAAGCGATGGAAGCTTTGCAGGGAAAGCAGAACCGGGTGGATCTATGGGACCTGATCTGTACAACCAGCGCCAAGAACCCCTACGCATAAGGAAAGCCCCCTCCAGCCGGAGGGGGCTTTTTCACGCTTGCGCCCGGTATTCGAGATATCGCTTATAGGAGCCGTTTTTCGTTGTCCGCTCCCGGACGATGCGGACCTCCAGACCGTGGGAGGTCAGGATCGCCGCCAGCTCCCGGCGGTCGGCTTCTGATTCGATGGGGGAGGGAATGCGGGTCCATTCCGGCATCGCTGTCACACCTCCTTCAAACGTTCGTATTCCTGCCGCTGCGGGAGCGGCGGCTTCAAGTCGCTTTTATACTCCGGCCGCAGGCCCATGCGGACCAGTCCCCGCCGGATCGTCTCCCGGTGCAGTCCCACGAACGCACCCAGCTCCCGGAGAGTGTAGCCCTCCAGCCAGCGATCTGCTATCCACCGCCACTGCTTCGGCGTCAAGGCTGATGTTCCGGACATGGTGCATCCTCCATTTTCGCGCCGCAATGGCAGTACGGGAACTGCTCCAGCACGTCCCGCCCGTGGGTGAGGGACACCTTCCGTCCGCACTCCGAACACTGGAACACGTCAGAGAACTTGTCATGCCGCAGGAGATCCCACGTGCCGCGGATGATGGGGGCAACGTCAGCGGCAGGAATGTTACGCACACGATGATATACCTTTCCTGCTCCATATACTTCATCAATGATTCTTAATACATCAGTTCGCTCGATATACTCAGCCATCGTCTTTCCCCCCGTCCATAAGTGCGCCGCAGTTGGGGCAGTAGTGGGTATATTTAGCGATCAGATTATATCCCCGTTTGCACTCTGAGCAAGTGATAATCAAACTCCCATCTTCAATCCACCGCCCATGCACCACCGGGGCCACGTCGGCGATGGGGATATCTAAAACAGCATTGACGGGAATAAAATTTTCGTATCTATATTCGTATCCACACCAGTGATTTATTTCCTGTGCTTCGTTTAGAACTGATTCCCGTTTGATATACTCAGCCATCCTGCTCCTCCTCTCCGGCACGGCGGTTCCATGCTTTCGTAATGGTTTCTTCTGCCCATGATTTTTTCAAGGCCCAGAACTTCATACTGGCTCCACATTTGCATTTGATTTCTGCACACCATCCATCGTCACCAGATGGAACGCCGTTATACCGTGTTCGGACAATACCTATTTGGGGATTGCCACAAAACGGGCACGGTTTCAGTTCATCCATTGCCATCACCGTCCTTCCGCTCTCCATATGCGCAAAAGAACTTCGGCTCGTGAGGAGTAACGCCTTCGCACAACTCATATTCCGGGTGGTAGCATGACACATCAGGTCCGCATGGCAAACCATGCCTGCACTCCCGGCATCGGACCACCGGCACAGCATCAATAGAAGGGGTGTTACAGATCATTTCCACAAAGTGTTGTTTAACTTCGGCAGCAACAAACTGAAAGTTCCCTTTCTTCTCTTGCGCTGTATACGCCCTCAAAAACTTATCCAATAG
>JAPFEH010000052.1 GCA_026169195.1 Dysosmobacter sp. | reverse complement strand
CCGCTATCATCGTATTGATTACGGGGAGAAGATCTTGGATATGTGTATACCTTCTCTCGGACATGATAATACCCCCTGATGTAGTACTCTTATTTTCCTACATCAGGGGGCTTTTTGTCTATTGTCCGTTTTTACTGGACCTGTGCACAAATGTTCGGGGGGTGTTCTCAAATGTCCGGATAGAACCGGACCAGCTCCGTAAGCTGCCGCAGGGACGCCGGAGAGGCGGCGTACGCCTTGACACTCTCCAAGGGCTTTAAGTCCGTACCGCAGGCCGCGTTGCAGGCATCCACCGCGTCAGGCAGCAGGGCGTCGATCTCCTCCAGCGTGACCGTGGTGTTCTGCACGATGCCGTTGGGGGCCGTATTGCTCCATGAGACCGTTCCCAGATTGTCAACCAACGCCAGAATCAGGGGGGCAAAGGCGTGCATCTGCCGGTTCAGCGCCGCCCCGTCCACAGCTTTCTGAGAAAAGTCCAGCGTCAGCCCGAAGGGCGCGCTGCCGGTCTGGAGGGAGAAGGTATGGGCCCCCGGGGATCCGCGATAGAAAAAGAGCGTATCCAGAAGCTTTCCCACGGCAGACGCGTTGCCTACATAGGGGGTCCGCGCTTCCCACAGGGCAGAGACCTCCGGAGAAATCTCCGCGCCCTCCTGCCAGACGGTGCGGCCGCAGAGACGGACCTCCGTGACGCCCTCCAAGGGAACCTCCACAGTCCCTGTTCCGTCGCGGAACAAGGGAGAGACCGGTACCGAACGGGCAGAGATGTCCGCCACGCCGTCCGCGGTGTTCACGGTCCAGCTGTGGTAAGCCGTGGCGGAGTATGGGGTGGCGATCGCGAGGGTCAGCACGCCGTCATGCTGGGCACAGGCGGTGACGGTCAGATCCTGCGCCTGTGCGGGAGTGCCGATCACAGAGACCTTCAGGGCGATGCCCGCCGTGATCAGCAGCATCGTGCATAGAACGGCGGCGATCACCCGCCGTCTGCCGTTTCGCTTGACGGTTTTCAAATAATCCACTTCCCGCTCCTGCTCCGCCGCCTCCGCCGGCGGGGGATCGGCCATGTCAGCCCGCAGATGGGCGCAGACGGGACAGGATTTCAGGTGGGATTCCACCGCCGCATTGGTCTCGTCCGAGGTCAGTCCCTCCATATATAAGGGCAGCAGGTCCCGCACCAGCGGGCAGGTCAGATCATTTTTCATGGGATGCCCCTCCTTTTCTCAGTGTTTCCTTGCTTCGATAAAAGGTTACACGCGCCCAAGTCTCTGTTTTTCCCAGCACGTCGCCGATCTCCCGAAAGCTGAGTCCGCCGAACGCGCGGAGATAGACCACTTCCTTGGGAAGCTCCGGCAATTGGTGGATCTGCCGCAGCAATTCCAATTGTCCGGCCCGTTCCAGCGTCTCTTCCTCCGCGGATGGCAGCGGAAGCTCCGGCCCGTCCTCCGGCATGGGAACCTCCCGCTTTTTTTTGCGCAGATGCTGATACCACAGGTGCTTGGCGATCTGACAGAGCCAGACCGAGATCTTGCAGCTGCCGTCAAAGCGGTGGATGGAGCGGACGGCCTGATAGAAGGTCTCCTGCGTCAGCTCCTCTGCCAGATCCGGATCGCGGCATTGGGAGAGTAAAAATTTATAGACGGTCCGGGCATGCTGCTGATAAATGCTGCCGATGTCTTCCACGCCGCTCCCTCCTTTCACAGATACATCCCCATGGGAGTGGATTCGTTACAGCACGGATAAAAAAATTGACGGGAGGTTCCCGTCAATTTTTTCAGTCCGGAGCCGTGGCTTCAAACAATTCCTCAAAGGAACGGATATATTCGTCGGAAATGCGCCGGATGGTCTCCTGATCGCCTTCCGCAGAAGGGTCGTATACGCCGCAGACCCGAAAACCGGCGGCCTTGGCAGTCTCAATGGCATGGAGGGAGTCCTCAAACACCACGGTATCCTGTTTGGTGCCGCGCAGGCGCCGCAGGCAGCGCTCGTAGATCTCCGCGCTTTCCCGCTTGCCGGCGCCCACCTCGCCGCAGGTGAGGATGCCGCGGAAATAACCGGCAAGACCGGTGTGTTTCAGGGCGGCCTCCGCCAGATCCCGGTCGGTGTTGGTGGCAACATACATCCACACGCCTTCCATCTTCAAAAGAGAGAGAAACTTCTGCACACCGGCTTTGGGCTGCACCTGCGTTTCATAAAAGTTCCGCACCCGCGCCTTGGTCAGCTCCATCAGCGTGTCCTCGGACTGCGTCAGATGGTATTCCGCTTTGCAGAGGGCGGCGCCCTCCCGGAACGTCCGCACCATGAGCCGCTGCCCCAGATCCGGCGCAGGCTCGATGCCCATGGACCGCAGCAGGTCGGGGCCGAGGCCGGTCCAGATGTGCATGGAGTCCAGCAGGGTGCCGTCCATATCAAAAATCGCGCTTTGTAACCGCATAATCGCTCCTTTCCGTCTGCGGCGCCGTTTCGCCGTGTCCGGTCTCCGGAACCGTCAGCACAGCTTCGCGCCTGCGGGGATGGCGTCGTCCACCATCAGGAGATGGAGTTTTTCCTCGCCCTTTTCGGTGTGGACGGCGGAGATCAGCATTCCGCAGCTCTCCTGACCCATCATCTTTCTGGGAGGCAGGTTCACGATGGCAACCAGCGTCTTGCCCACCAGCTCTTCGGGCTGATAGAATCTGGCGATGCCGGAGAGGATCTGGCGGTCCGTTCCGGTGCCGTCGTCCAGCGTGAATTTCAACAGCTTCTCGCTCTTTTTCACCCGCTGGCAGTCCTTGACCTTCACCGCCCGGAAATCGGACTTGCAGAAGGTGTCAAAGTCCACCGGCTCTGTCAGCTGGGGCTCCAGCTCAATGGCGGGCAGCGCGGCCTTCCGGGCAGCCTCGGCGGCGGCCTCCAGCTCGGCGATGGCGGCTTCCGCGTCAATGCGGGGGAAGAGATTGTCGCCCCGCTGCACGGCGGCGGTGCGGGACAGAGAGCCGTAGGTTCCGGCGCTCTCCCATGTGCGGCAGCCGCCGCAGGCGCCGATCTGGTCCAGCACCTTTTCAGCGGAGGCCGGAATGAAGGGACTGAGCAGGATGCCGGCCATGCGCAGGGCCTCCAGCAGATTGTACATCACGCGGGCCAGACGGGGGCCGTTCTGCTCCAGATCCTTTGCCAGAACCCAAGGAGCGTTTTCGTCGATATATTTGTTGGCGCGGCTGATGACCTTAAAGACCTCTGCCAGAGCGTTCTGGAAGGCATAGTGCTCCATCTGCTCTTCATATCTTGCGCGGAGGGAGGTGAGAAGCTGAACCAGCTCCGCGTCCTTTTCCGCGTCCTCCGCCTGCACGTCAGGCAGGGTTCCGCCGAAGTATTTCCCCACCATGGACACGGTGCGGCTGAGGAGGTTGCCCAGATCGTTGGCAAGGTCCACGTTGATGGTCTGGATCAGGGACTCGTTGGAGAAATTGCCGTCGGAACCGAAGGGGAAGGTCCGCAGCAGGAAGAACCGCAGGGCGTCCACGCCGAATTTTTCCGCCAGAATGTAGGGGTCCACCACGTTGCCCTTGGACTTGGACATCTTGCCGCCGTCCAGCAGCAGCCAGCCGTGGCCGAAGACGTGCCCCGGCAGGGGCATTTCCATGCTCATCAGCATGGCGGGCCAGATGATGGAGTGGAACCGGACGATCTCCTTGCCGACAAAATGGACGTCGGCAGGCCAGTAGTGGTCATAATCGTCATATTTGTCGTTCAGGAAGCCCAGCGCGGTGGTGTAGTTGAAGAGGGCGTCCACCCACACATAGACCACATGACCCGGATCAAAGTCCACGGGAACGCCCCACGTGAAGCTGGTGCGGGAGACGCACAGGTCCTCCAGACCGGGTTTGATGAAGTTGTTGACCATCTCGTTGACGCGGCTGCGGGGCTGGAGGAAATCGGTGTTTTCCAGCAGATCCTGCACCCGGTCGGCATATTTGCTCAGCCGGAAGAAGTAGGCCTCCTCCTCCGCGTCCACCACGGGGCGGCCGCAGTCGGGGCAGCAGCCGTTCACCAGCTGGCTCTCGGTCCAGAAGGATTCGCAGGGCGTGCAGTACTTACCCTTGTATGCGCCCTTATAGATATCGCCCTTTTCATACATCCTCTTGAAGATCTTCTGAATGGAGGCGACATGGTAATCGTCGGTGGTGCGGATGAAGCGGTCGTTGGAAATATTCATCAGCTTCCACAGGTCCTTGACGCCCTGCGGGCCTTCCACGATGCGGTCCACAAATTCCTTGGGCGTGACGCCGGCTTCGGCGGCCTTGGTCTCGATTTTCTGGCCGTGCTCGTCCGTGCCGGTGAGGAAGCATACATCATAGCCCTGCAGCCGCTTGTAGCGGGCCATGGCATCGGTCGCCACCGTGCAGTAGGTGTGGCCGATGTGGAGCTTGTCAGAGGGATAGTAAATGGGAGTGGTGATATAGAACTTCTTTTTTTCCATGAGGGTTCTCCTTTTTTACGGCAGCTCCGAATGGAAGAGCGCCGGAATTGACGAAACAGGGCCCCGATGGGGCATAATACGTTTATTATAGCGGCTTTGCCGGAAAATTACAACGGCTCGTTCTGGAATTTTCCGGGGGACATCCACCATGCAGCAGGTCGTGTCCTTACCGAAAAGCAATACAGCCTTTTTCTTACAGTTTCAAGGCCGCCCTTCGGGCGGCCTTTTTACGGTGCTCAGGAGAGATCCGGAGGAACGGGCTGCTCCTGCTCTGCCAGAGAGCCGCGGCGCTTCCAGCGGCCGGAACAGTAGTACGCCACGGTGAGAACAAATCCCACCGCCCAGCCTACCGCGTAGCCGTAGAACATATAGGCCGGACCGAAGCGGTTGGCGAAAAAGTAGAGGAACGGCACCCGCAGCAAAATGAGGGAGGCCACCACGTTCAGCATGGGAAAAACACTGTCTCCTGCTCCCCGCATGGCGCCGTTGAGACAAAAGACCACGGCGAACAGCACGTAAGGCGGCATGATGCTGCGCAGATAGAGGGTGCCGGCTGCAATGACGGCGGGCTCCGGAGTAAAGAGACCGCACAGCACATCGCCCCACCGGTACAGCAGAACGGAGGTGAACACCGTCCAGAGGGCGGCGGCCAGCACGGTTGCCCGAATCCCCTTCCGTGTCCGGTCCTGACGGCCCGCCCCCATGTTCTGCCCCACAAAGGCGGTGGCGGCTGCGGCCAGACTCTGGGTGGGCAGGAAGGCCAGAGCGTCCAGCTTGTTGCCCACGTTGAAGCCGGCGGTGAAGGCCTTGCCGTAGGAATTGATCTTGGAGAGGACAAACATGGTGCCCAGAGAAACCAGAGACATCTGGATTCCCGCCGGCAGACCGATGCCGATGATCTGGCGGAACAAGGTCCGGTCGAACCGGCCGTTGAAGGGGTGGATGGCGATTTCCGGAAAGTGGCGGTTGATATAAAAAAGGCCGAAGAGCCACGAGAAGGCCTGCGAGATGATGGTGCCCAGAGCCACGCCCATGACACCCATGCCGCCCGCCAGCACCAGCACCAGATCCAGAATGATGTTCAAAATGGCGGCGATGGCGAGAAACAGCAGGGTGGTGCGGCTGTTGCCGAGGCCGTTGAGCAGTCCCGCGTTCAGGTTATACCCGATGGTGCCCACCAGCCCCGCGCAGACCACCGTCAGATAGATCCACGCTTCCCGATAGGCGGCCTCGTCCACCCGCAGCAGACTCAGCATGGGCTTGACCAGCAGCACAGCCAGAATCGAGACGGGAATGGCAGCCCGGATAAAGGCGGTGTAGAGAGTGTCTACCGCATCCCGCACCCGCTCGGGTTTTCCGGCGCCGAAAAACTGGGCGATGACCACCGTGCCGCCGGTGGACATTCCCATGAACAGCGAGGAAAACATGAAAATCACAGGGAATCCGGTGCCCACGGCCGCCAGCGCCGCGTCGCTGACATAATTGCCCACGACCCAGCTGTCCACCATGTTGTAAAGCTGCTGAAGAAAATTACCCGCCAGAAGCGGCAGCGCAAATGAAAAGATGTGACCGGCGGGACTGCCTGCGGTCATGTTCCGTATTCCGTTGCTGCGGCCAGTACTCATGAGCATGCTCCTTTTTTTGCAAACTATCTGAATAAGAATACTTTACTCCATTTCCCACCGGCGGGCAAGTTGATTTTTCCACGAAAGTCGGATACAATTGTGAAAAACAATCGGAACGGACAAGGAGAATGCCCATGAAACTGGTATCTTGGAATGTCAACGGCCTGCGGGCCTGCATCGGAAAGGGATTTCTGGAATTCTGCGCCAATGCCGACGCGGACATCATCTGCCTGCAGGAGACGAAAATGCGGCCGGAGCAGGCGGAGTTCGACCTGCCGGGCTATACCCGCTTCTGGAACAGCGCCGATAAGGCCGGCTATTCCGGCACCGCCGTCTTTACCCGTCAGGAGCCGCTGAACGTCACCTTTGATTTCGGGGACGATCAGCACCGCCATGAGGGACGGGTGATTACCGCGGAATATCCGGAGTTTTATCTGGTGTGCTGCTATACGCCAAACTCCAAGGACCAGCTGGCACGGCTGGATTACCGCATGGTGTGGGAGGATGACATCCGGACGTACCTTCTGGAGCTGGACGCCAGAAAGCCGGTGGTCTACTGCGGGGATCTGAACGTGGCCCATCAGGAGATCGACCTGAAAAATCCCAAGACCAACCGCATGAATCCGGGGTTTTCCGACGAGGAGCGGGAAAAAATGACCCGCCTGCTGGAGAGCGGCTTTGTGGATACCTTCCGCTATCTCTATCCCGACAAGACCGGAGCGTATTCATGGTGGAGCTACCGCTTCAACGCCCGGAAGAACAACGCGGGATGGCGGATCGACTACTTCATCGTCTCGGAACGGCTGAAGGAGAACATCAGGAATGCTGACATCTGGAACGAGGTCACAGGCAGCGACCACTGTCCGGTGATGCTGGAGCTGGAGCTGTAAGCGGTCTGGTCCCGCCGCCCTCTGCCTGCGGCAGAGGGCGGCCTTGTCTTTTTTTCAGTAAAAACGCCGAGGGATTTTTTTGAAAAAAGGAGTATAATACCTCCGAAATGAAAGAGAGGCCGGAAAAGGGCCCCGGAAAGGAAGCGTTTTTGATGCCTGAAACCATGAAATACGGCCGGACAGAATTTGCGGTCAAGCTGCCGGAGGAGCTGATCGCGGCGGAGCTGGAGCCAAACCGGATTGCGCTGCCCCAAAGGACGCCGGAGGAGCATGTCCGCTATGCGCTGGCACATCCCATCGGTTCCCGTCCTTTGAAGGAGCTGGTGAAGCCGGGGGATACAGTGTGCATTGTGATTTCCGATGTGACCCGCCGCTGGCAGTCGCCGGAGACCTATCTCCCCATTCTGGTGGAAGAGCTGGAGCAGGCCGGAGTCCGGGATGAGGATATGCTGATCCTCTCCGCAACGGGTACGCACCGGCGGCAGACAAAAGAGGAGCAGATCGGACTGGTGACGCAGGCGGTCTATGACCGGATCCGTCTGGAGGATCACCAGTGCACCGAAGAGGAGGAGCTTCAGTATGTGGGCACCACCAGCCGGGGGACTCCCGTATGGCTGGACAAGCGGGCGCTGGCCTGCGACCACATCATTCTCACCGGAGGCGTGGTCTATCACTTTATGGCAGGGTTCGGCGGCGGCCGTAAGAGCATCCTGCCGGGCATTGCCGGTCGGGAGACCATTATGAAAAACCACAATCTGGCGCTGCTGCCGGGGCTGGGCGCCGGCTCCAATCCGGAGGTCCGCAGCGCCAATCTCTCGGAGAGCAATCCGGTCCATGCCGACATGATGGAGGCCTGCGCCATGGTGAAGCCCGCATTCCTGATCAATGTGGTGGTCAATGACGATCAGCAGATCATCAGCGCCTTTGCGGGAGACTGGATCGCGGCGCATCAGGAGGCCTGCCGGCTGGTGGACCGGATGTACGGCGTGACTGCCGGAGAAAAAACGCCGCTGGTGATTGCCAGCGCCGGCGGGTATCCCAAGGATCTGAATTTCTACCAGACCATCAAAACCCTGTGCAATGCGCTGGAAGTGGTGGAGGACGGCGGGACCATCGTTTTAGTAACGGAATCCGGCGAGGGCTTCGGCAATGAGGATACGGAGCGGCAGATTGCCGGCTATCCCACCATGCTGGAACGGGAAAAGGCCCTGCGGGAGCACTTTTCCATCGGCGCCTTCATCGGCTACCTGTTTGCAGAGACCGCCGAAAAGCACCCGCTGATCGTTGTGACGGAAATTCCTCAGGAGCGGTTCGGCGCTTCCAGAATCCACGCGGTCAGGACGCTGGATGAGGCCCTGTCCCTGTCCCGCGCGCTCAACGGCGGGCGGGATCTGCGGGCTACCCTCCTGCCCCACGGCGCCAACACGCTGCCCAAGCTCCGCTGAGGCGGCTCCGGAGCCGCCTGTCAGCTCAAAAGGGCGGTGATGTCGTCGATGTCCAGATCCTGCAGCGCCCAGTTGATGCCGTAGCCCACCACCTTGCTCAGATCCCGGATCTGGGCGTCGATATCCCGCGGCGTCACCATCAGGGTTCGGCCCCGCCCCTGCAGACGGGCTTCGTCAAAGTCCGTGACGCCGGAGGATTCCAGCAGATCCGCCGCCAGAGTGGCGGCGTCCACCACGGTAGGAACGCCGATGGAG
This sequence comes from Dysosmobacter sp., assembly GCA_026169195.1. Classification (GTDB taxonomy): domain Bacteria; phylum Bacillota; class Clostridia; order Oscillospirales; family Oscillospiraceae; genus Oscillibacter. The sequence continues at coordinate 15,826 of JAPFEH010000052.1, read as the reverse complement.
AAGACCGGAACGCCCAGTGTCTCCCAATCCAGCGCCGACCGGTGGTTGCCCACGCCGGAGCCGGGGGTGATGCCGGTGTCGCTCAGCTGCACGGCAGTGCATACCCGGCTTGCGCGGCGGGAGGCCAGCGCGTCCACCGCGATCACCAGAGAGGGGCGCACGGCCTCCACCAGCCCCCGCACGGCTTCCGCCGACTCTACGCCGGTGTCGCCCAGTACGCCGGTCCTGCACACCGCCACAGAGCGGAACGCGGAAAAGGACTTGGGCTGCGCGGCGATCAGATGGCGGGTGGCCAGCACCTGATCCGCCGCCAGCGGGCCTAAGGCGTCCGGCGTCATGGCCCGGTTTCCAAGCCCCACAATGAGGGCGGGCCCCTCCTCCGGCAGCAGCTGACGCAGCTGACCGCCCAGCGCCCGCACGGCCCGCTCGAAAAAATCGGCCTTCCTCTGCCAATAGGCGGTCAGATCCAGCGTCAGATAGCGGCCCGGCGGCTTTCCCAGCGCCTGCGCGCCGGTTTCGTTGAGGATCTCCACGGTGGTCAGCGGATACCCCTCCAATTTTGTTTTGGCAGCCTTGACGCCGGTCAGCCGCGTGGTCTTTGCGGCGGATTCCTGCCACAGCTCCCGGGCTTCCAGAGCCAGATCTGTCCGCTTTATCAACAATGTTCCGTTCCTCCTGACACAAAATCTTGTGGTTTTGTCCCTATCATGTCCGCAATAGAAAGCAATATTCGAAAAAAATGCAGAAATTCTGAAAAAACTCTTGATTTCTGAAAGGAATCCTGTTAAAATACCATTCTGCACGGTGGAAAATCCACTGAATTTGCCAAAGGAGGTGTTTGGTTTGCCGAATATCAAGTCTGCCAAGAAGCGCGTTCTGATCGGTGAAGTGAGAAACGCACGCAACAAGGCCGCAAAGTCCGAACTGAAGACCGCCATCAAGAAGTTTGAGGTTGCTGCCGCAGAAGGCAATCGCACCGAGGCCGATGGCGCTTACAAGGTTGCAGTGAAGAAAGTCGATCAGGCTGTTGCCAAGGGCATTCTGCACAAGAATACGGCTGCTCACAGAAAGAGCGCCATGGCTCTGAAGCTCAACAAGATCGGTTGATTTTGCGCGTTTGAAAGGACATCCGGAAGGATGTCCTTTTTTCGTTGCGTTTTGACCCCTTCCCTGCTGCCGCGCGGAGGAGGGACGGGGATTTATTTGCTGCGGGCCTCCAGAACCGCAGCCAGCTCCTGCGCGAGCAGCCGTCCCGCCAGCTGCGCCTCCTCCGGAGAGTTTCCGGCGGCGCCCACCTCCACCAGCAGGGAGCCGGGGGAGGCGTGCTGGTTATAGCGGGAATTGCGCAGTAGCACCGGCCGCATCAGCGTGGGGTATGTGGCCAGCACCTGCTCCTGCAAAGCCGCCGCCAGACGCAGGTTTTCCTTCCAGTCGGGGTGATAGAGGCCGCTGCCGTCGCTGCCCACCACCAGCGTCATCTGGGCGGCCCGCTGCCCGTCCGGCAGATCAGAGACGACCTTGTATTGCGTGCCCTCCTGATCCGCAATGGCGTCCCGATGGATGTCCAGAATCAGGCGGATGGAGGGATACTGGGCGAGATAGCTTTGGATCGCGGCCAGAGACCGGTCATAGGCGCCGGTGTAGGAGGGATAATCATAAAGGGTCCGGTCATGGAGCACGGAAATACCGGCCTCCCCGAAGACTTCGGTCATTACGTCCCCTACTTTTACCACATTATAGCGGGAGTCTGTGGTGCGGTGGTCTCCGGACCAGACGACCTCCGTGCCGGGGGCGGGGGTGTAGGCCTCGCTTCCGTGGCTGTGGAGGATCAGGATCTGGGGGCCTTCTCCGCCGGAAAGCTCCGCGGAAAAAAGAGCCTGCAGCTCCGGAACGGAGAGGGTGTAGTCCGTGGAATTGCTGATATAGACACGGCCGCAGACCGTGTAGCCGCTTGGGTCTGTGGGCACCAGCGTTTTGGCGGGAACGCCGTTGTCCCCGGCGGAGGGGACGTCCAGCGGGGTCTCCTCCACGGGAGTCGGGGCCGTCTCCGGCTGGAGGGAGTCGGAGGACTCCGGCTCCTCCGCCGCCTCCCACAGCTGCGCCACGGCAGGGCGGGCGGACAGCAGCAAGGGAGACTCCCCGATGGTCATGACCACCGCCGGGGAAAGCCCGTCTGAGGGGGCGGGGTCTCCCAGCTCCCAGCGCAGAATATGCAGCGGCAGGGCTTCTCCCATGGCTTTCAGGGCTGCGGATGCCGTATCGCTGCCGGCAGTAACGGCTGCGGTCCACAGCACGCCGGCGGCCAGCAGGCCGGCTTTCAGCCGCCGGAAACAGGTGCTTGATGAGCGGTGCATGTCCTTCACCTCCGGGACAACCATATGCGCCGGAGGGAAAAACTATGCGGCAGATGACGGAATACCGGAGGCATTTGGAAGCGATATCAGCCGGCATCCCGTTTTCGGGTGCCGGCTGATCTGGAGAACGGACTATTTCTGCGGCGGCTCCGCCGGTTCCTGCGGCTGCTCTGCCGGCTGCTGTGCGCCGCCCCGCAGGCGGCGGAAGGTTTCCGGCAGATTTTCCTGATGGAGCTCTGCGGCGCGGAAGTGCAGCAGGGCAAAATTCAGGTTGAACAGCGTCCCGACGCCAACGCCGGTGATGATGGTGCCGATGCCCACCTGACCGCCCAGCCGCCAGCCCACAAAAATGGCGATCAGCTCCACCACAGCCCGGCACAATCCCACAGACCGGCCGGTTTTACGGGCCAGAACCACCATCAGGGCGTCTCTGGGGCCGGAGCCGAGTGCGCTTTTCATATACATCCATGTGCCGAGCGCCAGCAGCTCCATGCCGGCCAGCAGCATCAGCAGACCGGACCACAGGGTGGTCATGAGGGGGATCCAGTCCAGATACAGCAGAAGATCGATCAAAACGGGACAAAAGAAAATGTTGGCCAGCGTGCCCAGCCCGAATTTTTCGCCGCAGAAAAAGGCGGCGGCGATCACCACCGCGCCTACGATCATAGCGGCGGTACCGTAAGTCATGCCGAAAAAGACGGACATGCCGTTTTGCAGGACACTCCACGGCTCCAGACCGATGTTGGCCTGAAGCATCATGGTAATGCCCACGGCGCTGACCGTCAGGCCGCCCAAAAGGACGGCGATCCGTCTGCTGTATTCCCGAAACACCGTAAGTTCCTCCCGCTTCGTTTTTCCTTAAAGATACAGCTCGCCCCAGCGGCCGCAGGTGCGGAAGCCCACCTGCCGGTAAAGCTCCGCCACCTCGTCATAGCCGGAGATCAGGCGGGGCGTTTTCCCCAGCTCCTGAATGCGTTTGACCAGAAACCGGCTGATGCAGGCGCCCAGTCCCCGATGGCGGTATTCCGGCACGACCGCCACTGCGGCCAAAACGCCGCATTCGTCATCCTGAGAGCCGATGGAGCCGGTTCCGACCACCTCTCCATCCAGCACCAGCTGATAAAGCTCGGTCCGTCCGGTGTTCATCCGGCGGGTGAGATCCTGTGCCCATGGGTCAAATTGCAGATGCGTCCGGTAATATTCGTGGCTTTTCTGCAAAACAGAGAAGACGGCGTGCACATTTCCGGAAACGATTTCCGGAAAGTCATCCGTGACAGGGCCGCCCTCGTAAACCATGTAATAAGAGCTTTCCGTAGCGCCGCCCAGCATGGACTGCAGTGCCGCGCACTGGTCCCGGTTGGTATCGGTCTCCCCGATGCTCCGGCTCCGGATCAGCTCCGCAATGGGAACGGGGTCGGCCTCCGGCGCGGCGGAGATGACCAGCACGTTTTCCGCCAGATACAGCGCGGCAGTCGGCGCGTCCCCCGCCTGCAGCAGCCAGAAGCAGGCGTTCGGGTCATTCAGGCCGTAGGCCTGCAGGGCGGTCATCAGCTTGGAGCCGAAGACCCGCTCGTAGGTGCAGGCTCTGGAAAATTCCGGAATCAAATCAGGAGTCAACTTGGTCAGCATGGCAGCCGCTTCCTTTCTTCTTTGATAAATTGTTCGAAAAAAGCGGGCCGCCGCCCGCTTTTTCCGGATTACGCCTGCGTGTCGGCAGAATCGTTCTTCACTTGCGCCAGATAGCGGTAGACGCTGGCTTGGGAGCAGTGCAGGCCGGCAGCCACATCCCGAACGGACCCTTTCAGCAGGAAGATGCCGCCGGCGGCAAGCGCGCTGATGATCTGCAGGCGCTCTTCCGAGGTCAGGCGGTCTGCCGTGACGCCCAGACGGGCCAGCTCCTGCTGGATGGCATCCAGAGTAACGGCCTCCGTGGAGTTGCGGAACGTCTCGGGAGCCGGCCTTCCGGAGGAAGGGGCGTCCTGATCCGCGGTTCTGACAGGCAGAACTTCATTTACGAACAGGTCGGGGTGGCAAAGACCCAGAACCTCGCTGCTGATGGTGCGGTAGCGGGTGTCGTCAAAATTGATGCAGAGCATGCCGATCAGGCGGCCGTTCTGCTTGATGAACATGGTGTTGGAGCGCAGTTCCTTGCCGTTGGCAGAGACGCCGTAATAGTGCAGGCGGTAGTCTGAGGTTTCATAGCTTTTATCCCGCAGGATGCTGAGGGCCACATTGGTCAGGGGGGCGCCGATTTCCCGGCCGCTGACATGGTTGTTGGAATGGCGATGATGGAGCGGTTTTTGTCCGTCATATCATGCAGGGCCACTTCATAATCCGGTCCAAGCGCCTGCCCAAGAAATTCCGTCAATTTCATATAGTGCTGCAAAAGTGCGTTGGGGACGTTGGGCATTACCCTCACTTCCTTTCCAGTTTTCACAGGGATTGTTCTCATTATATAGAAGGCAGGAATCTTTGTCAAAGAAAAAATTATCATCATAAGTAAAAATTTTTCTTATTTGTTTTTTCGACAGTCTTGTGTGCAATTAACACAATGATTCGGTCTCTTCCCTGTCTATCCGTACAAAGTGCATAAAACCGGCTTGACAAAATTTTTTTAGTCTGATAAAATTACCTCGCAAACAACGAGAGGAGGCGTATTCCAATGAAGACGATCATCAGTACGGCGAAGGCTCCCGCAGCCATCGGGCCGTACAGCCAGGCCACCGATCTGGGCAATCTGGTCATCACGTCCGGCCAGCTCCCCATCGATCCCGCCACGGGTGCATTCCCCGAGGGCGTTCAGGAGCAGACCCGTCAGTCCCTGACCAATGTGAAGGCCATCCTCGAGGCAGCAGGCCTGACGATGGATTCTGTGGTCAAAACCACGGTGTTCCTCAGCGACATGAACAACTTCGGCGCAATGAACGAGGTTTATGCGACTTTCTTTACGGAAGGCAGCTATCCCGCACGCAGCGCAGTCGAAGTGGCGCGGCTTCCCAAAGATGCCCTCGTGGAGATCGAGGTCATCGCTGCCAAGTGAGCCCGGCAAATTTCAGGAACCCATGTGAATGATACTGTCCGCTAGGCGCAAGGCAGGCTTGGAAAGCCAACCCTTCGACGACCGGGGTATCTCCAAAAAACAGGCGCGAAGCGCTAAAATTATGGAGGTAAACAAAATGGACAAGAACGCTAAGAACTATCCCCTGGATGTTGCGATGCCCCAGCACTGCGCATACGTTGTGCGCGATCTGCCTCAGGCTACCGTTGAGCAGCGCGAGCGTGCTCTGAACGCCACCCACTGGAACGAGTTCGCATTCCCCTCTGGTCTGCTGACCGTTGATATGCTGTCCGACTCCGGTACCACCGCCATGACCAACCAGCAGTGGGCCACCATGATGCTGGGCGACGAGGCTTATGGCCGCAACACCGGTTACTATGTCCTGCTGGACACCTTCCGCGATATTTTCGAGCGCGGCGGCGAGAAGAACTGGAAGAAGAGCATCGATCTGGTTCGCACCGACTGCCGTGATCTGGAGAAGATGATGGACGAGCTGTTCCTCTGCGAGTATGAGGGCGGCCTGTTCAACGGCGGCTCCAAGCAGATGGAGCGTCCCAACTCCTTCATCATTCAGCAGGGCCGTGCCGCTGAGTCCGTTCTGATGGAGATCGTGAAGAAGATTCTGGCTGCCCGTCATCCCGGCAAGGTCTTCACCATCCCCTCCAACGGCCACTTCGATACCACCGAGGGCAACATCAAGCAGATGGGCTCCATCCCCCGCAACCTGTACAACAAGGAGCTGCTGTATGAGATCCCCGAGGGCGGCAAGTATGAGAAGAACCCGTTCAAGGGCAACATGGACATCGAGAAGCTGGAGCAGCTGATTCAGGCCTGCGGTCCCGAGAACGTGCCTCTGGTGTTCACCTGCATCACCAACAACCCCATCTGCGGTCAGCCCGTCTCCATGGCCAACATCCGCGAGATCAACCGCGTGGCACATAAGTATGACATTCCTCTGGTGTTCGACGTTGCCCGCTGGGCCGAGAACGCTTACTACATCAAGATGAACGAGGAAGGCTACGCCGACAAGTCCATCGCTGAGATCGCCACCGAGATGTTCTCCTACTGCGACGCGTTCACCATGTCCGCCAAGAAGGACGGCCACGCCAACATGGGCGGCATGCTGGCCTTCCGCGACAAGGGCCTGTTCTGGAAGAAGTTCTCCGACTTCAACGAGGACGGCACCGTCAAGACCGACGTGGGCGTGCTCATCAAGGTCAAGCAGATCTCCTGCTACGGCAACGACTCCTACGGCGGCATGTCCGGCCGTGACATCATGGCTCTGGCTGCCGGTCTCTATGAGTCCTGCGACTTCGAGTATCAGCATGACCGTGCCATGCAGTGCGAGTATCTGGCTCAGGGCTTCTACAAGGCCGGCGTCAAGGGCGTCGTTCTGCCCGCCGGCGGCCACGCTGTGTACATCAACATGGACGAGTTCTTCGACGGCAAGCGCGATCACACCACCTTCGCAGGCACCGGCTTCTCTCTGGAGCTGATCCGCCGCTATGGTATCCGTGTGTCCGAGCTGGGCGACTTCTCCATGGAATATGACCTGAAGACCCCCGAGCAGCAGGCTGAGCTGGCCAACGTGGTTCGTTTCGCCATTGACCGCAGCCGTCTGACTCAGGAGCATCTGGACTATGTCATCGCTGCTGTGGCTCAGCTGTACAAGGATCGCGCTACCATCCCCAACATGCGCATTGTCTGGGGTCACAAGCTGCCTATGCGTCACTTCCATGCTTTCCTGGAGCCCTATGCTCCCTCTGCTGATCAGATCTGATCGGAAAGCGGAACCCAATCAACCCATTACGTGATCCGTGCTGCGTGGAAAAGAGTGCGGGGAGCGTACGCAAAAACTATGCGTAACCCGTGCCGCGTGGAAAGAGCACGGTGATCAATGTGTGTGTGAAAAGCGGCGTCCGCGAATTGAATAGATTCAGCGGGCGCCGCTTTCTTTTTGAAGAAAAAAGGAGTGTCGAACGCATGAGCAATCAGACTCTGGAACAGCGCGACGGTTTTAAGAGCAAATGGGGCTTTATTCTGGCCTGCATTGGCTCCGCCGTCGGTATGGGCAACATCTGGCGTTTCCCCATTATGGTACAGAAGTATGGCGGCATGACCTTCCTGCTTCCCTATTTCCTGTTCGTGATCCTGATTGGCGCCTCCGGCGTCATTGAAGAATTCGCTCTGGGCCGCTGGGCTGGTGCGGGTCCCGTGGGTGCTTTCGGCAAATGTACCGAAGAGCGCACCGGCAAGCGCACTGTTGGCGAGGCCATCGGCGCGATCCCCATCGTTGGCTCCATGATGCTGGCCATTGGCTACACGGTAGTCATGGGCTGGATCTTCAAGTACTGCTGGATGGGCATTTCCGGCAGCCTGTATGCACTGGGCACCGACATGGGCGCCATCGGCGGCACCTTCGGCGCTGCCGCTCCTGAAACCGAGACGCTGGGCGAGGCCGTCAGCATGATGGTCAGCAACGGCATCTTCGGCGTCGGCAACGGATCCTGGCTGATTGTTGGCTTGATTATTTCCGCCATTATTATGGCGATGGGCGTTTCCGGCGGCATTGAGAAGGCCAATAAGATCATGATGCCGCTGCTGTTCGGCCTGTTTGTGTGCTTGGGCGTGTATATCTTCACTCTGGATGGTTCCAGCGCCGGCTACAAGTACATCTTCACGCTGGACCCGAAGGGACTGCTCAATCCGGAAGTTTGGGTCTATGCCTTTGGTCAGGCGTTCTTCTCCCTGTCTGTGGCAGGCAACGGCTCCGTGATTTACGGCTCCTATCTGCCCAAGGACGAGGATCTTCCCTCTTCCGCGCGTAACGTTGCGATTTTCGACACTCTGGCGGCTCTGCTGGCTGCCTTCGTGATCATCCCCGCCATGGCGGTTGTTCTGGGCGAGGGGATCAGCGAGGTCAACGGCGGCCCCGGATTGATGTTCGTGTATCTGGTCAATGTGTTCAACAGCATGCCCGGCGGACGGATCGTCGGTATGATCTTCTACATCTGCGTGCTGTTTGCAGGTGTCAGCTCCATCATCAACCTGTATGAGGCTCCCGTGGCCTTCCTGCAGGAGAAGCTGCACATGAAGCGGCTGCCTTCTGTGGCAGTCATTTCCGTGATCGGCTGCATCGTGGCACTGCTGATCCAGCCTTGGACCTCTCAGTGGATGGACGTGGTTTCCATTTACATCTGCCCGCTGGGCGCCATGCTGGCCGGCATCATGTTCTTCTGGGTCCTCAAGAAAGAGACCGCTCTGGCGGCTGTCAACGAGGGCGGCAAGAAGGCTTCCATCGGCAACTGGTTCTATCCTCTGGGCAAGTACGTCTATGTCATCGCCGCTCTGGTGGCCTTGATCGCAGGCGCTGCCTACGGTGGCATCGGCTGATTTCGCCGGAACTGCGGAACACACCGAAAATGGTATCAAAAGACCCGCTGCTTATGCAGCGGGTCTTTTTTTGAGACTGTCGAAAAAACGGCTGCGCCCCTTTTTCGACAAGGATACGCCCTGCCGCACGCAGAATTTCTGCGCTTGCAACGCAAAAATTCCACACTTGCAAGGCGAGAAGTGTTTTCAGCCGTGTACACGCCGCGGCTGAAAAGAGATTGTATGCTGTTCGTGCCTGCGGGCGCAGCTTTGCTGCCTTACGGATGCGGCGTACCCCCCTTGCGGGTAAACGCTGCGAGGCTCCTCCAACACGCTGAAAAGACCCGCTGCTTATGCAGCGGGTCTTTTTTGTTGCGGCGGGGAAGAAAACGGATATCCGGATTTGCCGGATGAAAGGTTGACAGAATCCGCTGTGAGGGAGTCCCTCGCCAGCCTGACTTGCGGGATCACTCCGCCTGCGCACGCATGAGGGCGATCTCGGCGGCATAGCCGGGCAGCTCGTTGGGGGTTTCCAGACAGAATGGCAGGTGCTTCAAGGCCGGATGCCGGACAACGCGGGTCAGGGCTTCCAGCCCGATGGCCCCTTCTCCGATCCGCGCGTGGCGGTCCTTACGGGCGCCGGCGGGATGCTTGCTGTCGTTGAGATGCAGGGCTTTGAGCCGGTCCAGACCGATGATCCGGTCAAATTCCGTCAGGACGCCGTCCAGATCGGTGATGATGTCATACCCGCTGTCGGAAACATGACAGGTATCCAGACAGATCCCCGTTTTTTCCGGATGCTCCACCCGATCCAGAATTTCCCGCAGCTCTTCAAAGCGGCCGCCCACCTCGCTGCCCTTTCCTGCCATGGTTTCCAGCAGAACGGTGGTGGACTGATGGGGACTCAGGATCGCGTTCAGCCCCTGCGCGATGTAGGTGATTCCGGCTTCGATCCCCTGCCCCACGTGACTGCCGGGGTGAAAATTGTAATACTGGCCGGGGATGTGCTCCATCCGGCGGAGATCATCCGCCATGGTTTCTCTGGCAAAGAGCCGGTTTTTTTCTTCCGCGCCGCAAAGATTCAGCGTATAGGGCGCATGGGCGATGATGGGAGCAAACCGGTGCTCTGCCAGCAGCGAGGTCAGCGCGGCGGCGTCCGCAGGGTCCAGTTCCTTGGCTCTGCTTCCGCGGGGATTTCTGGTGAAAAACTGAAAGGTATCGGCCCCCAGCTCCAAGGCCTGCCGGCCCATGGCGGCAAACCCCTTGGAGGAGGACAGATGACAGCCGATGTGCAGCATAGGCGCCTCCTGAATTTTTTGCTCAGTTTATCACAGAATCGGGGCGGTGTCGATGGGAATTGCAACGGATTGCCGTTCAGGCGGATGCCTTCGGGTCTTCCTCCGGTGCGTTCAAAAACAATTCCTCCGCCTGCTGCTGGGCGGCGATCAGCGTTTCGCGCAGATGCTGTAGGGTTTCTTCTGCATCGGAAATGGTGTTGAACAGCAGAAGATATTCTTTGGAGAGCGTTTTCATATGGGATGTCCTTTCTTACCGGCGGAAAACAGAACAAAGGAGACCGTGATGGAGCTCTCTGGCGTTCTGCTGCGGCGGTATACACAAAATGTGGGTCGGTACGGTTTTATCATACACAAAAGGTTCGTCACATGCTGTCTGAATTTGTCGAGAACTTTAGAAAATGAAAAAAACCGCAGGAGGTTTGCGGAAAGGAAACTTTTTTTGCGGAACCCCTTGCCCGTGCATCGGGAAAAATGATATGATACCAGCATGAATACGCAAAGAGAGACAATTCAATATTTACAGGGACAATGTGTCCGGTATCCTGCCTTGGCGGCAGAGGATCTTTTGAAGGGGCTGCATCAAAGCGTTTTTGGATGCGGCCATTTTGCCGTGGATGAAGAGGCGGCGCTGGAGCTGGTTCACAGGGAACTGGAGGCGGAGGAGCTTCCGGCGGAGCTTGAGCCGCTGGACGGGCCCTATTTCCGCCTGCATTTGGGATACCTGAGGGCATCCGGTCTGGCGCCGGAAACGCTGACGCGGCTGTTTCTTCTGTCGGCGCAGGCCCCTGCGGGGACGGCGGCGGAGCTGGAGGAACGGTTGGCGGTGCTGGCGGATCTGGCTGCGGCAGGGCGGATTCCGGTTTCTCCGGAGGAGCTGGCGACCGCGGTCGCCGCTTGGCGGCAGGAGGGCTTTCCGGCCCGCCATCATTCCCGCCGGTTTCGGGAGACCTATCATCCGGCCTATCGGGTGCTGCGGAAGGAATTCCGGAACCTGCTGCCGCTTCTGGCAGCCATTGACTGCCGCCGCCGAAAACAGGAACGGGTGCTGGTGGCGCTGGAAGGCGGAAGCGCCAGCGGGAAAACCACGCTGGCGGCGCTGCTGGAGCGGATCTATGACTGTCAGGTGTTCCACATGGACGATTTTTTCCTGCGGCCGGAGCAGCGGACGGAAGAACGTCTGGCAGAGCCGGGAGGCAATGTGGATCGGGAGCGGTTTGCGCAGGAGGTGCTGGAGCCTCTGGTCAATGGCCGGACGGTCACTTACCGCCCCTATGACTGCCGCACCGGCACGCTGCTGCCCCCTGTGACGGCGGCCCCCAAGGGGCTTGCCGTTGTGGAAGGCGCGTACAGTATGCATCCAGAGCTTGCCTCCCGCTATGACCTGTCCGCCTTTTTGCGGATCCGTCCGGAACTGCAGCACAGCCGCATTCTCAAGCGGAACGGGCCGGAGATGGCGGAACGCTTTTTCCGGATGTGGGTCCCGCTGGAACAGACGTATTTTGAAAAAACGGCGGCGGACCGGCGGTGTGATTTGATTTTGGAGGTGGAAGCATGAACGTGGTGGTGATCGACGGACAGAGCGGCCGCATGGGGCAGCTGTTTATTGAGCGGGCCAAGGGCGCAGCCCTGCCCTGTGAGATCACGGCGGTGGGAACCAATGCCATTGCCACGGCAGCCATGCTGAAAGCCGGCGCCAGCGCCGGAGCCACCGGAGAAAATCCCGTGCTGGTGGCCTGCCGCACGGCAGATGTGATCGTGGGCCCCATCGGAATTCTGGCGGCGGATGCGCTCATGGGGGAGATCACCCCTGCCATGGCGGTGGCTGTGGGGCAGAGCCGCGCGAAAAAGCTGCTGCTTCCGGTGAATCAATGCAGCAATCTGGTGGCAGGCACCCAGTCGCTGACCCTGTCGAAGCTGATGGACGAAGCAGTGGAGCTGCTGCGTTCCCTGTGTGAAGCATAACCTGTTCCGGTCAAGCCGGAACGGTTTCTCACCGTATTCATGTCATTCCTCTGAATCGTACCTCAAGGCACGGCTCCCGTCCAAGACGGCAGATTGATTGGAAAGGGAGAACCAAACTGATGAAAACCAATAGAAAAAACCTGTCTACGCTGCACCTGCTGTATGCGGCGGTCTGTCTGGCCCTGTGCCTGCTGCTGCCGTTTGTGACCGGCCAGATTCCGGAGATCGGGAAGATGCTGCTGCCCATGCACTTCCCTGTTTTGCTGGCGGGCTTTCTCTGCGGCCCGTGGTGGGCGCTGGCAGTGGGGGCGGTGGCGCCGCTGCTGCGGTTTGCGCTGACCGGTATGCCGCCCATTTATCCCACCGGCACCGCGATGGCCTTTGAACTGGCAGCCTATGGCGTGGTGGCGGGCCTTTTGTGGAAGGCGCTGCCAAAAAAGACGGTGCATATCTACACGGCGCTGGTGGCGGCGATGCTGCTGGGCCGCGTGGTCTGGGGCGCCGTGATGGTGGTGCTGACGGATCTAGGCGGCTCCGCATTCACGTGGAGTGCGTTTCTGGCAGGCGGCTTTTTGAACGCCATCCCCGGCATCATTGCCCAGCTGCTGCTGATCCCCGTGGTGGTCATGGCTTTGCGGAAAGCAGGCGTGATCGCGTAAAAAAGAATTGACAAACAGCCTCCTACAATTGTAGTATATCAGTAGATACTACGATTGTAGGAGGTTTTGCCATGTCTGAGCTGTCACAGCGGGAGTGGACGGTGCTTTCGGCGCTGTGGGACACCGGCGGCGCGCCGCTGGGCGTGCTGGTGGAGACGCTGCGGCCAGAGACCGGCTGGAGCCGGAATACCGTGCTGACCTATCTGACCCGCATGGAGGCCAAGGGGCTGGTGACCATTGACAAAGAGGCGGCGCCCCACGTTTACCGGGCGGCGGTGGATCGGGAAACCTGCCGCGCACAGGAGCGCCGCAGCTTTTTGCGGCAGGTGTATCAGGGGGCCGCGGGAGATCTGGTGGCTGCTTTTTTGAAGGAGGAACCCCTCTCCGCGGAGGAGCGGCAGTCCCTGCGGCGGCTGCTGGATGAAATGGAGGTGTAAGGATGCGGGACCTCTGGGGATTTTTCCTGCAGACGCTTACCGCTTCCGGCGCGGCGGTGCTGCTGCTGGCAGCCAAGGGGCTGTTTCGGGACAAGCTTCCGCCCCAGTGGCAGTTTTCCGTGTGGGGACTGCTGGGCGCGGTGCTGGCTGTTCCGGCGGGCCTGTGGGGGCGGTATGTGCTGGTGGACTGGCCGTGGCTGGTGGAAACGGCAAAAACGCTGCTGACGGGGGACTATGGCCTGACGCGGGTCACAGCCCCGATTCCCCTGCTGCCGGCGCAGCTGCCGCAGACGCCTGCGCAATGGCTGTTCTGCCTGTATCTGGCGGGGGTGCTGGGATCGCTGGTCAGGTACGGCTGGGCCTATTTCCGCCTGCGGGCGGCCTTGCGGCAGGGCATTCCGGCAAAGCAGGAGCAGGTGGAGCGGGTGGCGGTGCAGTACGGGCTTCCCGTCTGCCGGACCGTCGAGGTTTCGGGGATCCCCTCCGCCCTTGTCTGCGGGGTGCTGCGTCCGGTGCTGGTTCTGCCGGCCGGACAGGACGTGGATGATCAGGTGCTCCTGCATGAGCTGCTGCACCTGAAGCAGCGGGATACCCTGTGGGGCATGGTGATCTGCGTGTTCCGGTGCATCCACTGGTGCAATCCCCTGCTGCAATACTGTGCCGGTCGGGCGGCCAACGATCTGGAGAACCGCTGCGACCAGCGGGTGCTGGAGCGGTTGGAGGGCGAGGAACGGCGGGAATACGGCGGGCTTCTGCTGTCGATGACCAACGAGAAATACGCGCGGGTTCCGGGTGCTTCCTCCATGGCAAACGGCGGGAAGAACATCCGCCGCCGCATTGAGGCCATCGTCCGGTTCAAGCGGTACCCTGCCGGAATGACGCTGGCGGCGGTGTGCGCGGCGGTGCTTTTGAGCGCGCCGCTGCTGCTGGGCACGCAGGCCCGCAGTGTATACAACCTATACGAAGGCAGCCGTCTGCCGTTGGGGATGGAGCTGCAAGCGGCGATGGCGTCGGCACGCACCGTCCGCTGCACCACGCTGGCCGGTGCGCTGGACACCTACGGCAAGGCGCTGGTGAAGCAAAGCTGTGTTTACCGCGCCATGTGCGCGCCGCTGGAACAGCAGGCGGCGCTGGGAGCGGAGGGAATGCTGGCGGTGCAGCGCAGCGAATGGCCGGAAGGCTCGTGGAACGCGGGACTTCCCGCCGCGCCCGACCCGCAGGACGGGTACTTTCTCTATAACGTGGAGCCGGTGGACGGGGACGCCTATGAAGCCGTCGTGGGCGTCAGGCTGCGGTATCCGCCGGAAGGACAGCCGGAGAAGGAACACTTCGTCTGGCTGGCCTGGCAGACCGTGCGGGCGGAGCGGCAGGACGGGCGCTGGGTGGTGCTGCCCTTGGGAGCCTTTGAGACCGCGGAGACCGCGAAGGTCTCTGGCTGGGTCAACTGGGGCTGCGAGGCGCTGCCCGCCTATGTGTATACAGCGCAGGCAGAGGGCATTCGGGTGGAGACCCGACTGCAAAAGGGCTTTGAGGTGGATAATACCGTTCAGGAAACCACGGACAGGAGCTGGTTTACGGGGCCGTCCTACCGCTTTGACACCGTTCCAAAGCCCGATGCCCGGTTTTCGCGGGTCTATTGGAATCAGGATACCCGCTGCATCGATGTGGGAGACGCGGACCGGCAGGAGGAGCTTTGGGAGCTGGGAGTTTCCATCGCGCCCATGGAGGCGGGGGCGGAGCGTCCGGAGCTGCGCCGGCCCTCTTCGTACAGCAGCGGCTCCAGCAGCAGCGGCGCGGATTGGGGCGGTCAGCAGCTGGGACCGGGCTGGGGGCCGGAGGTCTGGATCGGCAGCGGCGGAAGCGGACGCGGTTATGACAAGACAACCAGCTTTGCGCTGCCGGATCAATATGCTGCCGACCTTTATCTCAACGGTGAAAAACGTGCGGAGCTGGCGCTGCGGATGACGGAAGGAGGCGCGCAATGACAGAGCGGGAGCGGCTGTATCATGGGATGTCCTGCGCGGCATGGAGCTATCTGTTTCTCTTCGTGGATTTCCGCTTGGGCAGCTTCAACCTTCTGCCGAACTTTGTGGGGTATTGGCTGCTGCTCCGTGCCATTGCGACGCTGGGGACGGAGCGGCGGGATCTGGCGCTGCTGCGGCCCTTTGCGTGGATCCTGCTGGGGTGGAATCTGGCGGACTGGGGCTTGCAGCTTGCGGGAAGAAGCCTGAGCGGGTGGTTCCCTCCGGCGGAGCTGCTGATCGGAATGATGGTCCTTTACTTCCACTTTCAGTTTTTTACAGACTGTGCCGCGCTGGCGGCAGCCCACCAGCTGCCGGAGGAAACGCTGGACCACTCCCTGCTGCGGGGACGGACCGTGCAGGCGGTGGTGCATACGGTGGTGTTTCTGCTGGATGACGCGGCGGTGCAGTTTGGCGGAGTCTGGCAGTGGGTGCAGACGGGAATGGCAGTGGTCTATGTGATCGCGGGTTTTTCGCTGATGAGGCTGCTGTTCCGCCTGCGGACGCTGTTTCGGGAAGAACCGGCACAGCAGGCGTCATAAAAAAGTGCACAGGTCCAGTAAAAACGGACAATAGACAAAAAGCCCCCTGATGTAGGAAAATAAGAGTACTACATCAGGGGGTATTATCATGTCCGAGAGAAGGTATACACATATCCAAGAGCT
>JAPFEH010000065.1 GCA_026169195.1 Dysosmobacter sp. | reverse complement strand
GGCTGTGGGAATGTGGTAAACCCAACGGGTTTTCCATCATTTCCATGGCCGGAGCCAGGGGGGAAAGGGGGAGGTGACTTTCTCTTTAAGGCCCCGAAGGGGCCGCTCTTTGGCTCCCCCTTTCCCCCCTTCCCGCCCGCAGGCGTTCCCCGCCGCAGCGGATTTTCTTTTTGCTACTTTTTCTTTTGGAGGTGATTGCTTTGTTCATCAGGAGACGGAAAGGAAAACCAGAAGAGAGTAAGACTGTCCGGCAATGGGCACTTTTGGGTCGGATACCCATAGATGCGCTGAGGCCGAGCTACATATGGGAGACGCAGACGGGTGGGCCGGTAACAGTTTATTATCACGAAGATAACACCCGAGAAATGACAGAAGAGGAAAAGGAAGATTTTTTGGCGGATCGGAAAGGCTATGGTCAGAGGTATTTGCAGATGGTAATTCAAGAGAAACGGCGGTTGAAGAGAGAGCGTGATGGTACAGAATGAGGGATGAACAGGACAATATGGAGAAACTGCGGGCGTTGTATCGGGAAAAGAATGAGCATTTGGAGAAATTCCTGGAGCCAGTTACGCCTTTTGAGTTTTACCGGGAGATCTTCCCTGTGGGTAGCTTTGAGCGGAAGGGGCATTTTGAGGACGAAAAGGGCAACGGGATCGCGGTGACGGTGCCGCCGAAGGCTGCGGGGATTGCCCTGGAGATCCAGGAGGAAGGCAAGGCCAAACGCTACACCATCACCGATGAACTGTCGGAGCTGTCTGAGGTCTACGATACGGACTTCACCATCATGTCCCCTCTGTCCTACTTTGGTCGGCGGCGGTGCGGCAAGAACGCCCGGTATCTCTATGCCTTGGTCTTTGATCTGGATGGGGTGGGGATGCCCCAGCTCCGGGACACGCTGCACCAGATGAACAAGGATATTTTGCCCCAGGCAACCTTTGTCGTAAACAGCGGGACGGGGCTTCACCTGTATTATGTCCTCGATGAGCCGATCCCTATGTACCCGCACAACCAGAAATGCCTGAAGGAGCTGAAATATTCTCTTACCCGGCAGATCTGGAACAGGTACACGTCCACCATCAAGGAACCGCAGATGCAGGGTATATTGCAGGGTTTCCGGGTGGTCGGCTCCGGCTCCAAGCTGGGCCGGGAGTACCCGGTGACGGCTTACCGGCTCGGCGGAAGGGTGACGCTGGAGCAGCTGCTGGAGTTTATCCCGGACAGCAACGGGGAGCAGCAGTGGCTTGAGGGGCTTATGAGAAAGAGCCGTCTATCGCTGGCCGAGGCGAAGGAGAAGTACCCGGACTGGTATGAGCGGCGGATTGTCAAGAAGGAGCGGCGGGGCCGCTGGACGGTCAAGCGTGATCTTTACGACTGGTGGCTGCACCGGATCGGGGACGAGATCCGGGTGGGCCATCGTTTCTACGGTATTATGACGCTGGCCATCTATGCGAAGAAGTGCGGGATCAGTGAGGACGAGCTGCGCCGGGACGCTTTCTCCCTTCTGAAACCTTATGACGATATGAGCGTGGAGGACATCAACCGTTTCACGAAGGATGATGTGGTGTGTGCCCTGGAGATGTTTAACGAGGACTATGTGACATTTCCCAGGGACGATATAGCGAAGCTCTCCGGCCTGACTATGCCCGTCAATAAGCGGAACTGGCGTAAGCAGGAACAGCATTTGAGAATTGCAAGGGCAACGAGGGACATAATCCATGATAATTGGCGTGAAGGTAATGGTCGCCCATCAGCTCAAGATCGGGTGTCTGAGTGGCGTCAGCAGCACCCGGAGGGCCGCAAGGCCGATTGCCACCGGGATACGGGCCTTGATCCCAAGACGATTCGCAAGTGGTGGGAGAAAATGAGTTGATAATTTAGCGCAATTATGATAAAATAAAGACGAGGTGATATTATGAATATGATTCGACCTGTTTCGGATTTGCGGAACAATTTTGCCGATATTTCAAAGACGGTGCATGAGACTGCAAAGCCGGTATTTCTGACGAAGAATGGGTACGGAGATATGGTTGTGATGAGTATAGAGGCGTTTGAGAGCCTGCAGTTTGAGAGTGAGGTGTATTTTAAGCTGCAGGAGGCGGAGCGAGAGGCCGAACTGACCAATAAGCGATATTCCTCGAAAGAGGTGCTGAAAGCCATGCGAGATGCCATAGGAGGAGAACAGGTTGTATAATTTGGAGTACTTACCTGTTGCCCGGCAGGATATGATTGAGATTGTCCGATATATCGGCGTAGAGTTAGCAAATCCTGTTGCTGCGGATCGCCTGGCGATAGAATTGATCGAGGCTGGAGACAAGCTCCCTAAGTTCCCATACGCAAATCCGGCATATACACCGGTTCGACCATTAAAGCATGAGTACCGGAAGCTATTGGTACAGAATTACTTCATATTTTATTGGGTAGATGAAGAAAAAAAGCTGGTAACAATTGCCCGAGTAATCTATGCGAAGAGAGATTATAATTTGCTGCTTGAATAAAGGAGCCGTTTATGAATTTTGATAAACAGGGGCAGCCCTCTGGTACAGGGAATAGTGATTTCTATTTGGAAAAGCTGGAAAGAGGGCTTGAACAGGTACATGAGGGGCTTGGAATTATAAAGACCATGGAAGAGTTGGAGGCAATAGAAAAAGACGAGGATACATATGGCCCGTTTGATAGCGTGGCAGATCTGATGGAGGCGCTGAATGCTTAAGGTCTTGCAGATTGGCTACGAGCCGGAGCGTGATCGCCTGACTTGGGATGGCTGGGACATTCACTGTGGCCAGGGCCTGGATGTGCTGCTCCCGGATCGGCTCGGCGGCGGCACATGGCGGGTAGTCTCCTTTGAGTACAATGATAAGGGATGGTATATGCCTGGGCATCCTGGGGTGTCTCCGGTGGGCCTGTGGGCGCGAGAGAGCGTGGAGGGCTGATATGAATTGCCACTATACGGATGAAGAGCTGCGGGAAGATGTGGAGCATACCATCGGGATCAGAGCGAAGGATATTGAGAAAATCCAGTTCTGCGGTCTGTGGCATATTCGCTTCCGGGCCTTTGGTACGGACTTCTATTATTATCGGGCCGATTCCGATGACACGGTGCATTTGGTTGAGTCGCCCTGGCAATGGGAATAAAGATAAAAGATAGAAAAAGCCGGCCTTCAGGCCGGCTTTTTCTTGTTTTCTGGATTTCTATATTGCTATAAAAATAGATATATAGTAAAATAAAAATCAAGATACATAGAAAAATATAATTTTATAATTATAGGGGAGTGATGCGCAATGATAATTGCAGTAGCCAATCAGAAAGGCGGCGTCGGTAAGACCACCACAGCCCAGGCCCTTGCTGCAGGTCTGGCCGGGAAGGGGTACAAGGTGCTGGGCATTGATCTTGATCCCCAGGGGAATTTCTCATCGGCCTGTGGCGTGGAGAGCTACAATGTACCCACGGTCTATGAGGTGATGAAACGGGGGGCCACCATCCAGGAGGCCATGCAGCACACGAAGGGCGGCTATGACCTGGTGCCGGCGAACATCATGCTGGCCGGGGCTGAGCAGGAGCTGTCCCAGACCGGCAAGGAGCATCGTCTGAAGGAGGCCGTAGCTCCGGTCGCCGGCGACTATGACTTCATTGTGATTGACACGCCGCCCTCCCTGGGCGTGCTAACGGTGAACGCCTTTACCTGTGCCACGGATATTCTGATTCCAACCACAGCCGGGATATTCGCCACGGCCGGGATCTCTCAGCTCAACGAGACAGTTACCAGCGTCCAGAAGTATTGCAATCCTGGCGTGAAGATCCGGGGCATCCTCTTTACCCGGTTCAATCCCAGAGCCAATATCAGCCGGCAGATCAAGGAGTTGGCGGAGCAGCTGAGCGAGTACATCTCGGCGCCGATCTACAAGACCTATATCCGGTCTGCGGTGGCCGTGGAGGAGGCACAGGCGAACCGGGCTGATATATTTGACTATGCCGGGAAGTCCAC
This sequence comes from Dysosmobacter sp., assembly GCA_026169195.1. Taxonomy (GTDB): domain Bacteria; phylum Bacillota; class Clostridia; order Oscillospirales; family Oscillospiraceae; genus Oscillibacter. The sequence goes on along the minus strand of JAPFEH010000065.1, from coordinate 5,638 downwards.
AGTGGCAGAGGATTACAGAGCGTTTATTGATGAGTTTTTGAAAGGAGTTAATGAGTGATGGCAGGGAAAGCAAAGTTTGACCAGGAGGCCGCATTTAAGCAAATTATTGGAGCCGACCGAGAGCCGGGAGAGCAAGTTACTGAGCAGCCGGTGAAAAAGAATAAAAGCAAAGATCGGGTACAGCGGTCATATTTTCTGGATCGGGATTTAGATAAGGCATTAAGGAGAATGGCACTGGACAAAGAGAAAAATCTTACAGAGACGATTAATGAGATTTTGCGTATGGGATTAGAGGAGTATCTGAAATAAACAGGGTCGGGAAGAATGACCGGTAGTTTGGCCTGATTTTTTCAAAAAATGGCCATAGGCAAGTGTTACTTGCCTAAAAGTAAACCGCACGCGGTTTACTTTTACTATAGTTCCTTATAAACTTGGAGACAGAAAAATGATATTGCGGCAGAAGCTTAAGTATTTGAGAAAGCAGAGGGGAATGTCTCAATTAGAGTTAGCTGAAAAATTAAAGGTGTCAAGGCAAGCTGTGTCTGGATGGGAAGCGGGTAGTTCAAAACCATCAACAGAGAATTTGCAATGTATGAGCAAGCTGTATAGTGTTTCTCTGGAATACTTACTTGACGATAGCCAGGAGTTTCCAAAAAAGAAAGAGGATCAAGGCGCTGAGAGAGATATTATAACAGATAAAAGTAGAAATACGAAGAAAGCATATATATTGATAGTAGTAGGCGTATTAGCATTTTTGCTAATATGTTTTGTATGGAGTAGTTTTAATTCAGATAAGGAAAATGCTAAAGGAGTTGAATTAGGAGATATGGATGGAGGGGTGATGCCAGAAACAGAAAAAGAGTTTGGTTTAACTTGGGAGGATTAAAAGAAAGGAGGTGTATGATTGAAAATCAGAAAAATAGTGACGGGTTTATTGATGCTTGTAGTGACAGTGAGTTGTTGTACAGTTTCGACATATGCAGCAGAACTACCCGATCAAAGAGTATTTAGTTGTATGAGAGCGACTGGACATTTCGATATGGAAGTATCAGGAAACTCTACTGTAAAAGCAAACACGGAGTTCCCGTTAGAGATTGGGGAGACGGTAGCTATCAATGCTGTATATTCTCCGCAGACTGCAAGTGTTGACTTTGGCCTACTGGCCCCGGATGGGCTGTTTTATGCACTCAATACGACGGATGGAAGTTTTGATGAAGTGATAGAAGTAGATCAGAGAGGGAACTACACACTGGTGGTCAGAAACAACTCCGATTATTCGATTAACGTTTCTGGTTATGTAAATTATTAACTGATAGGTTAGAAAGGAGTAATTCTAATGAAAAGAAACACAAAAATATTTTCGCTGATCTTGGCTGCTTGTATGAGTGTTTCCCTTTGTGTTCCTGCTTACGCAGCAGAGCCTACAAGTGATTTGAAAGAGGGAATTTCGCCTGTTTCAGAGGAAGTATCTGAGTTCCTTGATAATAGCCAGACGACACAAACAATGGTTATTAGTGAGCGGGAAATCATTGATAATATGATCTCTGAAGGGGTCATCACCCGTGAAGATTTGAATGAAAATTTGAAGGAACTGGCGAGTCAGTCCGAAAGTGTTCTGAGGGACTCTGGGTATAATGAAAAACAGATTTCAGCTATTATGTCCTATGAAGAAGGAGAAGATGCCTATAATCATATTTATAATTCGGGGGCAATGACCAGATCGACTGCTGATGCAGATGTAGTTTTTAGATATGGTTTGGCGGGAAATAATACTCGGAGACAAGTTACTATTGCATACGATATGAATTGGACGGAGTGTCCTTTTTGGACATTTACAGATAGTTTTGGTGTTGGATGGGTAGCAGCAGATAAAGATTCTGGATATTTAGCTACAAAAATTGATAGCTCCATTGCAAGCGTTGATTATTTTACGGTTGATGGGGAAAGTGCTGGCCTTTATAGAGACGTAGAGATGGATACTTTTAGTAACCGCGCTGTTATTGGAAATCCCATTTTGGGAAGTGCTAATGGAAATTATGGAAAACATATTAGCGGTATTACAAAAGTAAGCACACAATCGAATTCCTATAATTTGGACACTATTCAGTTGTTTGTAGCTTATGCACATACGATGATGACAATTGATTTTTCCTGGGAAGTTACTCTTGGAGTCGATATTTCAGAGACAGCAATATCTTTTAGTTTGAGTCCAGATGTGACACAAGAAATGATGGCACAAGATAATCATACATTCAACTACAACGATGATGGTGATATAGTGGCCTAATAGGTGATATAGTGGTCTAAGAAAGGCGGATAACTCCGATTGTTTTAAACTTCAGAGTTATCCGCCCTTTGAATACCAGATTTTAAAAGGAAGAGTGAATGTATGGTTTTTTTGATCAAACTATTCGGGATACTTTTAGGGTTTGTATTTCCGGTTTTTATAGTAAAAGCAATTAAGGAAAGTTTACAAGAAAAAGGAAAAGAGCAGGTATATGTTGTATTATCGAGCGTATGCGGTGGAGCAATAATGCTTATAGTTATGGGATTGCTTCCGAATACATAAGGCGTTGAAATAACGGTTTACCCGTTATGCTTACATGAACGGGTAAACCGTTATACGGTTAATTTTCTGCGTATGCTGTTGACTTATTCGACGGTCTATGGTAAGATGAGACTGGGATGGAAGATGATTTTTGGGGCTGCTGCTCGGCGGCTCCGATTGGAAGGAGGCTGGATAGAGTGGCTGCGGCTGGCGCTGGCCGGGAGTTGCGGCGGATTTGAATGCTCGTCTGGGCGAGGGTAAATAGTGATTAGGCCCAGAGCGTCCTGGTTGGCCGGATCGGTCTGCTGGGGGTTCAGCAAATACCCATAAAAAGCCGTGACAGGGTTGATACTCCTGTGTGGTGTGCGGGCTTGCCGTAGTAACCTTTGTGAATTGGAAAAGCACACCATGGACCCCACCGCAAGTAATCCTTTTGAAAGTGATGGGTAAGTGAAATGTATCGTGTCCCTATCCACCCTCTGATAGTAGCCAGGATACTGTAGATCTCCTGGAGAGCCGCACCCTCTAAAAAGGTGCCGACAGATTCCGAACTGCCGTAGATCTCAATAAATCGGGGCTGCACACATAAGCAGTTCAAAAAAGTGTCGGGAGTGATCCCAAAACCGTCACACATAAGACGTTAAAAAGTGTATTTGCCGACTGCCGAGTCTCCGAGGGGAGCTGACATGAGGCGGCTTAGCTTGAACGTATATAAATGAAATAATTTACATGAAATAACAAGAAATATATAAAAGTAGAAAAATAGGTATCTATAAAAACAGAAAAATAGATTTACAGAAAAATAACGGCGAGGGAGGAGGCTCTATGGGACGGCGCAACAAGGCATACCACAAGGATCTCCACCAACAAGCCTATGACCGCTTGACCGGGATGCTGGCCATTGGAGAAAGCAAAAAGAGGGCCATGGCCGATGGGACGGAGAAGGACAAGATTTTTTCCTTCAGCACCTACAAGGCGTATTGGAAACACGTGAAGTATTTCATCAAGTACATCCAGGAGAAGCACCCGGAATGTACCACGCTGAAAAGCGCAAAGAAGTATGTCAATGAGTGGCTGCAAGCCAGGACTAACCAGGGTCTTTCTGCCTGGACGATTCAGCTGGAGGCCAAGGCCATGGGCAAGCTGTACGGCATTTCTCCCGATGATGAAAACTACTTCAAGCCCCCCAAGCGGAACCGGGAGGACATCAAACGGAGCCGCGGCGTTCGGGTGCGAGATAAGCATTTTTCCAAGACGAACAATGATGAGCTGATTCGATTCTGCAAGGGGACAGGGCTGCGCCGGAGGGAGCTGGCGGAGCTGCGGGGGAAAGACCTGGTTACCAGGGAGCAGATCGAGACGGAGATCTCCCGGCTGGAGAGCCGGCCGGCAGCGGAGCTGACGCCGGCCGACACAAAGCGCCTGGAAATGCTCCAGGACGCCCGGTTATTCCAGGGGGGATACTTTACCCATGTCCGCAGCGGAAAGGGCGGCAGGGAGCGTCTAAGCCCCATTATCGGCCCGGATTCGGCGCAGATCATAGAGCGGATGCAGAGCACCCCCAGCGAGGAAAAAGTGTGGCAGCACGTCCACCAGAGCGCCGACATTCACGGTTATCGGGCGGAGTATGCCACAGCCATGTATAAGGCCCATGCTCGGCCCATCGATGAGATTCCCTATGATCGGGTGAACAAAGGGAGTGGGCGGAAATATCAGCGCGAGGTCTATATCTGCCGGAAGGACGAGGCTGGGCGGAAGCTGGACAAGGCGGCCATGCTGGTGTGCAGCAAGGCCCTGGGGCACAACCGGATCAGCGTCGTGGCCGACAACTATATCCGAGGGCTGTAAGGAGGGGGAGCCGTGAGCGAGTTCGTAAAAAAGACGATGATAGGGTATAAAGAGCTGGACGGTGGCCACTCCGATCCGGAGTGTACCCATGTGATCCTGCCCGTGAAGGAGTATGATGACCTCTTGCGGGAGATCTCCCAGGCAAAACAGAAAGCCAGGGAGGAAAGAAGCAAGGCGGATGATGATAAGAAGGAACATGAACGAAAATTGAGGCAGATGGCGCAGGAGCATGAGCAGACGATAGAAAAGTGGAGAGCTGCGTTGGGGGCAGAACAGGCCGAAAGTGCTCACCAGAGGGGGCTGAATGAAAACCTGCTGCGTATTGCCAGGGAAAGAGCCAACGCAGATCGAAAGCTGAAGCCCAAGAAAGAGCACTCTGGCTATGTGGTAGTGGTATCTTTAGAAAAGATCTATCGGTACAAAGATGGCCGTAGGCTGGAATCAGCAAAACTATGGGAAACGGTGATTCAGAGTCCGTATTCGATAGAGTTTCCAGCAAAACAGGTGAAGAAGCTGATTATTCAAGAATTCTTCCCGGAAGAAGGAAAGTGGGAAGCTGCCAGGTTAGGGATAGACAGATGGTACTCCGGTGATTATGGAGATCTTCTGAATGATCAAAATGTAGACGAAGAATTTATGAAGCACAATGTGGCTCTGATGGAATATCGGAGCTTCAGGGCAAACTATCGGGCCGGGTATTGGGAAGTGGTGTTAGTTCATACAAGGCCCCTTGGGGTTGTCCCGAAGGATATGCGAGTGAGCTGAAGGAGGGAGAGCAGCTGGAGATCCAGGTGGCCGGTCACTGGATCGAGGTCGAGCTGGAGCGAGATTCTGACGGTGGCTGGAGCTGGCGGGATCTGGAGACTGGATGGAGTTTGAAGCGTACCGACATTGCGCCGGTCAGCGTCCGGAAAATCGACGCCTAAAATAAGCCTGTCTGGGGGACTTGAAAGAGCTGCTTGGACAGGCTATAATAACAAGCAAAAACAGGGAAAAAATATATTGATAATATATGCCGTATGTAGAGGGTAATGGGAGAGTGTAAATATGCCGAAATTTGGTCTGCCCCAAAATAGGGAAAAAATATATTGATAATATATGCCGTGTGAAGGCCCTTTAGGGCCTCAAAAAAATCTCTTAAAATTCTCTCTCGGACAGGGAGAAAGTCGGAGGGGAAAAGGGGGGTGGGCGGAGGCTGTGGGAATGTGGTAAACCCAACGGGTTTTCGATCATTTCCATGGC
>JAPFEH010000014.1 GCA_026169195.1 Dysosmobacter sp. | reverse complement strand
TTATATGACAGAATGAAATGAATATCAATTCAGACGATGGAAGAGAAGCGGGAAATTTCTTCTGGAACGATGGAAAGGGCTGCAAGACGAAAGCGTGACTGTTTATATGGTTGCATTGACCGATTGGAGGAGGAAGCCGAATGGAAATTGAAAGAAAGTTTTTGGTGAAGGAACTGCCGGAGCGGCTGGAGCGGTTTCCAAAGCGAAGGATCGAGCAAGCCTATCTCTGCACAGATCCGGTTTTGCGGGTTCGCCGCAGGGACGGGCAATATGTTCTGACGTATAAGGGCGCCGGATTGTTGGAACGGGAGGAGCATGAATTTCCGCTGACGGAAGCGGCATACCGGAATCTTCTGGAAAAGGCGGACGGCAGCCGGATCACAAAGGACCGCTATGAATTGCCCTTGGGATCGTATATCGTTGAATTGGATGTGTTTGCCCCTCCTTTTGCACCGTTGGTTCTGGCTGAAGTGGAATTCTCCAGCGTGGCCGAGGCAGCAGCCTTCCAGCCGCCGGACTGGTTTGGTGAAGAAGTGACTTATGATCCGGCGTATACCAATGCCGCGCTGAGTCAGCGGGTACTTTGAGAGGAGAGACAGGATGGAAGAACCGATTCGACCGGGGAGATACCGGCATTTCAAAGGAAACGAGTACGAAGTGCTGTATGTGGCGACCCACTCGGAGACACTGGAACCTATGGTGGTTTACCGTGCTTTATACGGAGCCTTTGACATCTGGGTACGTCCGGCCTCCATGTGGAACGAGACGGTGGAACGGGATGGGAAGACCCTTCGCCGCTTTACCTATCTTGAAGGCTGTTAGCCTTGACTTTATGTGCTTCCTATGATAAAATTCCACTGATAATACGGTCGGGTTCTGTCAGTGAAGACACCCGGCTGCAGGACAAAATTCAACGAGAATGGAGAGTTTGTATCATGGAAAGAATCAAGACTCTGGAGACCCGGAACCTGTGCGAGAGCGCCAAGAACGGCGGCTGCGGCGAGTGCCAGACTTCCTGCCAGTCTGCCTGCAAGACCAGCTGCGGCGTTGCCAACCAGAAGTGCGAGAATCAGAAGTAAGATACCGCAATCAAAAAGCTGCCGCCTTTCTGGGCGGCGCTTTTTATGTATAAGGAGAAGAATGTATGGTACATCAGTATCAATTAAACGGCTACAACATTGTGCTGGACGCCTGTTCCGGTTCCATTCATGTGGTGGATGAGGTGGCCTATGACATCATTGCCCTGTATCTGGAAAAGACACCGGATGAGATCGTGGCAGCCATGCTGGAAAAATACGGGGACCGTCCGGATGTTACGGAAGCGGAAGTGCGGGAATGCATCAAGGACGTGGAGGCCCTGAAGGATGCCGGAAAGCTGTTTACGCCGGACACCTTTGCCGATATGGCAGGCACCTTTAAGGAGCGCTCCGGCGATGTGGTGAAGGCTTTGTGCCTTCATGTGGCGCACACCTGCAACCTCAACTGCGCTTATTGCTTTGCAAGTCAGGGAAAATACCATGGCGACCGTGCCCTTATGAGTTTTGGGGTCGGAAAGCAGGCGTTGGATTTTCTGATGGATCATTCCGGCACCAGACGCAATCTGGAAGTGGACTTCTTTGGCGGTGAGCCGCTGATGAACTGGGATGTGGTGAAGCGTCTGGTGGCCTATGCCAGAAGCGTGGAGAAGGAGCGGGGAAAAAATTTCCGCTTCACATTGACCACCAACGGAATGCTGATCGATGATGAGGTCATTGACTTTGCCAATCGGGAGATGGACAATGTGGTGCTGTCTCTGGATGGCCGGAAAGAGATCAATGACCGCACCAGAGTGGACTATGCCGGCAACGGCAGCTACGAACGCATTGTGCCCAAGTTCCAGCAGCTGGTTCAGGCACGGGGAGGAAAAAATTATTACATGCGGGGGACCTTCACCCACGCCAACCCGGACTTTACCAAAGACCTTTTCCATATGGCAGATGACCTCGGTTTTACAGAGTTGAGCATGGAACCGGTGGTCTGCGATCCCAAAGACCCTGCGGCGCTGACTCCGGAGGATCTGGAAATTGTAAAAGAGCAGTATGAGCTTTTGGCGAAAGATATGCTCCGCAGAGAAAAAGAGGGAAAACCCATTACTTTTTATCATTATATGCTGGATCTTACCGGCGGCCCCTGCGTTTATAAGCGGATTTCCGGCTGCGGTTCCGGAACCGAGTATATGGCAGTGACCCCGTGGGGAGATCTGTATCCCTGTCACCAGTTTGTGGGAGAGGAGCGGTACAAGTTGGGGGACATCTGGAACGGCGTTACCAATACTGCCCTGCGGGAAGAGTTCCGCTCCTGTAATGCTTATGCGCGGCCGGAATGTGCGGACTGCTGGGCAAAGCTCTATTGCTCCGGCGGCTGCGCCGCCAATGCCTACCATGCCACCGGTACGATTCGGGGCGTGTATGAGTCCGGCTGTGAATTGTTCCGCAAGCGGATCGAATGTGCCATTATGATGAAGGTGGCGCAGCAGGACCGGCAGGAGAATGCCTGATGGAGACCCCCATCTCCGATTTTGTCCAAAGCTATGCGGCTGCCAACATGGTGCGGTTCCATATGCCGGGCCATAAAGGGATTCCGGCATTGGGCTGCGAGCCGCTGGATATTACGGAAATTCAAGGGGCGGACGCCCTTTATGAAGCGGGAGGGATCATATCCCAAAGCGAGTCCCATGCGGCAGAACTGTTTGGCTCCCGCCGCACCTGCTATTCTACGGAAGGCTCCAGCCAGTGTATCAAGGCCATGCTGTATCTGGCATTGACCTGCCGCTCTGCCGGAAGTCTGCCGGTTGTCGTAGCGGCACGGAATGTGCACAAGGCCTTCGTCTATGGCGCGGCGCTTCTGGATTTGGATATTGTGTGGCTGTGGCCGGAGGAGACTTCGTCACTTTGCAGCTGTACGGTATCTCTCAAGCAGCTGGACAAGACGCTGGCGGAATTGCCGGCTCCACCTGCGGCTGTGTATCTCACCAGTCCGGATTATCTGGGCGGCATGGCGGATTTGAGGGCAATAGCGGAGATCTGCCATCGGCATGGTACGGTGCTGGCTGTGGACAATGCGCATGGCGCCTACCTGCACTTTTTGCCGCAGCCATGTCACCCGCTGGATCTGGGGGCGGATCTTTGCTGTGATTCCGCCCATAAAACGCTGCCGGTGCTGACCGGAGGCGCTTATCTGCATATCGGGAAGCAGGCTCCGGTGACCATGGCGGAACAGGCAAAGCATGCATTGGAGTTCTTTGGCTCTACCAGCCCCTCCTATTTAACACTGGCATCGCTGGACCGCTGCAACAGCATGTTATCAGAAGGCGGCAGGGAGCGACTGAAGAACACCGCGGCGGAGCTGGAGGCAGTACGCGAGAGGCTGCGGGCTGCGGGCTGGCAGCTTGAAACCAGCGATCCGCTGCGGCTGACACTGCGTGTGCCTGATGGGCTGACAGGGACGGCGCTGGCAGACCGGCTGCGGCAGGAAGCCATTGAGTGTGAGTATGCAGATGAGGAATATTTGGTGCTCATGGCTACACCGGAAAATACAAGCGATGACTATGCGCGATTGAGTGCCGCGCTGGGCATCAATGAGCGGCCGGCGGCTTTGGTACATCCGCTGCCATTGGCAAAGAGTGAGCAGGTATGCTCAATCCGGAAGGCGCTGATGTCTCCATGTGAAAGGATTCCTGTGGAGCAGGCGCTGGGGCGGATCTGCGGTGCGCCGACGGTCAGCTGCCCGCCGGCAATCCCCATTGTGATTTCGGGAGAACGGATCGGCAAGGCGGCAATGGCGCTGTTTGCGCGGTATGGCGTGGACACGGTAGCGGTTTTGCGATAAGGAGGGGATTGTGTGAAGGGAAGCGGACGGAGACTGCTGATGGTCATTTTAAGCCTGACCTTTCTGGGGAGTGCCGGAATGCTGCTTCACACCAACCTCCAGTACCGGGAAGGGACTATGGTTTATACAGAGGCAGAGGAACTGGTGCAGCTGCCAAAACAGGAACTCCCGCCGGTTGCCGGGCAGGAAGGAGAAGAACCGGAAATTCTGGAAGGAGATCCGCACTCCGCAGCAGACCCGTATGCAGAAGCATTGCAGAAAATGGACTTTGCAGCGCTGCAGGCAGTGAACGCGGATGTGCTGGGATGGATCCTGATTCCAGAAACCAGAATATCGTACCCGCTGGTGCAGGGGGAGGACAATGAATATTATCTGGATCACACATGGAAACGGTCTTCAAGTTCCGTAGGAGCTGTTTTCTTGGAGTACCGGAACAGCAGAGACCTCTGTGATTTTCATACCATTGTGTATGGACATCGAATGCGTGATGGGAGTATGTTTGCTTCTTTAAAATATTATGACCGACAGGCATATTGGGAAGACCATCCCCGGATATATCTCTTAGATGAGCAGGGGACCCATGCTTATGATATTTTTTCTGCCTATGAGGCGGATGTAACGGGGGACGCTTATCAGTTGGCATTTTCCACCGCAGAGGAGCGGCAGGTATTTTTAGACCACTGCATAGAGCGGTCGGTACTGGAAACCGGGATCGTTCCTGCCATTGAGGACCAGATATTGACCCTTTCTACCTGCACAGGCCGGGGACACGATACCCGCTGGGTTGTGCAGGCGGTACGGTCAAGAGGATAAGATTCGAAAAGAGCAGACCGGCGTATCACCATGGTGATACGCCGGTCTGTTTGTTATTTCAGAGTATCCAGAACGGAAAAATCAACGTCTTGAAAATTCCGCTCCCGCATCAGGGCCAGCACTTCCTCCAACGTGGGAAGAGAGGGCATAGCGCCCATTCTGGAAACGGTGATCGCGGCGGTATGGGCTGCAAAAGACAGTGCCTGAGACTGCTCCAGCCCCGCAGCCAGTCCCACAGACAGGGCGCCCACAAAGGAATCTCCGGCAGCGGTCGGATCGGCTACGTGGGGCATCCGGACGCAGGGGATGTAACGGATGCTGTCTGCACCGACTACGGCGGAACCATGAGCGCCAAGTGTGATAATCACATTCTCCACGCCTTTGCTCCAAAGTGCCGCGGCAATTTTTTGAAGATCCGCTTCATTCAAACCCTGCGGTGTTGTTCTCAGAGGCAGGTGGGTCTCCATCGATGCCTCCTGCTCATTGGGAGTGAGATAAGTGACCAGACTGAGCAGTTCATCATCCAGCTCGGTGGCAGGGGCAGGATTCAGCATGACCGGCACACCGGCCTCCTTTGACCAATGGGCTACCGCACGATTGATTTCCAAAGGAACCTCCAGCTGAAGCAGTACCATGTCATAGGTGCTGATTTCTTCTTTGATCCAAGCCACTTCTTCTATCGTCAGGGTCCGGTTGGCGCCCGGAATGACGACGATCCGGTTCTGAGCAGTGTGCTCGGTGACCTCCAGAGTCACGTGCCCGACGCCGGAGTTGATCCCTGAATGGACAGCAACTCGACTGACATCCACTCCGGCGGCTTTCGGTGTCTCCAGAAGCATCTGACCAAACAGATCATCCCCTACGCAGCCCATCATGGTAACATCTGCACCCAGACGGGCACATTGCAGAGCTTGATTGGCGCCTTTGCCTCCGGGAGCCATGTGAAACTCTTTGCCATAAACGGTTTGCCCTGAGGGAGGGATCTGTTCTGTGGTGGCGATCACATCCATAACAAAACTGCCGACCACCAAGATACGAGGTTTATTTTGCATATTGTTGTGCGCTCCTGTTGCATAAGTAAACGTTTTCTCCATTATAGAACATTCGGGAAAAAATACAAGCCTTTTTTATAAGTTTGCAAATAAATCGTTTTCCTGATTAAAAAGAGTGAAAAAATAGAGGGGTGGCAGCTTGGGGAGATAAAAGAAAGCGGAACAGACCGGAGCTGTTCCGCTTTCCAGCAGAGAGCAATATGGATCGGGGAACCGGTTTACTTGAGCCAAATGGGACTCAGCTGCGGTTTCCGGAGTTGGTGGTGTCTTTCAGCAGGACGTCGTGTGCGCCGCCCTCCACGATAGATACGGAAGACACCAGCGTCAGCTTGGCCTTTTCCCGCAGCTCGGGAATTGTCAACGCGCCGCAGTTGCACATGGTGGAACGGATTTTTGCCAGAGTGGTAGCCATACCGTCGCTGAGTGCGCCGGCATAGGGAACATAGGAGTCTACGCCTTCTTCAAAGCTCAGCTTGGCGGCGCCGCCCAGATCATAACGCTGCCAGTTCCGGGCACGGGCGCTTCCTTCGCCCCAGTACTCCTTCATATAGCTGCCGCCGATAAGGACCTTGGCAGAGGGGCTTTCATCAAAGCGGGAGAAGTAGCGGCCCAGCATACAGAAGTCTGCACCCATGGCCAGAGCCAAGGTGATGTGGTAATCCTGCACGATACCGCCGTCCGCACAGATGGGGATATACACACCGGTTTCTTCAAAATATTTGTCACGGGCAGCTGCCACATCAATGACGGAAGTGGCTTGTCCGCGGCCGATGCCCTTGGTTTCCCGGGTGATGCAGATGGAACCGCCGCCGATACCGATTTTTACAAAGTCCGCACCGGCATCTGCCAAAAAGCGGAAGCCCTCGCCGTCCACCACGTTGCCGGCGCCGACCTTTACAGTGTCGCCGTAACGCTCTCGGATCCACTCCAGACAGCGCTTCTGCCACACGGAGTAGCCCTCGGAGGAGTCCATGACCAGCACGTCTGCACCGGCCTCCACCAGAGCGGGAACGCGCTCGGCATAGTCACGGGTATTGATACCGGCGCCCACTACATAGCGCTTTTGAGCGTCCAGCAGCTCCAGAGGATTGCCCTTGTGAGAGTCATAGTCCTTACGGAACACGAAGGAAACCAGATGACCGTCCTTGGAAACAATGGGCAGGGCATTGAGCTTGTGATCCCAGATGATGTCATTGGCGGCTTTCAAACTGGTACCTTCCGGTGCGGAGATGATTTTTTCCGCCGGAGTCATAAAGACCGTGACCGGGGTGGAGGGATCCATGCGGCTGACACGGTAATCACGGCTGGTCACCAGTCCCAGCAGCTTTCCGGTGCCGGTGCCGTCTTCGGTGACAGCCATGGTAGAGTGTCCGGTGCGCTCCTTCAATGCCAGTACATCTGCAAGGGTATCGGTGATGCGCAGATTGGAATCGCTGGTGACAAAGCCGGCTTTGTAGTTTTTGACTTTGCGGACCATCTCAGCCTGCTGCTCAATGGGCTGAGAGACATAGATGAAAGCGATACCGCCTTCTTTTGCCAGACCGATTCCCATATTTTCTCCGGAAACAGACTGCATGACGGCAGAGACCATGGGAACATTCATCGTCAGGGGACACGCTTCCCCCTTTTTAAACTTCACAACCGGCGTCTTGAGAGAGACGTTGGCAGGGATGCAGTTTTCATCGGAATAGCCGGGCACCAGCAGATACTCGCTGAATGTACGGGAGGGCTCGGAAAAATAATATGCCATGTGGCCACCTCATTTCAAAGATTTCAAAGGGTAATTAAGATAGTATCTTATCATAAATGGTGGAAATTACAACTAAAAATTGACTCAAATGCTGAAATAATCCCGTGCAGAGTCAAAAAGATGCAAATCGTAATCACCGGGAACATTGCGGTACAGGGCGGGACCGACCCGCTCGGTATGACCCATCTTGCCGAGGACACGGCCGTCGGGAGACGTGATGCCTTCGATTGCCCAGACAGAGCCGTTGGGATTGAAGTCCACATCCATGGTGGGCGCTCCGGAAAGATCCACATACTGTGTGGCGATCTGACCGTTTTCCGCCAGCTGTTCCAACAGCTCGGGCTGGCAGAGGAACCGCCCTTCGCCATGAGAGATCGGAACACTGACAACGTCGCCCACGGAAACACGGGACAGCCATGGAGAACGGTTGGACGCGATCCGGGTGCGTACAATTTTGGACTGATGGCGGCCAATGACATTGTAGCTGAGCGTCGGGCAGGCTTCATCGGTGTCGATGATCTCGCCATAGGGAACCAGACCCAATTTGATCAGCGCCTGAAAACCATTGCAGATGCCCAGCATCAAGCCGTCTCTGTTTTTCAGGAGTTCCATGGTGGCGTCCTTGACGGCAGGGCTGCGGAAGAAGGCCGTGATGAATTTACCGGAGCCGTCCGGTTCATCGCCGCCGGAGAAGCCGCCGGGAACAAAGATGATCTGGCTTTCCCGGGCCGCCTTGGCAAAACGCTCTGCGGAGTCGGCGACACCCTGTGCAGACTGGTTGTTCAATACCAGAATTTCCGGGGTCAAGCCTGCGCGGATCACCGCGCGGGCGCTGTCATATTCGCAGTTGGTACCGGGGAAGACAGGGATGAGGACCTTGGGCTGTGCCATGCCGGCTTTCGGTGCGGCGCGGGTAAAGGCGGGAGCCTCCAGCACAGGTACAGACTGGTTGTCCGCGGGAGTCCGGTTTGGATAGATCCCCTCCAGAACTGCTTCGTTGAGACGCAGCAGTTCCTCAATGGAGGCGCTGTCGGCGCCGATGGACACGCTGGCCTCTGCGGTGGTGACGCCCAGACGGGCAGCATATTCAGCGGAGATTTCTTCGGTCAATTCTGCCACAATGGCGCCGGGCAGGGCATTGGAATACCAGATGTCACCGGTCGCATCGGCAGCAAAACCGATCCTGTTGCCGAAGGACATGGACAAAACGGCTTCCACCAGACTGTTTTCCACGGCCCAAGCGGCTTTCACCTTTCCGGCTTCGGCCAGCGCGTGGAAGCCCTCCCATGCGGCCTGCTGGCCATCGGCGGTCCCGTCACACAGGAACACGTAGACAGGGTGCCCTGCTTCCTTGAATTCGGGAGAGAGGACCTTGCCGGCCTTAGAGGGGGCAACGGCAAAGGAGATCAGAGTGGGGGGGACATCCATATCCAGAAAAGAACCGGACATGGAATCCTTGCCGCCGATCGCGGCCAGCTCCAGATCCAACTGTGCGTCCAGAGCACCCAGCAGAGCAGAGAAGGGCTTTCCCCAGCGAAGCGGCTCGTCCCGGAGCTTTTCAAAGTACTCTTGGAAGGTGAGGTAGGCGGTATGATAGTCGCAGCCTGCGGCTACCAGCTTGGCAACAGAGACAATGACGGCATGATATGCGCCGGTATAGGGATCACGGCTCATCTCGTCCGGATCAAAGCCCCAAGCCATGACAGAGCAGTCTTCCGTATTCTGATTTGGAAGCACCGGCAGCAGGGCAGCCATCACCTGAGCGGGAGTCCGCTGCATTTTTCCGCCAAAGGGCATCAGGACGCTGCCGGCGCCGATGGTGGCGTCAAACCGTTCAGAAAGACCGCGGCGGGAAGCGGATTTCAGGCTGGATGCGATTTCCCGCAAGGATTTGGCAGTGCTGGAACCGGAATGGTTCTGTTCCTTTGTTTCTACGTGGACAGAGGCGTGCTTGGCAGCGCCGTTGGTATCCAAAAAGGCGCGGGAGAGGTTTACGATGGTGCTGCCGTTCCAGTTCATGACCATGCGGGGGGATTCTGTGACGACTGCCACCTGATACGCTTCCAGATTTTCCTGCTGGGCGGCGTCAATGAATGCGGCAGCATGTTCGGGAGCCACCACCACAGCCATGCGCTCTTGAGACTCGGAGATCGCCAGCTCCGTTCCGTCCAGTCCCTCGTATTTTTTGCGGACAGCGTCCAGATTGATCTCCAGACCGTCGGCAAGCTCGCCGATGGCAACGGACACGCCGCCGGCACCGAAGTCATTGCAGCGCTTGATGAGTCGGGTGACAGCGCCGTTCCGGAACAGCCGCTGGATCTTCCGCTCCTCAGGGGCGTTGCCTTTTTGAACCTCTGAGGCCATGGTGGTCAGGGACTTGCGGTTGTGGCTCTTGGAAGAGCCGGTGGCGCCGCCGATACCGTCGCGGCCGGTGCGGCCGCCCAGCAGGATCACCACATCTCCGGGAGCGGGCCGTTCCCGCACGACATTTTCAGCGGGGGCGGCGCCTACCACAGCGCCGACTTCCAGATGTTTGGCGACATAACCGGGGTGATAGATCTCGGAGACCTGACCGGTGGCAAGGCCGATCTGGTTGCCGTAAGAGGAATAACCGGCGGCAGCGGTCTGGCAGAGCTTCCGCTGGGGGAGCTTGCCGGGAATGGTTTCGGCTACCGGCGTGCGGGGATCGCCGCAGCCGGTGACCCGCATGGCCTGATAGACATAGGCGCGGCCGGAGAGGGGGTCACGGATGCAGCCGCCGATGCAGGTAGCTGCGCCGCCGAAGGGCTCGATCTCGGTAGGATGGTTGTGGGTCTCATTTTTGAACATCAAAAGCCAGTCCTGCTCTTCACCGTCCACAGTGGCGGTAACGTGGATTGAGCAGGCATTGATCTCCTCACTTTGATCGAGGTTTTTCAAAAGTCCCCGTTTTTTCAGTACTTTGGCGCCGAGAGTGGCCATATCCATGAGGGTTTGAGGGCGGACGGCGGCCTTTTCCTCGCCGTATACCTCTACACGGGCAGCCAGATACCGTTCGTATGCAGCGCGGGTGGCTTCATCCAGAATTTCCACCCGATCGATGTGGGTAGAGAAGGTGGTGTGGCGGCAGTGGTCAGACCAGTACGTATCGACTACCCGAACTTCGGTGATGGTAGGGTCACGGTGCTCATCATCTCTGAAATAGGCCTGCAGGAATTTCAGATCGTCCAGATCCATGGCAAGACCCAGCGTGTCCAGCAGTGCAGCCAGAGCGGTTTGATCCATGGCGCAGAAACCGGAAACGGTTTCCACGGAAGAGGGGATCTCATATTCCATCTGCAGGGTTTCCACCGGTTCCAGATCTGCCTCCCGGGCTTCCACGGGATTGATGACATACTGCTTGATTTTTTCCACATCTGCCGGCGTCAGTTCGCCGGAGAGCAGATAGACCTTGGCAGTGCGAACCGCAGGGCGGTCTCCCTGTGTCATCAGCTGGATGCATTGGCTGGCAGAATCCGCCCGCTGGTCAAATTGACCGGGAAGATATTCCACCGCAAAAGCCGTATAATCGCCCACAGGCAGGGCGGAAGTGGCTGTGTCTACCTGCGGCTCAGAAAACACGGTCTGCACCGCGCGGCGGAAGGTTTCTTCGTCCAGTCCTTCAACGTCATAGCGGTTGATCAGGCGCAGACCGGTCAGTGCGGTCACGCCCAGCAGGGAGCGCAGTTCACTCAAAAGTCCGGCGGCCTCCTGCCGCAGAGCTGCTTTTTTTTCTACATAAATGCGACGTACCATTGCTCAATCCTCCATGGCGGCCAGCGCCCGCCGGCCAATGTCGTGGCGCATGTACTTGCCTTCAAAATCGACCGCTTCCGCAGCGGTATAAGCGTCCGTCAGGGCTTCCTTCAGCGTCGGAGCCGCAGCAGTGATCCCCAGTACCCGACCGCCGCTGGTGACCAGCACCCCGCCGTCCAGCTTATCGCCGGCATGATAGACGGTCACGTTGGCGGGAAGGGCTTCCGGTATGGTCAGGACCTTGCCCTTTTCATAATGACCGGGATAGCCTCCGGAAGCGAGGATCACACAGGCGGCAGCGCCGTCAGACCATTCAACATCCAGATCAGCCAGCGTTTCCTGCTCCACGGCCTGCATGATCGTCAACAGGTCCGTTTTCAGCAGCGGCAGCACGACCTGCGTCTCCGGATCGCCAAAACGGCAGTTGTATTCGATGACCTTGGGACCGTCGGGGGTCAGCATCAGCCCGAAATACAAACAGCCCTTGAAGGGGCAGCCTTCAGCCCGCATAGCGGCAAGCGTCGGCAGGAAAATCGTGTCCATGCATACCTGAGCGATTTCCGCGGTATAGAATGGGTTGGGGGCCACGGTGCCCATGCCGCCGGTGTTGAGACCGGTGTCTCCGTCGCCTGCCCGCTTGTGGTCCATGGAGGACACCATGGGACGAATGGCGGTACCGTCGGTGAAGGCCAGAACACTGACTTCGGGGCCGGTGAGAAATTCTTCAATGACGATCTCGTTGCCGGAGTCGCCAAAGGCCTTGTCCTCCATGATGGTTTTGACGGCGCTGGCTGCTTCGTCCAGATTCTGAGGGATCAGGACGCCCTTTCCAAGCGCCAGACCATCCGCTTTGATGACGATCGGGAAAGAAGCGGTGCTCAGGTATTCCAGAGCAGCCTTCGGATCGTGGAAAACCTCATAGGCCGCAGTGGGGATGCCGTAGGTCCTCATCAGGTTTTTGGAAAACACCTTGCTTGACTCAATGCGGGCAGCTTTGGCATCGGGGCCAAAGCAGGGGATACCCGCCTCGTGGAGACGATCCACACAGCCCAGAGCCAGAGGATCATCCGGTGCCACGACGGCAAAGTCGATCGCGTGCGTTTTTGCAAAGTCCACAATGGCAGGGATATCCTTGGCGCCGATTTCGGGGACGCAGACTGCGTCCTGCGCAATGCCTCCATTTCCCGGCAGGGCATAAATCACCGCAACCTCCGGATTTTCCTTGAGTTTTTTGATAATGGCGTGCTCGCGGCCACCGCCGCCAACGATCAGAAGTTTCATAGATGTTATCCTCCTCTTACGATGTGCTCTGGCTCCAGAAAAAGCCATTGCGCTACCAGAATTCATTGGCAATTATTTTTGGCAGGACATGTGCCTGCCAAAAATACATTGACCTAGCCGCCTTGGGCGGCGTTCACCAGTGACCGATGTCACTGGTGGTGGGGGAGGTCGAGGGGGAGCTTGATCCCCCTCGAGAGACATTAGTGGTGGAACAGTCTCATGCCGGTGAAGCACATGGTCATACCGTACTTATCTGCGGTGGCGATGACATGATCGTCGCGAATGGAACCACCGGGCTCGGCAATGTACTGTACGCCCGACTTCCGGGCACGCTCCACGTTATCGCCGAAGGGGAAGAAGGCGTCGCTGCCGACGGTCACGCCGGACTGGGTGGCGATCCATGCCTTTTTTTCTTCTGCTGTCAGAACCTCGGGCTTGACCTTGAAGGTGTTCTGCCACACGCCGTCAGCCAGAATGTCCTCGTATTCATCGGAGGTATAGATGTCGATGGCATTGTCCCGGTCAGGGCGGCGGATGCCGTCCACAAACTGAAGGCCCAGAACCTTGGGATGCTGCCGCAGATACCAGTTATCAGCCTTTTGACCGGCAAGGCGGGTGCAGTGGATCCGGCTTTGCTGGCCTGCGCCCACGCCGATCGCCTGCCCGTCTTTCACATAGCAGACAGAGTTGGACTGCGTATATTTCAAGGTGATGAGAGAGACGATCATGTCGATCTTGGCAGCCTCGGGCAGATCCTGATTTTTGGTCACAATGTTGGAGAGCAGAGACTCGTCGATTTTAAAATTGTTGCGGCCCTGCTGGAAGGTGATACCAAACACATCTTTGTATTCTTGCGGGGCAGGAACATACTCCGGATCGATCTGCACAACATTGTAGTTGCCCTTTTTCTTGGTTTTCAGAATCTCCAGAGCCTCAGCGGTATAACCGGGAGCGATGACACCATCGGATACCTCGTATTTGAGATAGTTGGCAGTGGCGGCGTCGCACACATCGGAAAGGGCGGCCCAGTCACCATAGGAGCACAGGCGGTCAGCGCCGCGGGCGCGGATATAAGCACAGGAGATGGGGCTCAGCACAGCGTCCGCGTCTACAAAATAGATCTTCCGGTCGGTTTCGCTCAGGGGCAGGCCCACAGCCGCGCCGGCGGGGGAGACATGCTTGAAAGAGGCGGCGGAGGGCAGGCCGGTGGCGGCCTTCAGTTCCCGCACCAGCTGCCAGGAGTTGAAGGCGTCCAGAAAGTTGATGTAGCCGGGCTTGCCGTTGAGCACGGTAATGGGCAGATCAGAGCCGTCCTTCATATAGATGCGGGAGGGCTTCTGATTGGGGTTGCAGCCGTATTTCAGTTCCAGTTCATTCATAAAAATGACCCTCAGCTTTCCAAAATCTGTTTCGATAATAGTTCCGTGGCTTGAGGCAGCAAAATCCACTCTGCCTGCTCCATCACCCGGCGCTGTAACGTTTCCGGAGTATCTCCGGGCAGGACTTCCACCGCCTTTTGCAGCAGAATGCGGCCGCCGTCCGGAATCTCATTGACCAAATGGACGGTGGCGCCGGTAACTTTTACGCCCTTGCGGAGAACCTCTTCGTGGACTTTGAGCCCATACATCCCCTTGCCGCAGAAGGAGGGGATCAAAGAAGGATGGACATTGACGATGCGGTCAGGCCACTGTTTTACAAAGTCTGCTGACAGGATCGACAGAAAACCGGCCAGAACGATGAGATCGACCCGATAGGTCCGGAGCTGCTCCGTCAGGGCCGCCTCAAATTCTGCCTGTGAGAATTGCTTCTTGGGAACGGCGACGCCGGGCACACCGTGATTGGCGGCCCGGGTCAGTGCGTAAGCGGCGGGATTGCTGGCACATACCAGCACGATCTCTCCATGGGGAATGGCGCCGGATTCCTGCGCGTTCAGCAGCGCTTCCAAATTGGTGCCTCCGCCGGAGACAAATACGGCAATGCGGGCTTTTTTCAGCATAGGGCCACCCGCTCGCCGCCTTCGGTGATTTCGCCGATCACATATGCGCCGCAGTCCAGCGCGGAGATGGCTTTGTCTACATCTTCCTTGGGAACAATGACGATCATACCAACGCCCATATTGAAGGTATTGAACATATCATGCTCATCGATCCCGCCCTTTTCCTGCAGCATCCGGAAGATGGGAGGCGTGCGGAGCGCGGCTTTTTCAATTCTAGCGCTGAGACCATCCGGCAGACAGCGGGGGATGTTTTCAAAGAATCCTCCGCCGGTGATATGGCTGATGCCCTTTACATCCGCGGCTTCGATGCAGCGCAGCACCGGTTTCACATAGATGACAGTGGGCTTCAGAAGGGCCTCCCCCAGCGTGCAGCCCAGCTCTTCAAAGTATTCCTGCAGATCGGCGTGCTCAACGTCGAACACCTTGCGGACGAGGGAGTAGCCGTTGGAGTGAAAACCGCTGGAGGGCAGGGCAAGGATCACATCGCCGGGAGCCATGCGGCCGGAGTCGATGATGTCGGGCTTGTCCACCAGCCCTACCGTGAAGCCTGCCAGATCATAATCATCGGCGGCCATCATGCCGGGATGCTCCGCGGTTTCACCGCCGATCAGGGCACAGCCGGCCTGAACGCAGCCTTCTGCGACACCGGAGACAATGGTGGCCACCTTTTCAGGAACATTCTTTCCAATGGCAATGTAATCCAAAAAGAACAGGGGCTTTGCGCCGCAGCAGATCACATCGTTCACGCACATGGCAACGCAGTCGATGCCGATGGTATCATGCCTGTCCATCAGCTCTGCCAGACGCAGCTTGGTGCCGACACCGTCTGTGCCGGATACCAGAACCGGCTCTTTCATTCCCTGAAGATCCGGTGCGAACAGCCCGCCGAAGCCGCCGATATCGGAGACCACGCCGGGAATATGGGTGCGCTTCACGTGGGAACTCATGAGCTTTACGCCCTCATAGCCGGCTTCGATATTCACACCGGCTGCGGCATAGGATAGAGAGTAGGAGTTTTCCATGATCGAGAACCTCCGGATTGTGATAATGATGAGAACAGAACGGCTTATTCCTTGCCGGTCCAGCAGTACGTGCAGATTTTTTCCTTGTCGATGCCGATGGCCTCCAGCAGACCCTCCAGAGACTGATAGCCCAGAGAGTCAAACCCCATTTCCTTGCAGATGGTGTGCAGCAGGCACTGTCCCCGTTCGGTAGAGGCGTCGGCATATTCCTCCAGATGCTTCTGGCCTTCATCGCCTTCCAGTTCCTGAACCTTCCGGCGGGCCAGCAGATCCATATCTGAATTTCCGCGGGAGAAATTCAGATATTTGCAGCTGTACATAATGGGGGGGCAGGCGGAACGCATATGGACCTCCGCAGCTCCGCTTTCATAGAGGAATTCCACGGTTTCCCGCAGCTGTGTGCCGCGGACAATGGAATCGTCTACAAACAGGAGCTTTTTGCCCTCGATCAACTCCGGAACAGGGATCTGCTTCATTTTGGCAACCTGATTGCGGACTTCCTGATTGGCAGGCATAAAGGAGCGGGGCCATGTGGGAGTATATTTGACGAAGGGGCGCGCAAAGGGTTTGCCGCTGCGGTTTGCAAAACCGATGGCGTGGGGAATACCGGAGTCCGGCACGCCGGCTACATAATCCACCTTGGGCAGACGGCCCTGCGCCACCTCGTCACGGGCCATGATCTCACCGTTGCGGTAGCGCATGACCTCCACGTTGATGCCTTCGTAATTGGAATTGGGATAACCGTAATATGTCCAGAGGAACGCGCAGATCTTCATGTCCTTTCCGGCGGGGGACAGGGTCTCCCAGCCTTCCGGCGTGATGCGGACGATTTCCCGAGGTCCCAGTTCATAGGCATCCCGATAGCCAAGCTTGTGGTAGGCAAAGGATTCAAAGGAGACGCAGCACCCGTTGTCATCCTGACCGATCAGCACCGGCAGACGGCCCAGCTTATCCCGGGCGGCAATGATGCCGTCCTGCGTCAAAAGCAGAATGGTCATGGAGCCGTTGATGACCTCCTGTGCGTGGCGGATGCCTTCCACCAAGGAGTCCTTTTGGTTGATGAGGGCGGCGGTCAGCTCCGAGGAGTTCACTTTGCCGCTGCTCATCGCCATGAACTGGTGACCGTGGTCAGAGAAATACTCTTTTACCAGCTGTTCGGCGTTGTTGATGATACCGACTGTGGAAATGGCGTACAACCCCAAATGGGACCGCACCAGAAGCGGCTGGGGATCGGTGTCGGAGATGCAGCCGATGCCGCTGCAGCCATGAAAATCGTGCAGGTCGGATTCAAACTTTGTGCGGAAGGGAGTGTTTTCGATGTTGTGGATCTGCCGCTGGAACCCGTCGGCGGCATCATAGATGGCCATGCCGCCGCGGCGGGTACCCAGATGGGAGTGGTAGTCCACGCCGAAAAAAAGATCAAGCACGCAATCCCGCTTGGAGATCGCACCAAAAAAACCGCCCATTATGCGAAGAACAGCTCAGAGAGGGTCATGGGGTCAATGTACTGGCCATCCTTGTACACCCGCATATTACCGGAGGCGATCTCGTCGATCAGCATGACATTGCCGTCGGCGTCATAGCCGTACTCAAATTTGATGTCATAGAGCACCAGACCCTTTTCCTTCAAATCGTCTGCCACGATTTGAGTGATCTTCTGGGTCATTTCCTTCATGTCATCATACTGCTGCTCTGTCATGACGCCCAGTACCACCAGACCGTCCTTGGTGACCAGAGGGTCGCCCAGATCGTCATTTTTGAAGGTGGTTTCCACATAGGCGGGAAGATCCGCGCCCTCTTCCACGTAATCTTTATAGCGGCGCAGGAAGCTTCCCACGGCCTTGTGGCGGCAAATCACTTCCAGACCGTGGCCGAAAACCTTGGCAGGCTTGACCTCCATGGTGGTGTTGGCCAGATCAGCGCTGACATAATGGGTCCGGATTCCGGCAGCGTTGATTTTTTCGAAGAAATAAATGGACATCCGCAGGTTCACGTCACCTACGCCGTCAATGGTCAGTCCCACAGAGTTTTCGCCGGGATCAAAGACGCCGTCCTTGCCGGTGCAGTCATCCTTGAATTTCAGCAGGTAGTTGCCGTTTTCCAGTGCATAGACGTTTTTGGTTTTGCCGGTGTATACGAGATCCATCATAGTTTACCTCCAGAATGTAGTTGATGAAACAGGAATGCTGTGAAAACAAGATTACAAATCGGCGGCTTCCGTTTGCAGCCGCGCTTCTTTGTCGGCGATCTGTGCAGCCATGTCCGCCCGCTGGGCATCCAGCTTTTCAGCGAGTGCGTCATCGGAGACAGCCAGAATCTGGGCGGCCAGCACAGCTGCGTTTTTGGCGCCGTTGATCGCAACGGTGGCAACGGGAATTCCGCTGGGCATCTGAACGGTTGCCAGCAGGGCGTCCAGACCGTCCATCGCGCCGCCCTTCATGGGAATACCGATCACAGGGAGGGTGGAATTGCCGGCAAAAGCACCGGCCAGATGGGCGGCCATGCCGGCGGCACAGATCAGCACGCCAAAGCCGTTTTTGCGGGCGTTTCCGGCAAAATCCGCGGCGGCGGCGGGGGTGCGGTGGGCGCTGAGAATGTGGGCTTCATAGGGAATCCCGAAGGCAGAGAGCTGCTGGCAGGCACTTTTGACCACGGGCCAATCGGAATCGCTGCCCATAATCACGGCAACTTTTTTCATATCAATGCTCCTTTTTTAATTAGTAGGAAGAATTTTAAAGCTTTTTTCGCAGGACTGTATGGCGGAAAAATCCGTCTGCGAAATACTCACTGGAACAAAACACCGGATTGCCGTCAATATCGAAATCCACCTCGTCCATATGAAGGAGCGGGGCACCAATCGGTACCTGCAGAATTTCGGCCAGAGCCGCATCTGCCACAACAGGCTTCAAATCTGTCAGATCCAAATAGGGAGATACTCCGCAGAATTGCTGCAAAAAATGGAAGATGGGCAGTTTCAGATCCTTGATGGTGTAATCTCCTTTGGCAAGGGATTTGTTGATTACGTCCTCGCAGTAAATGGCCGGTCTGCCGTCAGCAGTGCACAGGCGTGCGACCCGGAGGATCGGGTCGCCCTCCTCCATGTGGAGTTTGGCAGCAATGGCTGCATCTGCAATGCCTTCCGATACTTGAACAGAGGATACTGCCGGGGTAAAGCCGCTTTGCCGGATCATATCCAGAAATTCAACTTCAATGTCCATACGGGTATGAACCTCGAGTACGTGACGGTTGATGATGGTGCCAACGCCATGGCGGCGGGTAATAAAGCCCTCCCGTTCCAGAGAGGCCAGAATATCCCGCAGCTGAGTGCGGCTGATGCCGAGCTTCTCAGCCAGAACGCTTTCGCGGGGGAGGCGCGGGCAAGCAGAGTATTCCCCCTCTTTCATGGCGGTCAACAGCTGAGCGCGGATGGTTTTGGATTGGGTCGGCTGACTGCTCATTCCGATCACCTCTTGCTTGCATAAAAGTAGTACCATTAAAGGTCGTACCTATTGTATAAGATTTGCGGGTTTCCCGCAATTGTCAAAACTGACAGTTTCCCTCCGCCTTTTTTTCGTGGCTTTGTAAAAGGGGAAAGACCGATGCTGAGGTTGGGGGGTTCTGTGATTTTTTGGTGGACAAATGTCCGCGGAATGGTATAATAGAACAGGCCAATGGGCTGAGACTAGCGTAAACAGAATGGAAAGCGATATGAAGAACGTAATCTTAATCGGAATGCCCGGAACGGGTAAAAGTGTGGTGGGCAGGGCACTGGCAGAGCGGCTGGGCGCGGCCTTTGTGGATGTAGATGATCTGATCGTTGCGCAGACCGGAAAGACGCTGCCGGAGATCCTGCGGACGGAAGGGTTGGATGTGTTTTTGCGCATTGAAGAGGAGGTAGGGGCGTCCATTGCCATGGAGAGCACAGTCATTGCGACCGGCGGCAGTCTGGTTCTTTCTGAACGCGCGATGGAGCACCTGCGGAAAACCGGCGTGGTGGTGTGGCTGGAAACACCCCTGTCGCAAATCAGCAGCCGGATGCCGGAGGATTTGACAGATCGTGGAATTGCGGCGCCTGATGGCAGGACAATTTACGAAATTTATAAAGATCGTGAGGCATTCTATGCCCGGTATGCGGATCTGATCGTAGCCAGCTGTGATGGAGAAGAGGATACCGCGAAGATGGTGGAGACGATCATGCGCACGGTGGGGATCCATCTATAATACAGGAGATATTGTATAAAAAAGCGCCCGAACAAACTGTTCGGACTGCTGGATCCGTTCAACATCACGGCGCCTTCTTTGCCTGTATTGCAGTAAGGAGCATTTCAGCATACGAATGTGCGAAAAAAAGCAGGGATCAATCGAAAGGAGCGCGCCCATAAGGAAGTAATTTGATTGTCGCAGGGCGGCATGGCTGAAAGGTCATGCCGTCCTGTCTTTTCTTTTCCGTTCCACGGTCTGATCGTCGCCCGGCAGGTTCACTTCCCCAATGAAGTTCCAGACTAGTTCAATCTTCTGCCTGCGGTGGCCGCTGGACTTATCCGGCGCATGGACGATAATCTTCTTTACAAACTCATTGACGATAGTGGGTGTCAATTCCCGGATACCCACATATTTCCGTACAATGGCTGCAAAGCTGTCAAAGTCGGATCGATCCTGTTCAAAGGTTTCTACCACTTCCCGCCATGTCTTAACCTGCTCTGTCAGTTCTCTTTGTTCCGCCTCATAGTCGGCAGAGAGTTTCAAGAACCGTTCATGGCTGATGGCCCCGCTGATGTCGTCTTCATAGATGCGCTTGAAAATGCGGTCAAGTTCGGCAATGCGCTTTTCTGCTTGGGCGATTTCACGCTTGCGTTTCTGAGAATCTTTTTCGACTTCTTGGAAGTGCTGCTTTTTCGCGGCTTCCTCAAATGCCATAGCATCATCAAAGAACAGCGCCGTCACATCGAAAATCCGCTGCAAAACAAACAGTTTCAGCGTTTCTACCCGGATGAAGTGCATGGTAC
The DNA here is from genome assembly GCA_026169195.1 of Dysosmobacter sp. Lineage (GTDB taxonomy): Bacteria > Bacillota > Clostridia > Oscillospirales > Oscillospiraceae > Oscillibacter. The sequence continues at coordinate 2,113 of JAPFEH010000014.1, read as the reverse complement.
AGTCGCCTGTATTGCTCTTATACCGGGAACACCGATAGCAGTCTTGCTGCGGCGTCATGTTTTTGCCTGTGGCGAAATGCAGTTTGCTTCCGCAATCGGCGCAGTACAGCAGGCCAGAAAACAGCCCTTGCCGTTCAGCTTGCTTGGCCGGACGGCGCTTGTTCTCGCGCAATTCTTGTACCCGCACAAAGACTTGTTCATCAATAATGGCAGGCTGTGTATTGGGGAAAATCCGCTGGTTTTCCGGGACGTTATGCAGTCGCTTTTTCAGCTTGTGGGACTTGGAATAGGTCTTGAAGTTCACCGTGCAGCCGGTATACTCTTGACGCTCCAATATCCCTGCAACAGATTTTGGGTCCCAGTGATACGGTTTTTCAGGCAGCGTTTTTCCGGCACGCTGGGCATAATGTGCCTTGACTGTAAGGATGTGTTCGGCAGTCAGCAGCTTGGCAATCTGCATGGGGCCTTTTCCCGCAATGCACAGGTCAAAAATACGCTTCACGATCTCGGCGGCTTCCTCGTCCACAATCCACTTCTTTTTATCCGCTGGGTCTTTCATATACCCATAGGGCGGATTGGTGCAGAGGTGTTCCCCGGCGTTTCCTTTGGCACGTATGACGGCACGGATTTTCTTGCTGGTATCGCGGGCGTAGAAGTCGTTGAACAGATTGCGAAAAGGGGTAAAATCGTTGTCTCCCTTGTCGCTGTCCACACCGTCATTGATGGCGATATATCGAATATCACGTTCCGCAAAGAAACTCTCGGTATAGTAGCCCACTTTCAGGTAATCCCGCCCCATACGGGACATATCTTTGACAATTACGGTCTGGACTTTCCCCGCTTCTGCAAGGCGTATCATCTCATTCCAACCGGGTCTATCGAAAGTGACACCGAAAACACCGTCATCAATAAAAAATGTGGGATTGGAAAAATGATTTTCCGTTGCGTATTTGAGCAGGATTTTCTTCTGATTGGCAATGCTGTTGCTCTCGCCGTCCAGCGCATCCTCTTGGGACAGGCGGGCGTATAAAGCGGTGATGTTGTCGGGATATTTTGTGTTTACTGTCATGGTTCATTCCTCCTGTAATGAACGCCCGACAAACAGGTTGCTGTCCTTATTATACCGTGCTTTGTGGTCTTTGTCAGCATCTGTGATGGTTTCTGAGCGGATGAGCCGCACCATTTTGTCATAGATCGCTTCCGTTCCGCCGCAGGAAGTTTCGATTTCAAAGACTGTCCCGCCGATCTTGTAGCAGACAGTTTCTTGCAGTGGATTTCCTCTTTTCGGGAGATAATCGTTCTCTTGTACTTTTGGCTTCTGTTCCATTCCGTTCCCGTCCTTTCCGGGGAAGCCACAACAGAGCAAGCATAGGGAGTGTAGCCACACTCCCGCAAAATCTCCGTTTCCAGCCTGCTGCCGGAGCGGAGATTCTTGCCTGTTGGGAACTTCCCAAACCCTTGTTTTTTGCTTCGCCAATAATACGTTTACAAGGACGGAAATTGCCCGCTGAAACGGGATATTTTTTAATGCAGAAGCGGCCTTATGTGAAGCCCTCTGTTTCGCAACTTTAGCATTTACACAAGAATAATACCGCAGAACTCTCAAACAAGCATTGTTTTCCGTAATACATTCTTGTATTGTCTGAAATAAAGCACTACAATAAAAACAGGTGAAAGGAGGCCCCTCTCTATGGCAAATATTTTAATTGTGGAAGATGAAAAGAATATGCAGAACATTATTGCCGAGTATATGCAGCGAGGCGGTCACACCTGCTTTACGGCTGACGATGGCGTGGACGCTCTAATGATATTGAAAAATAATCCTATGGACTTGATGATACTGGATGTGATGATGCCCCACCTTGATGGTTTTTCTGTCTGCAAGATGGCAAGGGAAATGAGTAACCTCCCCATCATCATGCTGACTGCGAAAAGCGAGGAAGAAGATAAACTGAAAGGTTATGAGCTGGGAACAGATGACTATATTACCAAACCATTCAGTCCGAAAGTGTTACTGGCAAAGGTGAGCGCTTTGCTGCGCCGCTCCTCAATCATACCTACCGATTCTGTGAATACTGGAAAAATTACAATCATCCCCACATCTCATAAAGTC
>JAPFEH010000040.1 GCA_026169195.1 Dysosmobacter sp. | reverse complement strand
TCCTTGAAGGGAGCGGTGTCTGCGTGAAGCTCAGCTGAGGTGGTGGGGCCAAGCATCAGGTTGCAGATGATCTTGGCGGCAGAGCCACGAGTCAGCTCACCATGAGGATTGAAGGAGCCGTCGGCATAGCCGTCCAGCACCTTCACTTCGGACATCACGGCGACGGCTTCGTCATAAGTGACCTTGTCGTCATCCTTGAAGTCCTTGGCACCGGCGCTGACAGTGACCAGAGACATGGTCATTACCAGAGCCAGTACCAGAGCAAGGAACTTCTTCATTTGGGTTTCCTCCTTTTGAATTTGGCGGATGCGTCCGCCTGCGTTGTCAAAGCAGGTCCCTGCCGGAGCTCCCGGCCCACAGACAGTGGCTAGCCGTTCCTGTTTCTATGCCGGCATCCCCATTGCGTTCCCCGCTTTGCAGGTTCACTCTACCAGCGGGGTGGAAAAAAGTCCAGCAATTGGCGGGAGTTGTAATGGAATCGCAAAACGGGGTGTTTTGATGCACTTGTCGTGCTGTTTGGTTGTAACATTCCGCAGGGTGCGGGGGGAGTTCCCCCGTTACGCCCGTGCCTTCTGCACCGGCAGCAGATACCGCTGGCGCTGCTGCACGATCCGCCCCTCCGCCACCATCTTTTGCAGCACCGGACGGCACTGGGCCGGGTCGATCTGCAACAGACGGGCGATGTCCTGACGGAATGCGAAGCCCTCCCGGCTGAGGTACTCCAGAATCACCGCCTCCTGCTGCTCCGGCGGAACCACCGCCTCTTTTAAATAGTAGCGGGTGCCGATCTGGGTGAGGCGGCCCCTGCGCACCATCTGCTTGAGCCGGCGGTACGCCGTGGTGCGGGAAACCCCCAGCAGCGACGCCGCCTGATTGCGGGTGATGGAGCGGTTCTGCCGCAGCCACGCCACCACCTCCGGCTCGCCGCCCACCCGAATGGCGCAGTCCTGCCGCAAGTCCCGCAGGGTCACATCGTCCAGCCCGCCCCGCACCAGCGCCGCCCGCACCAAGCGGGAAAGCCGCGTGCGGTCATAGGGTCTGCCCGTACGGCGGGAGGTGAGGACCTGCTCCGATGCCGGAGACGCCGCCCGCAGCGCTTCCAGCGCCCCCAGCACTCCGCCCGTCAGGGGCAGGTCCCGATCCGCAAGGCGCAGCAGCCCGCCCTCCAGATCCACCTGCTGCCACGTGAGGGAGACGATCTCCTCCAATTGCAGCCCCAGCTGCCATGTCAGCCACAGCGCCGCGCCAACCGGCGTGTCCCGCTCCGCCTGCAGCAGCTTCCAAAGGGCAAATTCGTCGATCTGCGCAGGCGTGTCCCGCCGCGCGCGGGTGGAGACCCGCTTTTCCTCCAGATGCGCCCCGAAGTGCAGGTTCAGCGCCGCCGCCTCCATCCCCGTTACCCGTGAGACATACTGCCAGTCATGGGTCTCCAGCAGGCGCAGCACAAAATCATGGCGCAGATCAATGAGCCGCACCGCCGTCTCGCCGCCGTCATCCAGCGCCTGCCGCGCCAGACGGGAAATGGACGGCGCCGTCAGCGGCTTTTTGTCCCGATCGGAGAGCACAACCACCTCCGAGCAGTGATTGCGGTCCGCCCGCAGCGCCGACAGGTACGCCGCCAGCTCCTCCAGCAGCGGCACCTGCCGGTCCGGCAGCACAATGACCCGTTCCCGAAAGTCGATCTGCGCCCATGTGAGGGTGCGGATCTCCTCCCGCAGCAGCCCCGCCTGCCACGCAAGGCGCAGCACCGCCCCTGCCGCATTATCAAAATTTTTGCTGAGGATCTCCTTCATGGCCCCTTCACGGGGACGGTTCACCACGTAATCCTGCATATCCACCCTCCCGAGTTTGTTACAATTGTGCAGCAAATAATGGACTTCCTGATTTTTCCTCTTCCACTGGAAAAAGCAGGGGACTTTCTGATTTTCGCAGGCAGTTTCACAGCAGTTTTGTTACAAATGAGCATCACAAATACGCCAATCTGCAAAAACGCTGAATCCGTTGCGTTGCAATGGATTCAGCCGTTTTCTAATCAACAAAATACACCAAAAAGTAGCAAAAATCAATATCTGTCAACATATTCTGCATCCATTCTCCCCACGCTAGACTTGTGGGAAAAGGAGCGTGACAACTATGACAAAACAAGAGCGGATCGCCGTGGGGCACCGGCTGCGGCAGCAGCGCGCCCTGCTGGGTCTGACCAGAGAACAGTTCGCGGAGCTGGCAGACATCGGCGCGGGCTATTACGGGCAGATCGAGGTGGGCACCTCCCAGATGTCCATTGATACGCTGATCAAGGTCTCCCGAACCTCCCGGCTGTCCATGGAGTACATTCTCTTCGGCGAGGAGCAGGACCGCCCCGCCGATCAAACCTCCCTGCAGGCGCTGCTGGACCGGTGTTCTCCTCGGGAGCTGCGTCTGGCTGAAAAGGTCCTGCAGCTGTTCCTGCTGCGCAGCGACCTGTAAAGACAAAAAAGCCCCGTTTCCCCGAAACCGCTGTTTTTTGCCAAATCAGGCTTTTCCTTCGGAGGGAAATGGGATATAATGCTGGGTATGAAACTGTTTGAATGCGGAGGATCGTTCCCATGATGCACAACCAAGAAATGTTTCTTCTGAAGCTGGGCGAGGTGGTCCTAAAGGGCCTGAACCGCCGTTCCTTCGAAGATAAGCTGGTATCCAATGTCCGCTGGCGGCTGAAAAAACACGGCAGCTTTCAGGTCTATATCCGCCAGAGCACCATCTATGTAGAGCCGCAGGGCGAGGACTGCGATCTGGAGGCTGCATGGCAGTCCTGCCGTCAGGTCTTCGGCGTGGCTGCCGTGGCCCGCGCCGTGCCCTGCGAAAAAACCATCGAGGCCATTGTGGAGACTGCGCAGACCTATCTGGCCGGCCAGTTTGCCGCCGCCCGCTCCTTCAAGGTGGAGAGCAAGCGGGCGGACAAGCAGTTCCGCCTGAACTCCATCCAGATCTCTCAGGAGGTGGGGGGAGAGCTGGCGGAGCGGTTCCCCCATGTCACGGTGGACGTCCACCATCCGGACCTGACGGTCTTTGTGGAGATTCGGGAAAAGGCGGCCTACGTCCACGCGCCCTCGGTGCCCGGCGCCGGCGGCCTGCCGGTGGGCATGGGCGGCCACGCCGTCTCCCTGCTGTCCGGCGGGCTGGACTCTCCGGTGTCCTCATGGATGATGGCCCGCCGGGGCGTGGAGCTGGAAATGGTCCACTTTGTCTCCCCGCCCTACACCTCTCAGCAGGCGCAGGACAAGGTACTGGAGCTGGCCCGTCTTCTCACGGCATACTGCGGCCGGATGATCGTTCACATCATTCCCTTTACCGAGATTCAGGAGGAGATCCGCAAGCATTGTCCGGAGGAATATTTCACCCTCATCATGCGGCGGTTCATGATGCGTCTTGCGCAGGCTGTGGCGAAAAAGGCCGGAGCCAAGGCCCTCATTACCGGCGAGTCTCTGGGGCAGGTGGCCAGCCAGACCATGATGGCGCTGGGCGTCACCGATGCAGTGGCGGAAATGCCCGTGCTGCGTCCCCTGATCGGCATGGACAAGGTGGAGATCATCCGTCTTGCCCGGGAGATTGGCACCTTCGATACCTCCATCCTGCCCTATGAGGACTGCTGCACCGTCTTTACCCCCCGTCACCCCTGCACCCGCCCCGATCCGGAGGACGTCCGCAAGGCGGAAAGCGCGCTGGATGTGGAGGGGCTGGTGGCCAAAGCACTGGAAGGGGAGAGCTGGGTCCGCGTGAAGCCGTAAGCCCGTTTTCCATCCGGCGCCTGCCGCTTTCCCGTCCGGAGCCGGACACACTGTTGCAAAGAAGGAAGATACCATGTCACATACCGCGGAGATCATCGCCGTCGGCAACGAGCTGCTGCTGGGTTCCGTTGCCAACACCAATGCGCAGGAGCTGTCGCAGGCTCTGGCCGGTCTCGGAATTCAGGTTTTCTGGCACACCGTGGTGGGGGATCACCCCCAGCGGCTGCGGGAGGCTCTGGATACCGCCCGTCAGCGGGCGGACATCATCCTCACCACCGGCGGCCTCGGCCCCACCTATGACGACCTGACCAAGCAGACCATCTGCGATGCCTTCGGCGTGCCGCTGGTGCTGCATCAGGAAATTCTGGAAGAGATCCGAACCTATTTTTCAAAAAACGTCCACATGGAGATGCCGGAAAACAACATTCGGCAGGCAGAGCTGCCGGAGGGATGCACCGTGTTCGACAATCCGGTGGGCACGGCGCCGGGCTGCGCCTTTGAAGCCGGCGGGACTCACGTCCTGATGCTGCCCGGCCCGCCCTTTGAGATGCGCACCATGCTGCACCGTCATGTGATCCCCTATTTGCGGGGCCTGTCCCGCGAGGTGATCCTGTCCCACGACATCATGACCTTCGGTCTGGGGGAAAGCCCCATGGAGCAGCTGCTGCGGGACAAAATGTCCTGCATGGAAAACCCCTCTCTGGCGACCTATGCCAAACCCAGCGAGGTCCGCCTGCGGGCCACCGCCAGAGCCGCCACCGCAGACGATGCCGAAGCCATGCTGGCTCCCGTGGTGGCGGAGGTAACGGCATTTCTGGGAAATGTGGTGTACGGCGTGGACGTTCCAAGTCTGGAATCCGTCTGCTTCCGCCTGCTGCGGGAACAGCAGCTGACGCTGGCCACCGCGGAAAGCTGCACCGGCGGCCGCGTGGCGGAGCGCATCACAGCCCTGCCGGGGGCCTCCGCCGTCTACCGCGGCGGCGTGGTCAGCTACTGGACCTCCGTAAAGGCCGATGTGCTGGGCGTACCGCAGGCCCTTCTGGACGCCCACGGCGCCGTATCGGAGCCATGCGCCCGTGCCATGGCGGAGGGCGTCCGCCGCATCACAGGCGCCGATCTGGGCGTCTCCGTTACCGGAGCCGCAGGACCGGATCCGGACGAGCGCGGCGTGCCGGTGGGCATCGTGTACATCGCCCTTGCAACTCCGGAGGGCACCTTCTGCCGCCCGCTGGATCTGGGCAAACGGCGGCGGGACCGGATTCAGGATCTGGCCAGCAATCATGCGCTGGATGTGGTGCGCCGCTACCTCAGCGGGCTTCCCGTCGAAACATGGTCCCGCGGCTGACCCATCCCGCACGCCGGCCGCGCGGGGTCATCCCCGTTTCCGGCAGCCCGCAAGGGCCGCTGACGGCGGAACCGTCCTGCCCCGAACCAATGAAATATCAACAGGGAGGTTCTATGATGAGAACCGTCACCGCGTTCCTTGCGTTCTGCGGAGCGCTCCTGTTCATGACCGGCTGTCAGAACGGGAACCCTGCTTTTGCAGACACAGAGCCGCCTGCCGGTTCCGCCGTCTCCGGCGAAGACACAGCGGCCGCGGAGCCGCCGCCTGCCGGAACAACAGAAACGTTCACACACGGAGATCTTGTTCTGGAAATCTCGAATGTCTGCCAAACGCGCATGGATACGGGGATATACGATAACGGAGACCCCTATGAATTCCCTGTATATGTCTGCGCTCCGGGCGCCGTGCTCAGCGTTGTCAACGCAGACATGGATCACGAAACCGCAGAAGCTCCCGATCCGGCATGGGGGCTGTATGATTGGGAGACCGACCGCAGAACACCCCTGACAGACGGCATGGAACCCGTTTTTCTTGACGATACCACCGACGCAGTCTTCCATCTGGAAGCAAGCGTGGTCGTCCTGATGTTCGAATTTGCAGAATAGGGGGCGTGCTTTTCCCCTTGCGTGAGAAGCCGCCCTGTGTCCGACTGCTTTTGATGTTCCGCAGCAGTCCTTGTGCAATCATGCAAAGCATCCTCTGTTTCCCGTTAAAAAGCACCCGCCCCGCTCAAAAATGAGCGGGGCGGGTGCTTTTTTTGCGTCCGGCAAACCCTCCTGTCTGGATGCCGCCGGCCTTTGCGCCTTCTTTTTTGACGGGGCAGGCGCCTGCCCCGTTGTTTATCTCCGCACCATCAGGCGCTTCATGCCGGCTTCCAGCCCCTGCGCGGAGAGGTCAAACATCTCAAAGGTCTGTCCCAGCAGATAGTGCGTCTGGCTCCAGTAATCCGGCCGCTCCGGCATCGGCTCCGGATTCAGCCAGATGAGATACGGATACTGCTTCCGGAACCGCTCCAGCCATTCCATGCCGGAGGGTCCATAGCAGCGGGTCTCCCAGTCAAACCGTTTTTCCCGCAGCTCATACGGATTCATGGCGGCATCCCCCACGATGATGACCTTATAGCTGCTGTCAAAATTCTGCAGCACCCATTCCGTCGCCACCCTGCCGCTGCGCCACAGCTGCGGCTCTTCATACAGCTCCGAGAAAATACAGTTGTGGAAGTAATAGGTGTGCAGCTCCTTGAAATGGTTGGACTTGGTCGCCGCCTGAAACAGCTGGCTGCAAAGTCCCCCGTAATAGTCCATGGAGCCGCCGGAATCCATCAGCAGCAGTACCTTGACCGTGTTCTTTCTGGGCTTCTGGTAGCGCACCTGCAGCGTTCCGGCATGTTCACAGGTATCATGGATGGTGGCATCCACATCCAGCTCCCGCTCCGCGCTGTCATGCTGGGAAGTAAGCTGCCGCAGCAGGCGAAACGCCATTTGAAACTGGCGGGAATCCAGCGTGTGATCCTTGCGGAAATCCCGAAACTTCCGCTCTCCGGCCACGGACATGGCCGTGCGGTAGCGCCCCTGTCCGCCGATCCGGATCCCGTTGGGGTGCCATCCGCTGTTGCCCCATGGCGTGCGGCCCTGCGTGCCCACCCAGTAATTGCCGCCGTTGTGTTCTTCGGTCTGCTCCTTCAGCCGCTGCTCCAGCAGCTTCAAAAGCTCCTCCAGAGATTCCTCCGGAAAGCCCGCCGCCCGCAGCTCCTCCACGGTGCGCCGCAGGTCTTCGGAAGGATGCTCCAGCCATTCCAGCAGCTCGTCGGGAAGCTCCCCCTGAAAGGGCACATCCTTGAAAAACTCCAGAAACACCTGATCCAGCCGGTCGTATTCCGCCTCGCTTTTGACCAGAACGGCGCGGCACAGGCGGTAAAACCCCGTGAGGGTGGAATGGTGCAGTCCCTTTTCCATCCCCTCCAGCAGCGTCATCCATTCATTGAGGGACACATCCAGCCCCCGCTGCCGCAGCAAATAAAAAAATGAAGCAAACATCCCGTTACCGCCGCGTCTGGCGCAAGGTCCGGAGGTCTTTGTCCTTTTTCAGCAGCACGCCGGCAAAGGGGATCTCTCCGGCAATGCGCTCCGGAGCCACGCCGCCGGCCACCATGGCCCGCAGCCAATCCACCAGCTCCGAGGTGCCGGGCTTTTTCTCGATGCCCCGCAGCTCCCGCACCCAATAAAACGCCGCCAGCGCCTGCTGCACCAGCGCATCCTCCAGATGGTCAAAATGCACCCGCAAAATGGCCTCCATCTGGGTCTGATCCGGAAACTCGATATAGTGGAACACGCAGCGGCGCAAAAAGGCGTCCGGCAGCTCCTTTTCCGCATTGGAGGTGATGATTACGATGGGCCGCTGCTTTGCGCGGATCGTTTCCTTGGTCTCGGGAATATAAAATTCCATTTGATCCAGTTCCCACAACAGGTCGTTGGGGAATTCCAGATCCGCCTTGTCGATCTCGTCGATCAGCAGCACCACCTGCTGCTGGGCCTGAAAGGCTTCGCCCAGCTTTCCCATCTTGATGTATCTGCCGATGTCATCCACGCCCGCCGTGCCGAACTGACTGTCATACAGCCGCTGCACCACGTCATAGACATACAGACCGTCCTGCGCTTTGGTGGTGGATTTTACATTCCAGATAATCAGTTCTTTTCCCAGCGCCTCCGCCACCGCCCGTGCCAGCATGGTCTTGCCGGTGCCCGGCTCTCCCTTGATGAGCAGGGGCTTTTGCAGCGTCATGGCAATGTTTACGGTTTCCATCAGTTCCTGAGAGGCCACATAATGGCTGCTCCCTGTAAATTTTACGTCCATTCCCGGTTCCTTTCCGTGTTTGATTTGGCCGCTCTATTATACCAGCCCTTTGCCTCCGGCACAACACCCATCATCCCAGCGCCACATCCAGCACCATCATCACGAGGAATCCCCCCACAAAGCCGCAGGTTCCCGCCCGGCTATGGGCCTGCGGCACCAGCTCCTCCACCACCACATACAGCATGGCGCCGGCGGCAAAGCTCAAAAGCCACGGCATCAGCGGCCGCGCCCACGCAGCCGCCAGCACCACCAGAATTCCGAACAGCGGCTCTACCACGCCGGACAGCATCCCGCCCGCAAAGGCACGCCCGAGGGATTTCCCCTCCTGCCGCAGCGGCAGGGAAATGGCGGCCCCCTCCGGAAAATTCTGAATGCCGATCCCCAGCGCCAGCGCCGCCGCGCCGGCCAGATTCTCTCCCCCTGCCGCCAGCGCGAACGCCAGACCCACCGCCATGCCCTCCGGCACATTATGCAGGGTAATGGCCGTCATCAGCAGGGTATTCTGCCGCCACGCCGCATCCGCAGGCTTCCGCCGCAGTCTGGGTAGGAGACTGTCCAGCACCGCCAGAAACACCACGCCCAGCAGCATCCCCGCCGCCGCAGGCAGCCAGACGGGGAAGACCCCCTCCGCCGCCTGATCGATCGCCGGCAGAAGCAGGCTCCACACCGAAGCCGCCGTCATGACACCGGCCGCAAAGCCCAGCATGGCCCGCTGAAACCGCGGTCGGGGCTCTCCGGCAAAAAAGAACACCATGGCCGCTCCCAACGTCGTCATCAAACAGGTAAAGCCGGTCCCCAGCGCGGCCCAGCCCAATACTTGCAGCATCCCAACATCAACGCCTTTCCTTCCATTCAGGCGGACGCCCGCCCGTATGCCAGTATAAGCGCGTGCTCTCCGGCCGGTTCCAAAACATCCCCGGACAGCCGCAGCCGTCCGGGGATGTCGTATTCCATTTCTCGTTACCGGCGGGACCGGAGCAGCTCCGCAACCAGCCCCTCATAGAGAAACCCGATCAGCATGAACAGCATCGCAGGTCCCGCCAGATCGGGCCGCAGCAGCACCAGAAGCAGCCCGCCGATGACAACGGCCCATCCGGCGTTCAGCACGATCCCGCCCCATTTTCCGAACCGCGTCCGGGCAGTCTGCCGAAGGGATTCACTGTTTTTTCGGGTCTGCGCGGCTTGCTCCTCATTCAAGGAGACGGTGATACAGACGATTCCCAAGATTCCCCACAGCACAGCCATTGTGATTGCAAATCCATCCCGCCGCGGGATCCCGCGAACCAGATACATTCCGCCCAAGCCAATGTTCGCCAAACCCTGCACAAACCGGCTTTGATCGTGGATCTTCATCCGTCCCACCCCTTTTTTATTTTATCATGATTTTATCATGTTCACGTTCCGCCCGCAAGGTTTGCCTTGCTTTTCCACATCTTTTGTGGTATTTTGATGATAACGGCATACCACACAAAAGGACTCATATAATTTCGCTGTGCAATGGCGCGAAAGTTTCTACGGGGCCGCCGAAAGGTCCTGCTATGAGTGTCTGGAGGAACAGAAACGGGTTTCTGTTCTTCCGGACGCTCCTTTTTTTGCTGTGCAAGGCATGGCAGAAGAATGGAATGTGCCATTTCCCCGCCCCTGCGGGGCAGCCGGAGATGGCACAAGCCTTCCTGCGCACCGGTTTTTTTCCGGTTTCGGGCGTACCGTCCTGCGCATGAAGGGTTTGCCGACATTGAAAAAACGAGGTGTTTTGTATGGCTGTCACGATCTTGAAAGGAACCATTGTGTCTGCACGGTCGCCGGAAAGGCTGGACATCACGGAAAACGGATATCTGATTGCGGAAAACGGCGTCATCACCGGCGTATTTCCCACGCTGCCGGAGCAGTACGCCGGCGCGCCTGTGGAGGACTGGGGAAACGCGCTGATCCTGCAGTCCTTTGCGGACCTGCATCTCCACGCCCCCCAATACCCCATGCTGGGCATGGGGATGGATCTGCCCCTGCTGGAATGGCTGAATACCTATACATTCCCGGCGGAAGCCCGCTTTGCAGACAGCGGTTATGCCCGCACGGTCTACCGGCAGCTGGCGCGGGAGCTGGTGGAAAACGGCACCACGCGGGTGTGCATGTTCTCCTCGCTCCACACCGACGCCACCCTGATCCTCATGGAAGAGCTGGAGCGCGCCGGCGTCACCGGTTATGTGGGCAAGGTCAACATGGACCGCAACGGCGCCCCCGGTCTTTTGCAGGAGACCACAGAGGAATCCCGCCGGGAGACCCTTCGCTGGCTGGGGGCCTGCGGAGACTTCCGCCTCGTAAAGCCCATTCTGACGCCCCGCTTCACCCCCTCCTGCACCGATGAACTGATGGCGTTTCTGGGTGGGCTGGCTGCAAAGCAGGATCTGCCGGTGCAGTCCCATCTCTCCGAAAATCAGGCGGAGATGGCATGGGTGCGGGAGCTGCATCCGGATTGTCTCCAATATTGGGAGACTTATGCCAAGTACGGTCTCTGGAACGACCGGACCCTGATGGCGCACTGTGTCTGGTCCGATCAGCGGGAGCGGGCTGCCATGAAGGAGGCAGGCGTCACCGTGGTCCACTGCGCAGACTCCAACCAGAACCTCTGCTCCGGCGTGGCTCCGGTGCGGACGATGCTGAAGGAGGGACTGAAGGTGGCGCTGGGCAGCGACATCGCCGGAGGCGACCACCTGAGCATGTTCGATGTGACCGCCGCCGCCATCCGCGCCTCCAAGGCCAGACGGATCATGGACGGCTGGGAGACGGACTTTCTGACCGTGCCGGAGGGGTGGTATCTGGCAACCTCCGCCGGAGCCGCCTATTTCGGAGAGCAGCCCGGCTTTGCCGCCGGAAACCCGCTTCACGCCATCGTGCTGCAGGATGACCGCCTGCCGCAGTCCCGTCCCCTGACCGCAGCGGAGCGGCTGGAGCGGTGCGTTTACCGCCGCCAGCCGGACGCGATCCGCGCGGTGTTCAGCGCAGGGCGGAAGGTCTATACCGCCGGATAAATGAAAAAAGAGCGCCGAACGGCGCTCTTTTTTTGTTCCAGCAGGGAAGGGCGGTCAAAACAGATGCACGACCCCCATGGTCACGGCGGTGGTGATGAGTCCCGCAGCCACCAGCCCCAGCAGAATGGCAGGCAGGGCGGCGCGCATCCGGATATCCAGCAGCGTCGCCACCAGCGCGCCGGTCCACGCGCCGGTCCCCGGCAGCGGGATCCCCACCAGAATCACCAGCCCCAGCAGGCGGTATTTCCGCACCACGCGGCCCTTCAGATGCGCCCGCCGCTCCAGCCAGAGGATCTTGGGGCCGAAAAATGCGGTGTCCCGCAGCCAGTCAAAGATCCGGCGGGTCAGCAGCATGATAAAGGGCACCGGCAGAAGATTGCCCAGAATCGCCGTGACGCACGCCGCCGCGGGCGGAAGCCCCGCCGCCACCCCCACCGGGATGGCGCCCCGCAGCTCCAGCACCGGCACCATGGCGGTGCCGAAGGTCATCAGCAGTTTTCCAAACGCAGTTTCCAAAAAAGACATGTGTTCCTCCAAACGGAAGTCACGGTCTCCGGCAGCCCCGGAGACCGTGACGGCGTTATGGATTAGTTTACTCCAAGTTCAGGCGCTTTTTCAAGGACCAAGTTGTTAAGAAATAGAAAACAGCCCCATAGACCAGCTCGCCCGCGATCAGCATTCCCATCATCAGATGCACGGCGCCCATACCGCTGAACTGGATCCGGTCGGTCCAGCCCATCAGAAGATGGTGCAGCCATGATTCATCCAGCAGGACGATAAGGGCGCCGCCCAGAAACTGCGTGGCAAACTGCAGCAGGAAGAACCACAGCACGGACCATGCCATTTTGTGGTTGGGAAATCCGTGGCCGATGGCCAGCGCCGCATAAAATTCCAGACAAACCACACAGCAGCCCAGAAAGCACACCGCCAGAAGCTCCGCGAAAAAGGCCGTGCCGTTGATGGTGTAATAAGCAGTCAGATGCTGGCTGATGTCCCGGAACAATTGTCCGAATCCCCGGAACAGGTCCTGAATGGCATATGCGTCAAAGGCCATCACCATGCAGGCCAGCAGCACCATGACCACGGTAGCCGCAAACCACACGGCGGAGACAATGAGCTTGCTCCAGATGTGCTGGTGGACGGAAACCGGCAGGGTCATCATCACATAGCCCTCGTCCTGCAGCAGATTCTTGTAAAACCGCTGCACCATCACCACCATGCTCATGAGACACACACCCATCAGGGCAAAGCTGAAGGCCATGACCAGCAGCATCCCCAGCAGATCCAGCATCCGGTTGTCCGACTCCAGCAGCCCTCTGGTGGAGACATTGGCGCCCAGCGCCGTGACCAGCAGCACCAGATACAGGGGCAGCATCACACGCCCTGTGGCACGAAATTCGTGCTTCATCAGTTTTCTCAGCATTTGAATACCTCCCGGAACAACTCGTCTACGCTCACGCCCTGCTCCTCCCGAATCTGATCCACGGAGGACTGAAGCACCAGACGGCCCTGATTGATAAAAAGAACCTCGTCCAGCACTTTTTCCACATCGGAGATCAAGTGGGTGGAGATCACCACCGCCGCCTCGGGATCATAATTGCCGATGATGGTGGAGAGGATATAGTCCCGTGTGGCCGGATCCACACCGCCGATGGGCTCATCCAGCAGATAGAGCTTGGCCGCGCGGCTCATCACCATAATCAGCTGCACCTTTTCCCGGGTGCCCTTGCTCATCTGCTTGACCCGCTGCTTGGGGCGGATGTTCAAATGCTGCAGCATTTCCTCTGCCGCATCCCGCCGGAAATCGGCGTAAAAATCCTGATAAAAGTCCAGCAGCTGGGTGGTGGTCATCCAAAGGGGGATGCTGGTGCGCTCCGGCAGGTAACTGACCGCGGCACGGGTCTCCCTGCCCGGCGCGGCGCCGCACACCAGAAGCTCTCCGCTGGTGGGCGTCAGCAGGCCGTTTGCCAGTTTGATGAGGGTGGTTTTTCCGCTGCCGTTGGGCCCCAGCAATCCCACGATATGACCCGGCTCAATGGAGAAGTTCAGATTCTCCAGCGCCGTTACATGCCCGTACTGCTTGGTAAGGTGCTTACATTCCAGAACCGCCATTGCCCAATTCCTCCTTTCCGGACTCCTGCCGCAGCAGGGCGATCACTTCTTCCCGACGGAATCCCAGTTGATCCATGGATTCCAGAAACTGTCTGATATGGCATTCCGCCAGCCCTTTTTTTGTCTGCTCGATCATCGCTCTGTCCTCCGTCACAAATCTGCCGGCCGTTCGCTGGCTGTACACCAGTCCGTCCCGTTCCAGCTCCGCGAACGCACGCTGCATGGTATTGGGGTTGACTCCGGCCTCCGTGGCCAGATCCCGTACCGACGGCAGCCGCTCCCCGGGCGGAAATCCTCCGGTCACGATGCCCACCTTGATCTGCTGGACCAGCTGGGCATAGATCGGGGCGTTGTCTGAAAAGTACCACTTCATGGCAGTGCCTCCGTTTGCATCGTTGTATTGCTTGACTAATACAATATCACATCTTTGCGGTTTGTCAAGAGGGAGCCGCAAATTTTTTCCCAGCGGAAGGACGCGCCCGCGCCCCTGCTCCGGATAAAAAAGGGAAGGGCTTCTTCGCCCTTCCCCTTTATGCCGGATACCGCTGTTCCAACAGGCGGATCACATTCGCCAACGCATCCTCTCTGGCGTGAGAGACCACCTGCGCGCCGCAGGCCCGCACGGCAGGCACGCAATTTGCCGGAGCAAAGCCCTGCGCCGCCGCCTGCAGCATGGAAAG
Source organism: Dysosmobacter sp. (assembly GCA_026169195.1). GTDB lineage: Bacteria > Bacillota > Clostridia > Oscillospirales > Oscillospiraceae > Oscillibacter. The sequence goes on along the minus strand of JAPFEH010000040.1, from coordinate 15,165 downwards.
ATCGTTGGCTTCATCTCCAACGCAGTAAACATGTGCCATAGAGATCCCCAGACGGTCCGCCAGACGGCGCACCATCCCGCCCTTATGGGCGCCTGCCGCTGTCATTTCCAGCAGCTCTCTGCCGGAGAAGATCAGCTCATAATCCCTACTCCAGCCCTGCTCCTCCAGAAACGCGCATACCTGCTCCAGCGTCTCATGGTCCGCCTCCAGCAGCAGCTTGCCCAGCGGCGCAGGCACCTCCACCAGCGATTGCCGCTGTGTCACCGCCACCTTGGTCAGATGCTCATGGCGGCGCGTGATGTCATTGGGACGCACGGCATAAATCACGTTATCCAGATGATAGGCCTCCACCGCCACCGCAGGGAACCGGTCCAGAACCGCCTGTCCCCGCAGGCAGGCGTCCGCGTCCAGAAACGCGGTTTCCAGATACACGCCCGCGGCAAAATCATACAGCGCCGCGCCGTTGCACACCACGGCAGGCGCATTCATGGGGATCTGAGGCGCATACTTCGAAAAGGCCGGCAGCGCCCGTCCGGTGGCCACCGCAAACCGGCCGCCCTGTCTCATGAAGGCCTCCAGCGCCCGCCGGTTTCCATCCGACAGGGGAGGGACCGGCGCGCCGGAACGCAGCGCCTCCTCCGTATAAACCAAGGTATTATCAAAATCGCTGGCCAGCAGTACGCCGGTAAATCTCCCCATTGCAGTCTCCTTTCTCTCTTTGGAGGACGGTCTCTGTTCCTCCCGCGATGTCATTCCAAACCGCCTGCGCCGGTATGCTCCAGCCGGTCGCTCCGCGGTGCGGCGGAAACCCCGCCGCCCGCAGAGCGGACGGCGGGGCAGAGGTCATTCGCTTTTCGGCGCGGCGTTCTCACCGCCGTTTTTCCGGCGGCGGCCGCCGCGGTGGTGCGGACGGCGGCGGGGTTTATTCCCTTCACCGCCCTGTCCCTCGCCCTCCGGTCTGGGCTGGGACTGCTTTTGCTGCTGCGGCTTCGGCTGTCTGGGCAGCTGTTTCTGGCGGGGCGGTCTGCCGCCCTCTTTGCCGCTCTCTTTCCGTTCGCCCTTTTCCGCCTGCTTTTTCTCCGTGCTTTCCGCAGCAGGCTGCTCTCCCTTCGGGGCGCCCTGCCCGCCTTTTCCGCGGCGGCGTCCGCCCCGATGGTGGGAACGGCGGCGGGACTTCCCGCCGTCTCCGCTTTCCGGCGCACCGATTTTTTCCCGGACGGGGGCGTCCTCCAGCCGGCTGTCCATATAAAAGGGCGTGGACAGAATCGGAGCGGAGAACTGCTCCTCCTCGTCCTTTTCCTCCACATAGCGGGCGGGCCGCTCAGGGATCTCAATGCCATCGCGGCTTCCCTTGCCGTTCCGCAGCACGCAGAGTTCACAGCTGCGGTAGCTTTTCAGCGGCTCGTTGGGGCCGGCGCTGTCCAGCGCGACCTTCACCGTCTCCCGCAGCAGGTCCACGCTCTTGACGTTGCCGGGGCCGTCCGGCGTCTGAACAAAGCTCTCTGCCTTGGGCATCCGCTTGGCGGCGTCTTCATAGGCGTTCTGCTCGTATTTCAGGCAGCACATGAGCCGCCCGCAGGTGCCGGAGATCTTGGTGGGATTCAGGCTCAGATTCTGAGTCTTCGCCATTTTGATGGACACCGGCAGGAAGCTGTCCAAAAACTGCGAGCAGCAGAAGGGGCGGCCGCAGATGCCCAGTCCGCCGATCATCTTGGCCTCATCCCGCACGCCGATCTGCCGTAGCTCGATGCGGGCACGGAACACGGAGGCCAGATCACGAACCAGCTCCCGAAAATCCACCCGACCGTCGGCTGTGAAATAAAAGATGATCTTATTGCCGTCAAAGCTGGCGGAAACATTCACCAGCTTCATGTCCAGCCCGTGATCCGCGATCTTCTTCTCGCAGATATCAAAGGCCTCGCTTTCTTTTTTCCGGTTGTATTCCACCGTGCGGCGGTCGTTTTCCGTGGCCATCCGCAAAACGACGCACAGGGGCTTGACGATGGCGGCGTCCTCCACCTCATGGTTGCCCTCGGTACAGGTGGCAAATTCCGCGCCCTGAGCCGTTTCCACCACCACCTGATCGCCCATTTTCACCTGCAGACCCTTGGGGTCGAAAAAATAATTTTTACATCCGCCCCGAAAGCGGACGCTGATCACTTCTGTCAAAGGATTCCCTCCAATTCCGCGGCGAGCGCCCCTAGCACGTGACCGACGCCAACGTTGTAAACGCACTCTCCGCGATACGTTTCTAACAGTTCTATTGTGGACATGATCTGCCCTTTTGTCAAGTTTTTCGCAAGAAATGGCGCAATTTCCCGGTCATTTTCTTCCGGTTCCTTCCCATACAGCAGAAACAGCGCCGCGGCAAACGCCTCCCGGCTGCGCTCCAGCATGGCCGACAGCGCCTCCCGATCCATTTTTTTCCGTTCCAGCCGCACAGCCAGCTCCGCCACAGCGCCCCGCCGGCGGCTGCCGACAGCCCGGCAAAGCGCCAGCCCCGGCTCCGATTCACAGTTCCCCGCCGTTTCCGACGGTCTGAGCTTCAGCTCCACACAGCGGGAACGCAGGGTCCGCAGCACCGCGGAGGCATTCTCCGCACAGAAGAGAAAGGCCGCGTAGGGAGGGCCCTCCTCCACGATCTTTAAGAGCACGTTTTGATCCTGCTCCGTCAGCAGGGCGCAATCCGGAAACAGATAGACCTTTCTCCGCCCTTCATTGGGCCGGATATAGGCGTCGGCCCGAATCTGGCGCACCACGTCCACCGCAATGTTTTTATGGTCCGGATCCCGAACGGTGATGACGTCCGGATGGATCTCCTCCGCCACCTTCCGGCAGGCGCGGCACACGCCGCAAGGCTGCCGCCCCTCCGTTTCGCACTCCATGGCTGCCGCCGCATACCGCGCAGCCGATATCCGGTCTCCGCTGCCGGAAAACAGCAGGGCATGGGACAGCGTTCCCCGTGCCGCAGCTTCCCGCACGCGAACGGCTGCCGGCTCCTTTTCCGGAAGTTGAAACAGCGCCATGGTGATGCCTCCTTCATGAATGATCAAACGATTTTATCATATTTTTTTCAAAAAGGGAATACGGGAAAATTTCTCTCCCTGTTGCCATTTGGACTGATTCAGAATATAACTATACCTCCCTTCGTCAAAATGACGGAGGGAGGTATATTCACAGATGATAACAGCTCGGTAAAGCGGGATTTATCTATTTGTTCCAAGTCATAATGAACTCTTTTGCATTTGTGTTATCATCAACACTCTCAGATTGAATTTGAAATTGTTCACGCTTATAAAAATGTACTGCACGTACATTCTCTTGGTAAACACTTAAACTCATTTCTGATTTTATACTTTTCGCATAGTCTAATAATTGTTTTCCAATTCCTTTCGACTGAGCAGTATCCTTCACAAAAAGCCCTGCAATATAACTATCCGTCAATCCGATAAAACCGTCAATCAGATTTGTAACATCATCTTCATACACATATATTTCCGCCTTGGGTAAAATTTCTTTTACCATATCATAATTACTTGTCCAATATTCTTCAGAAATAAAGTGATGTGTTTTGATATTTGTGTCGAGCCATATCTTCATAATAGCAGACAAGTCACTTTCTCTAAATGTTCTAATCATAAGATTGCCTCCGTAACTTCCTGTTTATCTTTTTATTTACTTTATCATATTGATCTGTTTATATCAACGTGTAGTGAAATCGACAGAGTTCCAACCCATCCGTCCAAAAGCAAAAAGGGACTTCCCCCGCCGTCTCTTGACAAACCGCCCCGCAGCGGGTAAGATGAAGCCAAACCGCGAAACAATCCAACACAGGGGCGCTGGGAGTTACGGTCCCGGCTGAGATGCAGAGGCGTCACCGCCTCCGGTCCCTTTTCACCTGATCCGGGTAATGCCGGCGTAGGAAGTGTCCGGGCTTTGTGCCCTCCTTTCGTACCGCGACGCACCCGTTGGGCTGTGCCGCGGCATTTTTTTCGGGAGGGTCTTTTATGAATTCCAAAACACATCTGCGGGTCCGTATGCTCTGCGAAGGCGCCATGATGGTGGCTCTGGCGCAGGTCCTCAGCTACATCAAGCTGATGGAGCTGCCCAACGGCGGCTCCCTGACGCCCGCCATGTTTCCCATCCTGCTTTTTGCCGTCCGCTGGGGGCTTGCCCCCGGACTGCTGGCCGGCTTCACCTTCGGCCTTTTGCAGCTGATTTTTGACGGCGCCTATGCGTGGGGCTGGCAGTCCATGCTGCTGGATTATCTGCTGGCCTTTACCCCCTTGGGTCTGGCGGGACTGTTCAAGGGCAGGAAGTGGGGCATCTTTGCCGGCACCGTGGTGGGCTGTCTGGGCCGCTTCCTCGTCCACTACATCAGCGGCGTCACCATTTATAAGATTCTGGTTCCTACGGAGTTGATGCAGTGGACCTTCACCAGTCCCTCTTTCTATTCCCTTGTGTATAACGGCTCCTACATGCTGCCCAACACCATCATCGCTCTGGTGATCGCGGCGGTGCTGTACGGCCCCATGAAAAAGTTCATGCTGGGACAGGATCTCCGGTGAGTCAGGCCTCCCGCCCGTTTGGGCGGGAGGCTTAACTGTCGAAAAAGCAGCTGTGCCGCTTTTTCGATCAGGACGCACCCCGCCGCGCGCAGAAGTTGTCCGCTGAATGCGGACAGCTTCCACACTTGCGGGGCGAGAAGTGTTTTCTGCCACGCGCATGTCGCGGCAGAAAACAGCGTTCATCTTTTTTGCGCCTGCGGGCGCAACTGCGCAGCCGTTGGCAGCTTTGCTGCCTTACGAATGCGGCGTATCCCTTGCAGGTAAACTCTGCGCGGCTTTTTCCAGAAACAGGCCTCCCGCCCGTTTGGGCGGGAGGGTTTGCTTTATTTCGAGCAAAACAGCATGGTTTTGTGGAAAGCATACAGGATTTGTTCTGTTTTTTTGGATTTGAGTTCCATTTTCTTTTTCGATTTATCTATTGTTTTTCAAACGTTTTCCTATTATAATATTAGGGCAATTCCTTGCGCAAACGATTCACTGCAATTCTGCCTCAGGGCATTACCATCAAAATGGAGGAAAGAAAGAATGAGCAAGAAGTACTGCTACCTGTTCACCGAAGGCAACGCAAGCATGCGTGAGCTTCTGGGCGGCAAGGGCGCCAATCTGGCCGAGATGACCAACATCGGCCTGCCTGTGCCGCAGGGCTTCACCATCACCACCGAGGCCTGCACCCAGTACTATGAGGACGGTCAGAAGATCAACGACGAGATCGTGGCCGAGATCATGGAGTACATTGAGAAGATGGAGGCCATCACCGGCAAGAAGTTCGGCGACGCTGAGAATCCTCTGCTGGTTTCCGTCCGTTCCGGCGCCCGGGCCTCCATGCCCGGCATGATGGACACCATCCTGAATCTGGGCCTCAACGACACCGTTGTGGAGGTGCTTGCCAAGAAGTCCGGCAACCCCCGCTGGGCCTACGACTGCTATCGCCGCTTCATCCAGATGTATTCCGACGTGGTCATGGAAGTGGGCAAGAAGTATTTTGAGCAGCTCATCGACGAGATGAAGGAAAAGAAGGGCGTCACGCTGGACGTGGACCTGACCGCCGAGGATCTCAAGGAACTGGCCGGTCAGTTCAAGGCCGAGTATAAGGCCAAGATCGGCGTGGACTTCCCCTCCGATCCCAAGGAGCAGCTGATGGGCGCCGTCAAGGCGGTCTTCCGCTCTTGGGATAACCCCCGCGCCAACGTGTACCGCCGCGACAACGACATCCCCTATTCCTGGGGCACCGCTGTCAACGTGCAGTCCATGGCCTTCGGCAACATGGGCGACGACTGCGGCACCGGCGTGGCCTTCACCCGCAACCCCGCCACCGGCGAGAAGGTCCTCTTCGGCGAGTTCCTGACCAACGCGCAGGGCGAAGACGTGGTGGCCGGCGTCCGGACCCCCATGCCCATCGCCGAGATGGCTGAAAAGTTCCCCGAGGCGTTTGCCCAGTTCGAGGGCGTTTGCAAGACGCTGGAGGATCACTACCGCGACATGCAGGACATGGAGTTCACCGTGGAGCACGGCAAGCTCTATATGCTGCAGACCCGCAACGGCAAGCGCACCGCCGCCGCCGCTTTGAAGATCGCCTGCGATCTGGTGGACGAGGGCATGATCGACGAGAAGAAGGCTGTTGCCATGATCGAGCCCCGTACGCTGGACACCCTGCTCCATCCCCAGTTTGACGCTGTGGCTCTGAAAAACAGCAAGGTCATCGGCAAGGCTCTGGGCGCTTCCCCCGGCGCTGCCGCCGGCAAGATCGTCTTCTCCGCCGAGGACGCCAAGGCTTGGGCCGAGCGCGGCGAGAAGGTGGTTCTGGTGCGTCTGGAGACCTCTCCCGAGGATATCGAGGGCATGAAGGCCGCGCAGGGCATCCTGACCGTTCGCGGCGGCATGACCTCTCACGCTGCCGTTGTGGCCCGCGGCATGGGCAAGTGCTGCGTTTCCGGCTGCGGCGAGATCAAGATGGACGAGGAAAACAAGAAGTTCGAGCTGGCCGGCAAGACCTATGTGGAGGGCGACTGGATCTCTCTGGACGGCTCTACCGGCAGCATCTACGAGGGCGCCGTTCCCACTGTGGAGGCCACCATTGCCGGCGAGTTCGGCCGGGTCATGGCTTGGGCCGACCAGTATCGCCGCCTGCAGGTCCGCACCAACGCCGACACCCCCTATGACGCGAAGAAGGCACGGGAGCTGGGCGCACAGGGCATCGGCCTGTGCCGTACCGAGCATATGTTCTTTGAGGGCGAGCGCATCCGCGCCATCCGCCGCATGATCTGCTCCGATACCGTGGAGCAGCGGGAGGCCGCGCTGGCGGTTCTGGAGCCCATGCAGCAGGGTGACTTCGAGGGCATCTATGAGGCCATGGAAGGCTGCCCCGTCACCATCCGTTTCCTCGATCCCCCCCTGCACGAGTTCGTTCCCACCGAGGAGCATGACATTGAGCTACTGGCTGAGGATCTGGGCAAGTCCGTTGCAGACATCAAGGCCATCATCGCCGGTCTGCACGAGTTCAACCCCATGATGGGCCACCGCGGCTGCCGTCTGGCCGTCACCTATCCCGAAATCGCCGCCATGCAGACCCGCGCCGTCATCAAGGCCGCGCTGGCCGTGCAGGCCCGCCATCCCGAGTGGACCATGGTCCCCGAGATCATGATTCCTCTGGTGGGCGAGGTCAAGGAGCTCAAATACGTCAAGAACGTGGTGGTCAAGACCGCTGACGAGATCATTGCCGCCGCAGGCTCTGACATGAAGTATCTGGTAGGCACCATGATCGAGATCCCCCGCGCCGCTCTGACCGCAGACCAGATCGCCAAGGAGGCCGGATTCTTCTCCTTCGGCACCAACGACCTGACTCAGATGACCTTCGGCTTCTCCCGCGATGACGCCGGCAAGTTCCTGAGCGCTTACTATGATAAGAAGATCTACGAGAACGATCCCTTTGCCAAGCTGGACCAGACCGGCGTGTGCAAGCTGGTGGAAATGGCTGCCAAGCTGGGTCGTTCCGCAAACCCCGACCTGCATCTGGGCATCTGCGGCGAGCACGGCGGCGATCCCTCCTCCGTGGAGTTCTGCCATCGGGTTGGTCTGGACTATGTGTCCTGCTCTCCCTTCCGTGTGCCCATCGCCCGTCTGGCTGCCGCACAGGCTGCCATCAAGGAGCTGTAAGCCCTTTCCCGCATATGGTTCAAGCCCCCGGTCAAAACCGGGGGCTTGTTCTTTTTTCCGCGGGAATGGTTCATCCGTCTCCGCGCCGGCGGCGCAGCCCGCAGAGGCAGAGGTGGGCTGGTGAAAAATTCACGCTCTGGCTCTTTCTTTTTGACCAAATCGTGATAAAATGACCATATCAAATCATGCGAGGTCTGACCATGCCCATTTTTGACACCCATGCCCATTATGACTCCGGAAGCTTTCAGCCCGACCGGGGCGAGGTCCTTTCCGCCCTGCCCGCAGGCGGGGTAGGACTGGTGGTGGATCCCGGCTGCGATGTGGAAAGCTCCCGCGCCGCCCTGTCTCTTGCGGAACGATACCCCCATGTCTATGCCGCCGCAGGCATCCATCCCGGAGACTGCGCCGGCTGTACGGAGGCGGATTTTGACGCCATTCGGGAGCTGTGCCGTCAAAAAAAGGTCGTTGCCGTGGGGGAGATCGGTCTGGACTATTACTGGGCGGAAAATCCACCCAAGGACGTTCAGGAAACCGTGTTCCGCCGCCAGATCGAATTGGCGCTGGACCTGAACCTGCCGGTCATCGTCCATGATCGGGACGCCCACGGGGACAGCCTGCGGATCGTTCTGGACTATCCGCAGCTGCGCGGCGTGTTCCACTGCTTTTCCGGAAGCCCCGAGATGGCGGAGATCCTGTTGAAGCGGGGCTGGTATCTGGGCTTTGACGGCCCCATCACCTACAAAAATGCCAAACGGGCGCCGGAGGTGGCGGCCATCACACCGCTGGACCGGATTCTGGTGGAGACGGACGCCCCTTATCTCACCCCTGTCCCGCATCGGGGCAAGCGGAATGACAGCCGGTATCTCCCGTTCGTTCTGGAAACACTGGCGGCGTGGAAAGGCGTTTCCGCGGAGGAGCTGACCGCCATCACATGGGAAAACGGCCTGCGGCTCTTCGGGCTGGAGGCCGCCGCATCGGCTCTCTCCCCGTCTGCGGAGAGCGGCACACTTTGAAGCACATCCGGCAGTAAGTTTACGCAAAGGAGCGATACACATGGAAAAAGGCTTTACGATCACATATGAATACGGGGACAACCTCTATGTGAACCCCACCAACCGCTGCAATTTCAACTGTGAATTCTGTCTGCGGCACAACCAGTCCTCCGGCGGCAGCATTTACACCCATAACCTGTGGCTCAAACGGGAGCCGACCAGAGAGGAGATCCTGGCCTCCATCGAAAGCCACGATCTCAGCCGCTACAAGCAGCTGGTCTTTGTGGGCTTCGGCGAGCCCAGCTACCGCATCGACGACATCTGCTGGGTCATTGACCGGATGAAGGAAAAAGGGGAGAAGATCTATACCCGCATGGACACCAACGGCACCGGATCCCTGATCCACGGGCGGGACATCACTCCGGAGTTTGAAGGCCGGTTCGACATGGTTTCCATCTCCTTAAACACAGATACGGCGGAGAAATACAATGCCCTGTGCCATCCTGTGCAGGACGGCGCCTATGAGGCCATGAAGGCCTTCGCCAAGGAAGTGCAGAAGTATGTCCCCACTGTGATGATGACGGTGGTGGACACCATTCCCAAGGAGGAAATCGAAAACTGCCGCAGGATCTGCGAAGAGGAGATCGGCGCCGTCTACCGGGTACGGGAATACATTGAAGACTGAGCAAACAGGTATGCGCCCGCCAGCAAAAAACGCTCATGGGCGCATACCTGTTGATTTGACCGGTGCAGCGGACCCCGTCGGGAAATCCCGACGGGGTTTTTCATCTGTCCTGTCGGACCTCCGGCGTCACCAGAATCTCGATTTGTGTAATATAATCCTCCATGCTGTCGATGACCAGCTCGTTGATTCCGGTTTCATAGGCACATCCATGCAGGGTAAGCCCCTGCTGCTTTGCGTAGGCCAGAATTTCCCTGTATTTATCCGGCAGCTGATCCCAGCTTCCCTTGCAGAACGCGCGCAGATACGTTCCGGCAGGCTGCAGATACAGGCCCTTTTTCAACACAGGGCAGGGCATCTCGATGTACAACGCGGTATATTCGCTGAACCTGCCCTGATAGATGGATTCCACCGGAAGCATTGCGCCATAGGAGGCGTCATGCAGGCGGCGGAGCTGATATTTTTTGGTCTCGGCAATGACCAGCTCCGCCGCCTGATCGAAGGACGCATTGGCCGCCGCATGGACAGCCGCCAGATAGCGGCTCTGCTTTTCCACCAGCGTTATGGATGATAAATCCAAGGAGCGCAGCGTCTCCATATCCTGCCGGTGATTGAGCAAAACCTTTTGAACCGACCGCAAATGGGCAATGGTTTCCTTTAATTCCGCAATTTTTTCCTGCAAAATACAATCAAAGGTCTCAATGGTGCGGTTTTCCATAAACTTCCGGATCTCCTCAAGGGAAACATTCAGTTCCCGCAGCATCAGAATCGTCTCCAGTTCCGCGCTTTGCTGATAGCTGTAATACCGGTACCCATTTTCCTTGATGCAGGACGGCTTCAGCAGGCCGATCTCGTCATACCACATCAGGGTTTTTTTGTTGATCTCATGCAGTGCGGCAAACTGGCCGATCGTAAACAGCGCATTTTTTTCTTTCAGCATATCAAAAGTTCTCCTTGACTGTACAGTTACTGTATGGTCTATTCTATAAGATGAACGTACAAAATACAAGGAGGATTTGAACCTGATGTCCAGCCAAAATGCGTACAGCCAACCCATCACGTACAAAAATGTACTAAAATTTGCCGTTCCCACCATTGTGATGACGGTCTTCATGTCCTTTTACACCATGGTCGACGGATTGTTCGTGTCCAACCTGATCGGAACGGACGCGCTTTCTGCGGTCAACCTGACAGCGCCTGTCATTTCCGTGGTCACGGCGATTTCAACCATGCTGGCTACCGGCGGCAGCGCAGTAATCATGAAAAAAGCCGGCGAACAAAAAATGCGGGAAGCAAACGAAGACTTCACCGCTTTAATTATTATCAATGTCATCGTCGGTCTTCTGATGTCTGTCCTCGGCTATCTGACCATGGACGGCATCTTTACGCGCATGAACCTGTCTCCCGCAGTCTTTGCATACTGCCACGCGTATTTGAGCCGGTACCTGCTCTTCACCATCCCCATTCTTTTGATGAACAACTTTACCCTCTATATGATCGCTGCCGGACGCTCCGCCTTGTCCATGGTCTGCTCCATTGCAGGCGGGATCCTGAACATGGTGCTGGACTATGTTCTGATCGCCGTTTTCCGGCAGGGCATTGCCGGCGCCGCCATTGCCACCGGACTTGGATATTCTGTCACAGCCGTTGCCGGCATGGTGCTGTTCTCCAAGAAAGCCAGCCTGCTCCATTTTGTAAAGCCGGTATTCCGCACGAAAACGCTGATCCATGCCACCGCCAACGGAAGCTCTGAAATGGCAACGGCGTTGGTAACCGGCATTGTGACCATGATGTTCAACTGGACCATGCTGCACTACATCGGGGAGGATGGCGTTGCCGCCATCACGATCATCATGTATGTGCTGATGTTTGCAACCTCTTTGTATACCGGTTATTCCTATGGCGTTGCCCCCATGATCAGCTTTTATTACGGGGAGCAGAACCACGAAAAGCTGAAAAAGCTGATCCGCATGAGCTTCAAGCTGATCGGTCTTGTTTCCGTGGCTGCGCTGGCGGTTTCTCTCGCCGCAACTACCCCGCTGGTATCCGTGTTTGCCCGGCCGGGGAATCCGGTATATGATCTGGCGGTCACCGGCAACCGGATCTGTTCCTTCGCGCTGCTCTTTATCGGCTTCAACGTGTTCGCCAGCGGAATGTTTACCGCCCTTTCCAACGGATTGGTCTCCGCGATTCTGGCCTTTTCCCGCTCGTTTGTATTCATGGTCGCCGCCATGCTGATCCTGCCCGCCCTGCTGGGCGTGACCGGTGTATGGCTGGCAACGCCTGCGGCAGAGCTTGCGGCCCTCTTCCTCTCTGCCGTCATGTTCCTCAAATATAAGAAAACATACCAGTACTGAAAAAACGCCCTCCGGCTTCCGCCGGATTTGCGTCGTTCTGCAGCATAAGCTGTCCGCAAATCCTCTATACAGGATTCTTTTTCTGGAAAATATGTTTTTTTCCTTGACATTTTGAAAGGATTCGATATAATAGTAAGGCTCGCAGTCTGCGGGCATATCCTTGCTCTCATTCAGGTATGAGGGCCATTTGTCCAAAAGGAGGTGCAAACATGGCAAAGGTTTCTGCCAATTATGAGGTCGTCTACATCATCGACCCTGCACAGGGTGAGGAGGGCATCGCCAATCTGGTTGCCAACTTCAAGTCTCTGGCTGAGCAGAACGGTTCCGCTGTCGAGGTGGAAGAGTGGGGTACCCGCAAGCTGGCTTATCCCATCGACTACAAGACCGAGGGCTATTACGTGCTGATGAGCTTCACCAGCGAGCCCGCGTTCCCCCGCGAGCTGGATCGTAAGCTCCGGATCGCTGATGGCATCATGCGTTCCATGATCGTCTGCAAGGGCGAATAAGGGAGGCATTCCGGATGCTGAACAAGATCATCCTGATGGGTCGTCTGACCCGTGACCCCGAACTGCGCCGCACCCAGTCCGGCACTGCTGTCACATCCTTCTCTCTGGCCGTCGACCGGGATTTCAAGTCCCAGAGCGGCGAGAAGGAGACCGATTTTATCGACATTGTGGCATGGCGCAGCACCGCGGAATTTGTCAGCAAATACTTCACCAAGGGCCGGATGGCCGTGGTGGAGGGCCGGCTGCAGATCCGCGACTGGACCGACCGTGACGGCGGCAAGCGCAGAAGCGCGGAAGTGATCGCCGACAACGTCTACTTCGGGGATTCCAAGCGTGAGGGCGGCAGCGATTACAGCGCCGCGCCCGCTTATGGCACGCCCGCTCCCAGCCGCGGTTATGCGGCGCCCATGGGCGGCCAGTCTGACTTCGCCGAGATCGGCGAGGAAGACGGCGAACTGCCGTTTTGATTTTGATAAAGGAGGAACCATCCATGGCTTTCGATCGTGAAGCTCGTCCCGCCCGTCCCGTGCGCGGTAAGCGCCGCAAGGTCTGCCAGTTCTGCGCCGAGAAGTGCGAAAGCATTGATTATAAGGATGCCGCCAAGCTGCGCCGGTTCGTTTCCGAGCGCTCCAAGATTCTGCCCCGCAGAACCACCGGCACCTGCGCCATGCATCAGCGCCAGCTGACTGAGGCCATCAAGCGCGCCCGTCAGATCGCCCTGCTGCCCTACGTCACCGACTGATCGGAGACTGCCAGCCCGTCCCAATGGGACGGGCTGTTTTTTTGCGCTTTGCGCCTGCCCGCCCGGCGGGTATTATTTTATTTTTAGTACTTGACATTACATAGTAGTTAGGGTAAGATACCATCAGAAGGAGGGATGGAATGAACGCACAATTCAAAAAGGGCGTCTTGGAGCTGATCGTTCTGGAATCCGTCCGAAAACGGGACATGTATGGATACGAGCTGGTGGCGGAGGTATCCAAGGTGGTGGATGTCAACGAGGGCACCATTTACCCGCTTCTCAAGCGGCTCACCAACGAGCACTTTTTTGAAACCTATCTCCGGGAGTCTTCCGAGGGACCGCCCAGAAAGTACTATCATCTCACCGCCGCCGGCGTGCTGTATCGGGACCGGCTGGAGGCAGACTGGGACCTGTTTCAGCAGCAGGTGAACCGATTTCTAAAGGAGCAGAAGCAATGAGGAACAAGGAATGGTTTTTGAAAGAGCTGCAGTCCCGCATCGCCCTGTTGGAAGATGCGGAGCAGCAGGATATTCTGGCGGAATACGCACAGCACATTGACCTGCGGGTGGACGGGGGACTTACCGAGGAGGATGCCATCCGGGATTTCGGGGATCTGGACCAGCTGGCTGCGGAAATTCTGGAGGCATACCACGTCAAGCCCGCCTTCGGGCAGAAAGCGCCGAAGCCGCGGCCGCCGTTTCCGGATACATTGCGGAAGGGCTGCACGAAAACAGGCGCCTGCTTCCGCCGCGCCGGCAGCGCGGCCGCCCGTTTCTTCCGCCGTCTCCGGCTGGGAATCGCAAACGGATTTCACAAATGCGGCGACAAGCTCAAGGGGCTGTTCCGCCGCAAGGCACCGGAAGGGGAGACCCCGCTTCCGGAAAAGAGAGAGGAGGCTCCCATCCCCATGACTGCTTCACAAGAAAACCACTGCCCCGTCCGCACCGCGCTGAAACGGGCATTCCGCGCACTGGGCAGATTCTGCAAACTGCTGGCACGGCTGCTTTGGAATCTGGCGCTGCTGATATGCGCCGTTCCCTTTGCCTGTCTGGGGCTTGCGGCGATCCTGTGTCTGGGCCTTTTGGCGGTGCTTCTGGTGCAGGGCTACCCGCTGGCAGGCATCGCGATCTGCTGCGTCGGCGCCGCCCTGTTCTGCGCCGGCGTTCTGGGACTTGGCAGCAGTCTGGTCTGGCGGCGGCCGGTTTCCGTCCACATTCCTAAAACCGCAGAAGCGGAGGAATCTCCCGTCCCGACGTTCACGGAAGATCCCGCAACCGACCTGATCTGCCGCACGGTGCAGGGGGAAGAAGAGGAGGCACATCATGAATAAACGAATGCGCACGACCATGCTGGGTCTGCTGTGCGGCGGTCTGCTGCTGATGGGCATCGGTACCGGAGTGGCGTTTGTGGAGTACGCCGGCTTTACCTATGCCGGAGAGCGGATGCCAGACACCGCGCAGGAAGAGACCACCGTTTTGACCGTCCCTCTGGAACAGCCCGGCAAGCCGGTCCGGATCTCCAGCTATTCCGGAGAGCTGCTGGAGCTGCTGCGGGCATCTTCTGTGGAAACCAGTGAAAGCGTATCTCCCGGCACCGTCCGCATCGGCATGACCTACAAAGCCGTGGAGGCGGAGCCTGCCATATGGACGGAGACCGCGGAGGATCCCGACACTCCGGACCGGATCTATCTGTCATGGAGCAACCGCAGCGATCTGGCGTCCCTGATGGCCTGCAAGGACACCGTTCTGGAGGATCTCCGGAATCACCGGATCGGAGAATACCGGATCTTCCAGCCCCTGACGGTCACAGTCACGGTCCATCCGGATGACGCGGCACGGGTCTCGGTGGAGTAAGTGCCGCCGGCAAACCGGAATCCCTGTCTGAGCAGCATACCGGAAAGCAAAAGCCCCCGTCCAGTGCACTGCCCCAGATTGTACGGACAGCACAAAAAGCCCCCTGATAGGAAAATATTGAAGTTTTAAGTGGAGTGGCGCAGCGTAAGCGGTGCCACTCCAGTTTTTAACTGGATACGCTCATGGTTGTAGATATAATTATAACGATCGATCATTTCATTAGCATCTTTGAGCGAAGCCGGTTTGTAACGGTAGATGCACTCCGTTTTAAGAATGGAAAAGAAATTCTCTGCCATTGCGTTGTCGTAGCAG
>JAPFEH010000061.1 GCA_026169195.1 Dysosmobacter sp. | reverse complement strand
TTTTCAACTTGTGGGATTTGGAATAGCTTTTGAAGTTTACCGTATGTCCGCAGTAGTCCATACGCTCCAAAACTGCTACAACCGTACTTTCATTCCAACTGTACGGATTATCGGGAAGTGATTTCCCTTTCTGCTCTGCATAATAAGCGCGTGTTGTCAGCACTTTATCAGCTTTCAAAATTTTCGCTATTTGCATAGGTCCTTTTCCGGCAACGCATAAATCAAAAATTCGCTTTACCACAGCGGCGGCTTCTTCATCTACAATCCATTTCTTTCTGTCGTTGGGGTCTACCTTATAGCCGTAAGGCGGCTTAGTCAGATGTTCCCCTGCCATGCCCTGCGCTTTCTTGATTGCCGGCACTTTTTTACTGGTATCTTTGGCGTAAAAATCGTTAAACAGATTTCGGAAAGGAGTATAATCATTATCGCCCTTTGCACTGTCCACGCCGTCATTGATTGCGATATAGCGTACATCTCTTTCAACGAAAAAGATTTCCGTATAATAGCCGACTTTCAGATAATCACGCCCCAAGCGGGACATATCCTTGACAATGACTGTCGCCACATTTCCGGCTTCAATCTCTGCAATCATGCGGTTAAAATTCGGTCTGTCAAAAGTTACACCAGAAACGCCGTCATCAATGAAAAATACCGGATTTCTAAAGCCGTTATCCGAAGCGTATTTTGTTAAAACTGCTTTTTGATTGACAATGCTGTTGCTGTCCCCGTCCAATGCGTCCTCTTGACTTAAACGGGCGTATAATGCGGTTATCTGTTCGGGCTTATATGTATTTGCTGTCATGTTCATTCCTCCTGTAATGAACGCCCGACAGACAGGTTGCTATCTTCATTATAGCGGACTTCTTTTCCTTTGTCAGTAGGCGCTTTGAGATTTTCTGATTTTATGAGCCGCTTCATCTTTTCAAAAAGCGGTTCAGAGCCGCCGCAAGAGGTAGACACTTCATAGAATGTGCCGCCGATTTTATAAATCACTGTTTCATCTGCCGGATTTCCCTGTTTCTGCCTATCATCTGTTGTATCTTGTTCTTGTTTCCGTTCCATTCCTTTTCCGTCCTTTCTTTGATTTGTAATGTGATAAGTTTCGTAGCAAGCATAGGAAAAGAGTACCCTTTTCCGAAAATGCCCTGCATTTTGCTTGTTGGGAAGTATCCCAAACCCTCTGATTTTCCTCTCACTACCTACAACACCGCACAGGGCAATTTTGCCGAAGTTTTAAGAGAAAATTTTCAAAAAGTTTTTCTTATCTCTTATTACGGAAAAGTTTCTGAAATGCCAAATAAATAACCGTTTAGGGAAAAAATAATTTCAAGTATTACAACTTAAAATCCCACTCAAACTTGACACTGTAAAGTTTAGGCTTTATAATGTAGACAGTGTAAAGATTGGAGGATTTAGCATGGAACAGAAACGACAGACTTATCATCATAAAGACTTGCGAAATGCTTTGATTGAAACAGGTATTCAGATTGTAAGTACAGAGGGAATAAATGCTTTTTCTTTGAGAAAGGTGGCTGCGGCGTGTGGTGTTAGCCATGCTGCCCCTTACAGTCATTTTCAAAATAAAGACGAACTGCTTGAAGCAATGCAATTATTTATCACAGATAGATTTTCTAAACAATTAGAAAGTACCGTTCAAAAGAATAATAATGTTGCAGAAATATTGAAAGATATGGGGATAGCCTATGTATCTTTCTTTGTAGAAAATCCTGCTTATTTTCAATTTTTATATTCTCAATCCAACATAAAAATTGACTTATCGTTATCAATATCAGACGACCAAAACTATAAACCTTATATATTCTATAAAAATATTTTAAGTAAATTATTAGAGCAGACGCACTATTCGGAAGAAAAGCAAAATGATATTATCATAATCATTTGGGCTTTTATACATGGCGTTACTTCATTAGCCACCATGAATAATGTAAATTATGATAATGATTGGAGAGATAAGGTCATTGAT
>JAPFEH010000041.1 GCA_026169195.1 Dysosmobacter sp. | reverse complement strand
GAAAAAGTTACATATCATAAAGACATCATTTTTGCTTATCCAATCTATTACAGTAACTTGCCTAAAATTGTACGGGATTTTATCTGCGAAAATTCTGATATATGGGAAGGAAAACGTGTTTTCATTATTGCAACAATGGGACTGTTTAGCGGCGATGGTGCGGGCGTATCTGCAAGAATTTCCCATGTTTCTTTTTCACATTTTTAATTCTATTCCATTGTTAAAAAAAGCCTATTCCATGCAACGGGATTTTGCGGTTATGAAGATGAATACACAAATCATCATAATTACTTAAATAACTCATATTACCAAACGCCTATGCGGTTTTATGCCTGCATGGGCGTTTGTTGTAATAGCCCCCTACTGGGAAGAAAGGGGGTGATGAGAAAATGAGGTATTCCGAACAATTTATGGAGCATATCGAATATGCCTTTGCCGCGTTCTGTAAAATCGTTCTCCGCAATGCGGCAATCAGCGCGTACCGCGATTTGGGACGGAAACAGAAGCATGAAGTATCACTTGACTATCTGATGTCGGAAACGTCTTTTGAACCGTTTGCAACCGACAACTATTTTGAGCAGTATGTTTATGAAAAGCCGACTGTTTTTGTTGTGCAAGGGAAAGAAGTTGTCGTTACAAGTAGACGGTTAGCCGACGCATTAGCTAATCTGTCAGAACAAAGGCGTACAGCTCTGCTGATGAATTTCTTTCTCGGTTACAGCGAAAGAAAAATCGGGAATGAGTACGGAAGAAGCAGAAGTACAGTCAACTACTGGAAACTGGCGGCATTGAAGCAGTTAAGAAAAGAACTGGAGGAAACAAAACATGAGGAATAAGAAACTGATACCTTTTGAAACCATTGAAAAAGCTGTTGCAGGCGAGCCGGAAGCCATAGACGCGGTACTGCGGCATTACACAGCGAGGATTAAATATCTGTCTACCTATCGCGGGCATATTAACGACGATATTCAAGACCGTTTGAAAGCACAGCTTATCAAAGCTATCCTGCAATTCCGTTTTGACAGGTAGTAGCAAAGCCAGAAAAAGCCGTCAAGGATAAACTTTGCGCAAGCGTCCTTGATGACTGTTTCCGTCTTTGCTGTTGGGCAACCAAGAGAGCACAATCGGATAGATCGCTTGCGCTCTCAATCCAGTATGGAATGTTATGCGATAGGGTGCGTTTCTCGCTTGATTTAAGCGCGTTACAGCGACGATAGGGGCAAGGGTAAACCACCCTTAAAAATGACGTTCTACTGCGTAACATGGCAAACGATATTTTGTATTGTCGCTTCTGTTCCATTCGTTTCCGTTCCGGCGGCTCTGCCGCTATACCTTGCCCCAAAGGAGAGGGATTAGGGAAAGGATAGGAAAGGAATAGGTATTTGATTAAATCTGTATTTATTTTTTCTTTAGTTAGTATATCTTTATTTAATTGCGTTGGATTATCCGATGTCAGAAAATCCAATATTGGATAATCCAACAACGGGAAAACCGAGATATGTGGTCTATGCTTTATCGGATAATTACCACAGGTTTGTTACGCAGTAGAGGGGAAAAAGCGCTTGATTTATGCGGCTTGCAGAACGTGTAAAACGTTTAGATGATATTTTATACTTCTACCCTCAAAAATGACGTTCTATTGCGTAACTTTGAGGTTAAATTTTAAATTTATATTTATAATAACATTACAAATTCAAACATAACGTGCAATATAATACAAGAAATAAGAATGAAATGCAAGATTTTCTTGTAATACTATTGACATTTACAAGAAATGTGGTAATATATAGTAGAAAGGAGCGTGAAAACATGACAAAAAGCGCAAGAATACAAGAAGTTGTTGTAGAATTTCTTGCAGATGGCTGTCCTCATACAGTTCAAGAAATTAAGAGCTTTCTACAGCAAGTCGGAATTTCTGATTATTCAGAGGGACAGTTTTCCGGTTCGATAAATACACTGCTCAGAAACCAATCTATCAAAAAAATTGATAGAGGAATTTATAAAATAAATCAAAATTTTGGAGGTAAAACTTTTATGAAAACTTGTTTTGTGGTATCTCCTATTGGAGATGTAGGAAGTGAAATAAGAATTAATGCGGATAAGCTATTTAAATATATCATTAGCCCAGTTTGTAAAAGTTGTGGTTTTGAACCTGTACGCGTAGACCAAATTAACGATTCTGATTCAATTACACAAACCATTATTGATAAGCTTTTATCATCAGAGCTTGTTATAGCTGATATTTCTGGACATAACCCTAATGTTTTTTATGAAATGGGATATAGAAAATGTACAGATAAGCCAATTATTCACCTTAAAAAGAAAGGTGAAAGCATACCATTCGATGTAAACACAGTAAGAACATTCGAGTATGATTTAACTGATTTGGATAATGTAGAAGAAACCAAAAAGCGTTTAGAACAAACAATAGAAACATTTTCTTTTGAAAATCAAGATGATACATTGGGGCAAGATGAGGAAGCCAACAAGCAACCCTTTACTCAAGGTATTCTTACTATGTTGTATCAAATCCAAGACTCTATTACGGAATTAAAAGAGCAAGTAAATAAAAAAGATACGGAAACTATACAAGCAATAATGCAAACTAGCCTAAACAATGTAAAAAAAGAGGAATCCGCTGATGCTATTATGATGAAAATGCTATTGCCTGAGTTGATTAAAAACCCTGAATCTTTTCAAAATTTAATGCAGATTGCTGAAATAGCTAATAAATCTAAGAAGTAAATAAAAGCGAGTGAAAGTCAAACTTTTCACTCGCTTTTATTTTGCTACTCTGTCTATCGGACGTTAAGTTAATTTTTGTGAATACTTCCTTATCACTGTAAATCAAAGCCTTTCAAGGCTTTTTGAAGAAAAAATGCTCGTCTCATTCATTGGATTTCGACAGAAAACAGAAGCTGAACATGTTAAAATCACCGTAAGGCAAATGACCTTACGGTGATTTTTTGCATAAATGCCCATGGGGTAAATACACACAAAAGAGGAAAGCATGATGGAGATACAAGCAAAGAGTGCGGACCGAAACCTGCTTCTGGAATTTTCCGGGGAATTGGATCATCACGGTGCCAGAAATGCCTTGCGGGAAGTAGAACTGACCATAGATGCGGCACTTCCCAAGACGCTGCTGCTGGATTTTGGCGGGGTAACATTTATGGATAGTTCCGGAATTGCCCTGATCCTCCGTGCGCAGCAGCGGATGCAATTGCTGGATGGAAGCGTAGCGGTCTGTAATGTTCCGCCGCAGGCGCGGCGGGTGCTGGATGCAGCAGGGATCAGTCGCTTGGTTACGATTCGATGAGGAGGTTTACATAATGAAAAGCAAGGCAATCAATGAGATCTCATTGGAATTTCCAAGCCGCAGCAGCAACGAGGGATTTGCCCGTTCTGCTGTGGCTTGTTTTGCAGCACAAGCGGACCCTACGTTAAATGAACTGGAGGATATCAAAACCGCGGTCAGTGAGGCGGTCACCAACGCCATTGTCCACGGTTATCCGGATTCCATCGGAAAAGTGCTGATTAAGGTTCGCCTTTATTCCGGGAACGTTCTGGAAATCATCGTGCGGGACCGGGGAAGGGGCATTCAGGATGTGGAAAAAGCCAGAGAGCCGATGTTTACAACCGGGGGAGCAGAGCGCAGCGGCATGGGCTTTACCATTATGGAGAGCTTTATGGATGCCTTGACCGTTCGATCTGTACCCGGAAGAGGTACCAGCGTTACCATGAAGAAAAAGCTGGCGCCACGGGTGAAGGCGGGCACATGAGCGGCAGCACAGTGGAAATTTTGCGGGCGGCACAGGAAGGAGATCGAGACGCCTGCGAACAGGCAGTGCTGGAAAATAACGGTTTGATCTGGAGCATTGCCCGGCGGTATTATGGCCGCGGAGTGGAACCGGAGGACCTTTATCAGTTGGGGTGCCTTGGTTTTTTGAAAGCAGTACAGGGATTTGACTTTTCCTATGGGACATGCTTTTCCACATATGCAGTGCCCAAAATTGCCGGGGAGATTCGTCGTTTTTTGCGGGATGACGGCGCAGTAAAGGTTGGTCGGGCCATTCGGGAGCAGGCCCAGAAGCTGTACAGCAAACGGGAACAGCTCTGCCATGATCTGGGGAGGGAACCGGTCCTTTCGGAGCTGGCAGAGGCGACAGGACTCACAGCGGAGGAAATCGCCCGCATTGAGCTTGCCACAGACGCACCGGAGTCCTTGCAGCGGGAAACGGCAGACGGGCTGACGCTGGAAGGAATGCTGGGAACCGACGCACCGGAGGATGGGCTGGTAGAACGGATCGCTTTGCGGGAGGCAATTGACCACTTGCCGGAGAAAGAGCGAATGACCATTCTGCTTCGATACTTCAAGGGGATGACGCAGGAGCAGACAGCCCGGATTCTGCGGGTATCTCAGGTACAGATCTCGCGGCTGGAGCGGCGGGGACTGGCGCATCTGCGGGAGAGCTTTGAGGAATAAAAAATGCCGCCTCCTGAAATTCCGTCATGGTGCTCCAGTAGCGTTTGGGCATCTGTGTCTGCCGGCATTTCGGATTGTACCGCTCTCGAATGGCGATGGTATCATAAAACTGCTTCCACAGCAGACGGTAGTGGGCTTCTGACACATCGGGCGGAGCCATCTGAAAAGATTCCAGCGGGCGAATGGACCAGAGACCATCCGCGCAAAAGAGGACTTCTTTGTGGGTGCGGTCGTAAATGAAAAAAGGAAGCTCCTGACAGCGGGCGCAGAAATGAACGCGAAGAAAGGGGAGAACCCGATTTTTGGGCTCAATTTCGCTGCCAAGAACGCCGCCCAATTGAGAAAAGCGGACAAATCCCTTCCATTGATGGACTTCGCTGTTTAAGTGGTGAACTGCGCGGAGGATGGGGTAAAGGGTCTCATCGGAAAAGTTTTTCAAAAAAGCGGGACCTTCCCGAAGAAGCTTTGCGATCATGCGGTACAGGTGCAGCTCTTTTTCTGGCAGACAGGTACAAAAACCCTTTTTCAGCAGAGCGGCTGCAGTGGAGGAACAGGCTGTGATCTTGTGAAGAACCCGGGCCGCATGAGAAGCATCTGTGGGAATGACCCGTGTTGGAAACAGCGTAAAAGTGGTTTCATCCTCGGGACAGATTTCTGTGGGAGATTCACGAAAACGATAGCTGTCAAAAATACAGCTCAGGAATCCCTCAAAGGAACCATCATAAAGATAGATCATATCTGTCATCAAAAAACTCCTTATATGCCGGAGACATTGTCAAAGAGGGATAACTGCGTCCACGTCTGCTGCTGCGGGGGCGGGAGCTGCTGTGCATCCATCAGTTCCAGCGGAAAGGAGTCCGGAGTGAACGACAGACGGTTTGGTGTCATACCGGAGGCGATGAGAAAATATTGCGCCCGCTTCATCACCACGCCCATCCGGCGCAGATCCTCCCGATGGATCCGTCCGATCCGGCGGGCAGACAGGATCCGGCGGGCGGATGTGACGCCGATTCCGGGGACTCTCAGCAGCATTTCATAGTCTGCGGTATGAACATCCACGGGAAAAAACGCAGGATGGCGCAGAGCCCAACCGCACTTGGGATCCAAACGGGGATCAAAATACGGGTGCTCCGCATCCAGCAGCTCTTCAGCACGAAAGCCATAAAACCGCAGAAGCCAGTCAGCTTGATATAACCGGTGCTCACGGAGCAAAGGCGGCTTGACCTCTCTGGATGGCAGGAGCGCATGTTCCACTACAGGCACATAGGCAGAGTAAAAGACCCGTTTGAGTTTGTACCGGTCATACAGCCCTTGGGTCAACCGCAGGATATGAAGGTCGGAGTCCGGTGTGGCCCCTACGATCAACTGTGTGCTTTGGCCGGCAGGGGCAAATTCAGGAGCATGACGGTATTTTGTCAATTCTTCCTTACTCTGCCGCTTTCGCGCTTGAATCTGACGCATGGGGGATAAGATCGCCTGTTTGCTTTTATCAGGTGCCAGCAGATTCAAGCCAGTCTCTGACGGCAGCTCGATGTTGACACTGAGACGGTCTGCCAGCAGCCCCATCTGCTCGACAAGCTCCGGAGAAGCGCCCGGAATCGCCTTGGCATGAATGTAGCCGTTGAAATGATAGGTATCCCGCAGGATACGCAGGACACGGATCATCTGTTCCATCGTGTAATCCGGGTTGCGAAGGACGCCGGAGGAGAGAAAAAGTCCTTCAATATAATTCCTCCGGTAAAAGTTGATGGTCAGATCCGCAAGCTCCTCCGGCGTGAAGGCAGCCCGCCGCGTATCATTGCTGCGGCGGTTGACGCAATACTTGCAGTCATAAGCGCAGCAATTGGTCATCAGGACTTTCAAAAGGGAAACGCACCGCCCGTCAGCGGAAAAGGAATGGCAGCATCCGGCAACAGAGGCTGAGGTATTGCCCAGTGCGCCTTTTTTGGGCGTGCGGTTTCCGCCGCTGGAGGTGCAGGCAGCGTCATATTTGGCGGCATCTGTCAGGATCGTCAGCTTTTCCAGAATGTCCATACGGCTGCGTGTTCAACGGGCGGCAGGATGGCGGCGGTGCCTGCGGGCAGGCCGCTCAATGAAGTCGATCACGCGAAAGAGCTGATGCGTCAAAGAGACGATGCCGACCAGAATGAAGAAAAACTCCCAACCGTTCATAAGTACTTCCTCCTGAATCAAACTTTTGTTCTACTGAAATCATAACTCGAACAAATGTTTCTGTCAAGCGAAAATCGAACAAATTTTCGAAAAGGGTGGGAGGAAAGCAGAAAAAAGCACGGCGCGTACATTGTACGCGCCGTGCTTGCCGTTACTCCTTGATTGAACCGTCGGCATTGAACAGCGGCAGGGGAGCCAGAAATTTGATATCATCCCGCTGCTGGGCATCTCCTTCTGCCAGAACAGCCACCCGACCGGCAACCGTTCCGCCGGCTTGAGCAACCAGTGCCTCCATCGCCAGCAGGGAGCCTCCGGTGGAGATCACGTCGTCCATGAGAAGGATCCGCTTGCCGCGGATCAGGTCTGCATCATCACGCCCCAGATACAGCTTCTGTACGCCGGCGGTGGTGATGGATTGATCTTCCACATGGATGGGATCCGGCATATAAGCCTTGGGCCCCTTCCGGGCAATGAAATATTTTTTGGCACCGGACTGGCGGGCCATCTCATGGATCAGAGGGATGCTTTTGGCTTCCGCTGTGAAGAGATAATCATAGCTGTCTGCTGGAACCAGTTTCAAAAGCTCCCGTGCACAGGCGACCGTCAGTTCGGCATCACCGAAACAAATGAAAGCGCCGATGTACAGGTCTTCCGTGACCTTGCAGATGGGAAGCTCCCGGTCAAGACCGGCGATGTGTATGGAATAAGTCATAGGATGTTCCTCCCTTAAAATCACAATTCCAAGCTTATTATAGCGGTTCTGGCGGTAAAGTCAATCATTCCGGCCGGAGATTTCTCTTGCAGCTGTCTGAGAATACTCAAAATGGCTTGCTCAGGAACGGGCCTTTTTGTAGGTAAGGTAGCCCTCCAGAATCAGGGATGCCGCCACGGCGTCTACTACCTTTTTTCGTTTTTTGGCGTTTTTTCCGCTGTTCATCAGAATTTGATGAGCGTCAATGGTGGTGCGGCGCTCGTCCCAAAGCGTTACGGGGAGGGAAACTGCTTCTTCCAGCAGCGCTTTCATGGCATGCGCTTTTTCGGAACGGGGACCTCTGGTACCGTCCATATTGATGGGGTGTCCCAGAACCAGCTCCTCTACCTCATGCTCCCGTGCAAGTGCGGCAATCTGTTGGACAACCACCTCCGGACGGTAGGCGTTGATCACAGTGGTAAAGCCGGTCAGGAAGCCGGTGGGATCGGAGATGGCGATGCCGGTGTGTGCGTCGCCGTAGTCAATGGCCATAATGCGCATAGGGTTCCTCACTTTCTGGTGGGGGGACAAAGGTCTCCTCCACGGGATAATTGTCGGAGTCGGAAAAGTGCCACCACTCACCGGAGTAGGGGGTGAAGCCGCATCTGATCATGGTTTCCTCCAGCAGTCGGGCATGGGTGGCTGCCGGCTCCGGGATATCACTGTAATCCCGGTCGGCCAGAGAAGAAAAATCGTCAAATCCGGTGGGCATTTCCAAGGGGGTTCCGTCTAAAGCGATCAGGGTGAGGTCCACGGTGTTTCCGCGGCTGTGGGAAGAACAGCCGGTCTCTGGATTGGCCACATAGGTTGGGTCAGGACAGACCTCCCAGAGATGGAATTGCGCTTCCGTGGGGCGGAAGGCGTCCCAGATCAGAAGGGAATATCCTGAACGCTCCAGAATCTCCTGTGCCTGAGATAGTTTTTTTACGGTGCCGTACCGGAGGTATGCGTCGGTAAAGTCATAGATGGTCTGGCCGGTAAAGTTCTGCGTTCCGGCATAGCGCAGATCGACCTGTATGCCGGGGAGATAGTCCGTTACCCGGACAAAATCGTCCGGCTCCGGTTCGGCGGGCAGTTCCTCCGGCTCCGGAGGGGAGCTTTGGAGCTCCGGAACGGGATCGGATAGGGGGCGATCTGGAGGGAGCGCGTTACCGGAACAGGCGCTGAAAACGCAGAGGGAGAGCAGCAGAAAAAGCATCGGGAACCATTGCCGCATACGCATCCCCCCTTGTTTGCATCTGGCTGCATCATATCATATCATATCATATCATAAACAGGTTGCGCAAGGAAAAAGGAGAAATCCGTTTTTCGGTCCGGATCTTTTGCGGGAAGCATAGAAATTCCCTAAAAATTTTGGAAAAACCAGTTGACCTTTTCTTGGGCCTGTGTTACAATCAACATCACCTGTGAAAAAGGGCTTTTTTGTTGTGCGCATTTTTCGCTTTTCAGTGCCGGCAGAAGGGTACCTTTCATGAAGGCAGGGAGGCAATCGGTGTCTCCGGCAGAGCCGTGAAGATACCAATAATAAGGAGGTGCCGTTAGATGCGCGTAAAAGTGACCCTGAGATGCAACGAGTGCAAGCAGAGAAACTACAATACGATGAAGAACAAGAAGAATACCCCGGACAAGCTTGAACTGAATAAGTATTGCCCCTTCTGCAAGAAGCACACGCTCCACAGCGAGACCAAATAATGGTCAAAACGATTAAGAAAGGCGTGTAACAGTATGGCAGAAGAAGTCAAGAAGAAGAAAGATCGCGGCCTCTGGTTCCGCGAGATGAAAAGCGAATTGAAGAAGGTCGTGTGGCCTAACCGGCAGACGGTGCTGAAAAACACCGGCACGGTGCTGCTGTGTTCTCTGGCCATCGGCGCCTGTATCTGGATCTTCGATTTTGTGGCGACCTCCGCCGTCGAAGTCATCCTGAACGTGTTCGGTGCTTAAGGAGTAGCGGATATGTCAGACAGCGCGAAGTGGTATGTGATCCATACCTATTCCGGCTATGAAAATGCCGTCAAGACCAGCATTGAGAAGTTTGTTACCGGCCGCGGCATGGAGGATCAGATCCTGAGAATGGAGATCCCCATGGAAACCGTGACGGAGGTCACAGATTCCGGTACCGCAAAAGAAGTGGAGCGGAAGGTGTTTCCCGGTTATGTGCTGATCAAGATGGTCATGACCGATGATACTTGGCATCTGGTGCGGAATGTCCGCGGCGTCACCGGCTTTGTCGGCAGCGCCAACAAGCCCATCCCTCTCACGGAGGAAGAGGTGCTTGCCATGGGCATGGAAAAGCACGAGATCGTGGTCAAGTACAATGTAGGCGACCATGTGCGGATCGTGGATGGTCCGCTGGCCAGCTTTACCGGTGTGGTCGAGGAGATCGAGCCGGAGAAGAACCGGGTCAGCGTGATGGTCTCCATGTTTGGCCGTGAGACGCCTGTGGACCTGGAACTGGATCAGGTCGAGGTTCAAAATTAAAAAATTGCGCGCCGGAACAATCCGGCACACGTGGGAGGGACCTGCCGGTCCCGCCAAAGACGGACTTGCGTCCGCCACCACATTTATGATTTAGGAGGTGCTACTCCGTGGCACAGAAAATTACTGGTTATGTGAAACTGCAGATCCCCGCAGGCAAGGCAACTCCCGCTCCCCCTGTTGGCCCCGCTCTGGGTCAGCACGGTGTGAACATCGCTGCCTTCACCAAGGAATTCAACGAGCGCACGAAGAACGACGTGGGCATGATCATCCCCGTTGTCATCACCGTGTATGCCGACCGCTCCTTTACCTTCATCACCAAGACGCCTCCGGCGGCTGTCCTGATTAAGAAGGAGTGCAATATCGAATCCGGCTCCGGCGTCCCCAACAAGACCAAGGTCGCCACCATTTCCAAGGCTTCCGTTCAGAAGATCGCCGAGATCAAGATGAAGGACCTGAATGCTGCTGATCTGGAGTCCGCTATGAGCATGATCGCCGGTACCGCCCGCTCCATGGGCGTTGTTGTGGGCGACTGATCCCTGACTAACAACAGAGGAACGGTATCTGCCGTTCCATACAGTGGGAGGAACGTAAGAGTCCGAAGAACCACTATGAGGAGGAAAGAACATTGTTTAGAGGCAAGAAATATCAGGAGAGCGCCAAGCAGATCGATAAGAATACGCTGTACGAAGCTGCCGACGGCATGGCTCTCATTTGCAAGACCGCCAGCGCAAAGTTCGACGAGACTGTTGAACTGCACGTAAAGCTGGGTGTTGACTCCCGCCACGCTGACCAGCAGGTCCGCGGCGCCATCGTGCTGCCCCACGGTACCGGCAAGACTGTCCGCGTGCTGGTGTTCGCCAAGGGTGACAAGGCTGATGCCGCCCGCGAGGCCGGCGCCGATTATGTGGGCGATATGGATCTGGTGGAGAAGATCCAGAAGGAAAACTGGTTCGAGTTCGACGTGGTCGTTGCCAGCCCTGACATGATGGGCGTGGTCGGCCGTTTGGGTAAGGTTCTGGGCCCCAAGGGCTTGATGCCCTCTCCCAAGGCTGGTACCGTGACCCCCGATGTTGCCAAGGCTGTGCAGGAAGTGAAGGCCGGTAAGATCGAGTACCGTCTGGACAAGACCAACATCATCCACTGCCCCATCGGCAAGGTTTCCTTTGGTCCCGAGAAGCTGACCGAGAACTATAACGCTCTGATCGGCGCCATCGTGAAGGCCAAGCCCGCTGCTGCCAAGGGTCAGTATATCCGCAGCTGTGTTGCCGCTTCCACCATGGGTCCCGGCGTGAAATTCAGCACTGCAAAGCTGGTCTGAGATTCCAACGGAAATTTTCCTTGACCCATGCCGCCAATGACGGCTGAATTGGCGCATATCCGGCAGAAATATTCCGCCGGTTCTGTGCCCGCTGTTCAAATTCTCTGTTTTTTGAGGATTTTGGATGTTTTTTGATATAAAAGTATTGACATTTCCTCAATACTCTTATATAATACCAGATGCGTTCCAAAGACAGCAGGTGAGAGGTTCCTCTCATAAATCCTGCCGAGGGCGGCAAAGTTGATTTGCTATGCGTCCTTGTGCGTCTTTGCGCACAAGGACGTTTTCTTTTCGAACGCACCTACAAATTTCCTGGAGGTGAAATCCAAAATGCCTAACGCAAAGGTCTTATCTGAAAAGCAGGCTATCGTTGCCCAGCTGACTGAGAAGATCCAGAATGCCACTGCCGGCGTCCTCGTCGACTACAAGGGCATCACCGTGGAGGAGGACACCGCGCTGCGTAAGGAGTGCCGTGAGAACAACGTGGATTACGCTGTTATCAAGAACACCCTGCTGCGCTTTGCCTTCAACAACACCGGTCTGAGCGAGCTGGATGGTTTGCTCAACGGTACCACTTCTCTGGCTCTGTGCGCTGATCCCGTGGCTCCCGCCCGTGTGATGGCCGATTATGCCAAGAAGCTCAATGGCAAGTTTGAGATTAAGGGTGGCTTCATGGACGGCAAGCCCGTCGATCTGAACACCATCAACTCTCTGGCTTCCATCCCCGCACTGCCTGTCCTGCAGGCTCAGGTTCTGGGCACCATGCTGGCTCCCATCACGGGTCTGGCTGTTGTCCTGAAGCAGATCGCCGAGAAGAACGGCGCTCCTGCCGAGGCTGCCGAAGAGGCTCCCGCTGCCGAATAAGAATTCGGTACACACTGATTTCAATAAACAATTAGGAGGCAAATACAATGTCTGAGAAGATTACCGCTATGATCGAAGAGATCAAGGGCCTGACCGTTCTGGAGCTGAGCGAGCTGGTTCACGCTCTGGAGGAAGAGTTCGGCGTTTCCGCCGCTGCTATGGCTGCTCCCGCTGCCGGCGTTGCTGCTCCCGCTGCTGAGGAGAAGACCGAGTTTGACGTGGTCCTGACCGGCTTCGACGCCGCCGCCAAGATCAAGGTCATCAAGGCTGTCCGTGAGATCACCGGCCAGGGTCTGGCTGAGGCCAAGGCTACCGTCGAGGGTGCTCCTTCCACTCTGAAGGAAGGCGTCTCCAAGGACGATGCCGAGGCTCTGAAGAAGCAGCTGGAAGAGGCTGGCGCTAAGGTCGAGCTGAAGTAATCCAACTTCTATAACAACAAAAACTCTGTCCAATTGGACAGAGTTTTTGTTGTTTAATCAGCGGGGCGGTCAGGCTGCTACATCATCATACACAGCAAAATCGGAAGGAAAATAGCCGGTACCAGATTCATCACTTTGATCTTGGTCAGATTCAGCATATTCAGCCCCAGTGCAATAATCAGCAGGGAACCTACGCAGGCCATCTCTCCGATAACAGCATCCCTCAACAGCGGGGAGAGCAGCGAAGCGGCCAAGGCGATCGCACCTTGATACAACAAGACGGCCACAGCCGAAAAGATTACGCCGACGCCCAATGTAGCGGCAAAGATAATGGCGCTGATACCATCCAGCAGAGACTTGGCAAACAGAGTGGTGTGGTCGCCGGTAAGGCCGTCCTGCAAAGCGCCGACGATTGCCATGGCGCCTACGCAAAACAGCAGACTGGCAGTGACAAATCCATCAGAAATCGAGGGACTTCCGCTGTGCACCAGATGCTCTGTTTTCTTCTGTACCCAGTCACCCAAAGCGCGCATCCTGCGGTCCAGATCCAAAAGCTCTCCGAGAATGGCACCGATGACCATGGATAGAATCGAAATTAAGGAATTGCTGCCTTGAAAGCTTCCGCTGATCCCGATGAACAGCACGCACAGAGCAAGGCTTTGCATAATGATCGTTTGGAGCCGTTGTCCCAGAGCGGTGCTGCCGGCGGGCAGGGAATTGGAAAAACGCCGGACCAGCCATGTCAGCAGCATACCGAAGGAGGCACCGGCCAAAATGGAAAGCGCGTTGACGATCGTACCTGTCAGCATAGGGAAAGCCCTCCTTGTGCCAAGAGATCCCGAACCACCGCGCTGCCCAGCAGCAGACCTGCCGTGGCTGGCACCCATGGATTGCTGGCCGGAACGCTGCGGCGCCCGGGAGGGGGTGCCTCCAGCTGCAGTGCCGGTACAGGTGCTTCCGGGCTGAATACCACGGTCTGATGGAGAATGCCGCGGCTGCGCAGCTCCTTTCGCATGACACGGGCCAATGGGCATCCGTATGTTTCAGAAATATCTGCCAGATGCAGCTGAGTGGGATCCAGCTTATTTCCGGTTCCAAGCGCCATAATCAGGGGGAATCCAAGCCTTTGGGAAGTTTCCAGCAGGTCCAGCTTGCAGCTGACCAGATCAATGGCATCCACCACATAGTCATAATGGCAGCCCTCCGGGAAAAAATCTGCCCGGTGTGCCCCGTCATACAGGCCCTGTATGGGATGGAGAACGCAGTGCGGGTTGATGTCCTGAATGCGGGCGGCTACGGCTTCCGCTTTTGGCTTTCCCACGGTCGAGGTAAGGGCTTCCAGCTGCCGATTGATATTGGAGGTCGAGACGGTGTCACTGTCCACCAGCGTCAGTTCTCCGATGCCGGAGCGGGCCAGACATTCAGCCGCATAGCTGCCTACGCCCCCCAGCCCGAAAAGGATCACATGGGAATGGGTTAGACGCTGCTGCCCCTCTGTTCCCCATAGCATTTCGTTACGCAAAAACCTCTGGTCCATAGCAGATACACTCCTTCAAAAAAGAGGCGGCTTTGATGGTATCAAAGCCGCCTCCCGTGTAATAGAAAGGAAATTGTCAGTTCACAAACTTCAGACCGAACTCATGCCGCTCAACGGTGCAGGCGGAAGAGAGGTCTTGCAGCCACTTGCTGGAATCTGCGGTCCGCAGATCTGCCACGACATTGGCCTGCCATACAGGGAGCTGTTCTCCCACAAAATACATGATGTGAGAACCGTACTCGCTTTCCACTACGGCGCTGTCGCCGGGCTTACGGCTGGCATCCAAACACCAGTTTTTGAAAGATTCCACCAAGCTGGAATCAGGGGTAATGCCGGGAATCAGACCGCCAATGTATTTGGAGCCGTCAGCCGATTCCTGCATAGCCAGAGCAGAGAAGGATTCCTCTGTGGCTTCGCCGGACTGCCACTGAGCCAGCAGTTCCTCGGCTTTGGCTTTGGCGTCTGCCTTCAGCTGCGCCTGTTCGTCCTCATAGCCCTCGTCATCCTTGCTCAGAGTGCCGGCCTCGGGCTGGATCAGAATGTGGCGGACATCAATTTCGGGAGTTTCGTCCTGATAGCGATTCTGGAAGGACACAACATAATAGGTGGAATTGTACTCCAGAACAGCGGAATCACCGGCCTTGCGGGCATCGTCAAACAGCCATTCCGTCACCACGTCGCCGGAATAGGTGCCTTTTTCCTTCAGGGTGTAAACATAGGATTCATCAGTCTTGGACAGGGTTTCCAGATCCTTGCCGGCACGGAAATCGGCCAGCATTTTGTCAGCGGCGGTCTTGGCAGCTTCCTTGGCAGCCGCGGTCTCCTCCTCAGTGGGCTCCACGGTATTGCCGTCAGCGTCCGTGGTAGATTCGGCTGCACCGGGAATTGCCACGATTTCATAGGATACCAGATCGTAGCGGTTGGCATCCTTCTGATAAGCGGCATCGATCTCACTGTCGGAATAGGTCAGACCTTCATAATGGCTGTTGGTGTAATCGTCGTACTGCAGCATCCGCAGAAGCTGGGCAGAGTAAACCTTCTCTGTCATCTGGGCGCCCAGATTGTTTTTCAGCAATTGGGAAACCGTGAGGCTGCTGGCCTTGGCGGAACTTTCCAGTGCTGCCATGGAGTCCTCATACTGCGCCTGAACACCGGCGGAATAGGTATACCCCTCGGATTCGGCGGTCTTCAGAACAGCCTGAATGGCGGCCATCTGGTTCAGAGTCTGGTCCAGAAAAAATTCTTTCCATGTCTGCCCCTTTTCCGCGCCGATCCAAGAAGCAGCCGTCTCGTTGATCGTCTGACTATCCAGAGAAGACTGGGGATCCAGCCCCATGTAGGACAGCAGATAGGAGTTCTGGCTGAGGAAGTTCTGGTAGGTGTTTTGATAGTAGAAGCTCACCTCGGCGGCAGTATAGGCTTCCCCGTCGATGGTGACGGCGGTGGCATGCTTGGGGATCACATTGGAACGCCAGATACCGGCGGCGATGACGGCGATCAGGAACAGAACGGCAATGGTGCCATACAGGAGATTGCTGCGCTTTTCCTTTTTGCGCTGTTCCTGCTCGCGGGTGGATTTGGGATCGACATAGCCGGAGCTGGCTTGATCCTGACGAAGTTGTTTTTCTCTTGATGCGCTCATTTGTAATTTCAGTCCTCTCAAGTATTCAATGCTGTGTCGCACTGTGATATTATACTGAATTTCAGCATATTGCGCAAGGGGTAAATCTGAAAACAGTTCTGGAAATTCCTGATTTTCAAGAAATCAAGACGGCAGTCCGCTGCGGCGGGACAAGCAAAATAGATTATAAAAGAAATTTCTGAAAAGAAACTGAAAAGCAGCGGTCTGCCGCAATCACTGACAGGCGGTTCATGCGCTGTGTATCGGGAAATAGGCATAAAAGAGCCCCGCAGAAGCCGTGTAGACCTCGTTATAACCTGCACCTTTACGGACAGGTGGGTCGCCTCCAGCTCGCTTTATCGCTTCCAACTTCCAACCGCAGACGGCAGTCGGGAGGCCTGCGAACCACGAACTGATCCGGCATCCCGTATAACGAAATGTGGGTTAAAAAAAGATCTATCACGAACCCCGCAGGGCATATAACGGATAATCAGGTTGTTACAAAAACCGGTTATTCCTCATCGTCATTGAAGAGCGTTTCCATAAACAATTCGTAAACGGCCTCCAATTCCTCGTCAGAGTCCAAGGTGGACAGCAGCTCCTCGCCGTTTTCATGGACCGTTTTGAGAATGACCAGACCGCTGTCCGGGTCTTCCTCCTCATCCTCCACCTCAGCGGGGAAAAAGGCGTGGTACATTTGCCCGTTGTACTCCAGAGCGTCCACGAATTCCAAGACGATCTCTTTGCCGTCTTCATCGGTAACGGTAATGAAAGTGGGGCCGAAATCTTCACTCATGGGAGAGGTCTCCTTTCCTGAACTGTTGCTATTTTACACGAAGCAAAAGACAATTGCAAGAGGAGAAGAAGTCAAAAAGACGAAAAGATGGTCTTGTGTAGTGGTATTATTCCGGCATAGAAAAAGAAAAATGCGAAAAACGGGAACTTTTTTATAAGAAAATAAGACATTTTCAATGTTGACAGGGGATGATAGAATAGTAAATATTCTGGTGTACTATGTGCTGATGGAAAGCGGCAGGGCTTGCCGCCTTTTCCAGACGGATTCAAAAAGAAGGAGGTGTCTCCTGTGGAGCAAGAAAACAGGCGGCCGGCACGGCAGCCGGTACGGGAGAAAAAAAGAAAGGGCGGCACGGCAGGAAAGATCGCGTTTAGTCTGTTCACCCTGCTGCTGATCGGCATTTTGACTTGTGGAATGGTCGGCGTCATTTTCATGCGGTATGTAGAGACCAACATCAAACCCATTGTACAGGTCAACGCGGACGATTATACCATGAACCTCAGTTCCATCGTCTATTATCATGACGATCAGGTGACGGAAAATGACGGCTGGGTGGAGTATCAAACCATTCACGGTTTGGAGAACCGTATCTGGGTGGATATTGAAGAAATGCCGGATGCCTTGTGGCAGGCGGCGGTTGCCATTGAAGACCAGCGGTTTTTCCAGCATAACGGTGTGGACTGGTGGCGGACCGGCGGAGCCGTGGTGAACATGTTCATTGGTATGAAGGATACCTTCGGCGGATCCACGCTTACGCAGCAGGTGCTCAAAAATATGACCAAAGACAATGACGGCACCGTGAACCGCAAGGTGCGTGAGATTTTCCGGGCGTTGGAATTTGAGAAAAATTATACCAAGGCCCAGATTCTGGAGCTGTATCTCAACACCATTTATCTGGGAAAGGGATGCTACGGCGTGCAGACGGCGGCGCAGTTCTATTTTGGGAAAGATGTTTCAGAACTGACCACAGCGGAATGTGCCTGCCTCATCGCCATCACCAACAACCCCTCATTGTATGGCCCTATGTATGATGTGACCTACACCAGAGACGATGGGACGACGGTGACGCCCCGGGAGCTGAACAAGCAGCGTCAGGAAAATATCCTCAATAAGATGTGCGATTCCAAAAACGAGGGGATTGCGGGACCTGCCACGCTGGAAGAGATGACCGGCGATCCCTCTGCATGGGGGGCGTTCCTGACGGAGGAAGAGGCCGAGGCGGCGAAAAACGAGGTCCTGCATTTTACCGACGGCTCCACCTCTGCCGATGACATTGCAGCGGCGGCTGCCGGCGGCATCAAGATCAACAACTGGTTTGTGGATCAGGTGATCTGGGACGTATCCAAGGATCTGGCCGAAAAGCTGGAGATCTCCGAGAAGGAAGCCCGTATCCGGATCAACAACAGCGGCTATCGGATCTATACGACTATGGATCGCAGGATTCAGGAAATTGCGGAATCTGTCTATGAAGACCGCAGCAACTTGGATGTGACCTCACGCGGCGGGCAGAAGATCCAGTCCGGAATTACGATTTTGGATCCTTATAATGGAAATATTTTAGGGATTGTCGGAAAAATCGGCACGAAGCAGGAAAATCTGGGATACAGCTGTGCGACTGCAAAGCGGCAGCCGGGTTCGTCCATCAAGCCGCTGACGGTCTACGCTCCGGCCATTGACTCCGGAAAGGTGACGCCTGCCACGGTGTTTGACGATTATCCGGTGCAGCTGCTCAATGACAAGCCGTGGCCCAAGAACTCCCCCAATAAATACCGCGGGCGGGTGAATGTGTGGACGGGCCTGCAGCATTCCATCAATACCATTGTGGTGCAAACCTTGCAGGCGGTGGGAGTAGAGGATGCCTATGCCTTTGCTACGGAAAAGTTGAATTTAAGTCTGGTGCCGGATGATATGGGGCTGAGTCCGCTTGGCATGGGCGGTCTGACCCATGGCTTGAACACGGTCGAGATGGCGGCAGCTTTTGCATCGTTTGCCAATATGGGCATTTATAATACGCCCCGGACCTACCTGCGGGTAGAGGATGCTGAGGGCAATGTGATTTTGGAAAATGAGAGCGAAAGTCATGCTGCCATGCAGGAAAGCACCGCTTATTTGATGAACCAGATGCTGAAGAATGCAGTCAACGCCGGTACCGGCACCTCTGCCAGATTCAGCGGCATGACCATTGCCGGTAAGACCGGTACCACCAGCGACAACTTTGACCGCTATTTTGTGGGCTACACCCCGTATTATGTGGCTGCGGTCTGGACCGGTTATGAAAAACCGGAAAAGATCAGTTACAGCGGAAATCCGGCCATTACCATGTGGAAAAAGGTCATGCAGCAGGTCCACGAGGGTCTGGAAAGCAAGGATTTCCAAAAGCCTTCCGAGGGGCTGGAGACCATCACTGTTTGTGCTGACAGCGGTCTGCGGTGCACAGCGGCCTGCCATGCGGACCTGCGGGGAGATCGGGCGGTTACCATCACGGTACCCAAGGGCACCGCGCCGACGGAAGATTGCACCATGCACGTGTTCCGGGATTACTGTACGGCAGGAAAGTGCCTTGCAACGGCAACCTGTCCCCAGTCTACGGTGACGCAGGCGGGCGTGCTGGATTATGAGCGGGTCGACTACGGGCCTTCCATTGTGGCCGGAGACAGCGCCTATATACTCAAATCCATGGAACAGGCCATCGGACTCCAGCCTACCATTGCCGAGGACGGGACGGAAGTCTATCCGGATATTGTAGGCTGTCCGGTCCACGTGGGCGGGTTTATAGACCCGGACCTGCCGGTAGATCCCAGCGATCCCAATTATATTCCGCCTTCAAATGGAGATGAAGGATCGGACAATCCCCCCACGGATCCGGATGAGCCGTCCGGACCTTCCGAAGAACCGGAGCCGCCGGAGGAACCACAGGAGCCGTCCGGAGATGTGGACTGGAGTGTGGGATGACCGGCTGAACCGGTGCATTGCGAAAGAGCAGAAAACAGCATCGAATGTAAACGACGTCCGGCGCGCAAACACGCCGGACGTCGTTTTTTTAGAAAGCGGGAACAAAGAGAGGGCGCCGCTGCAAATGCAGCGGCGCCCTTGAACCGATCACCGTTCTTCGCGGAAGTAGGGGAGACCCAGATTGGCAGGAGGCTGGTCCTCGCGCTTTTTGCGCATGGAGACGATGATCAGGACCACCAGCGTTACCACATAGGGAATCATTTTGTAGAGTTCCTTCACGGAGAGATTCAGACCCGAAGGAATGTACAGATACAGGATATAGAAGCCACCGAAGAGGATCGAGGCCAGAATGCTGATATTGGGCCGCCAGATGGTGAAAATCACCAGCGCGATCGCCAGCCAGCCGCGGTCGCCAAAGGCGTTGTTGGACCAGACGCCGCAGGCATAATCCATGACGTAGTAGAGACCGCCCAGACCTGCCACCATGCTGCCGATGCAGGTAGCCATGTACTTATAGCGTGTCACGTTGATGCCGGCGGCATCAGCGGTAGCGGGACTTTCTCCCACGGCACGCAGGTGAAGGCCCACCCGGGTGCGCTTGAGAACGTAGGAAGAGACGATGGCAATCAGGATCGCCAGATATGCCAGAAAGCCATAGGAGAGGAATACCTGACCAAACCATCCCAGATCGGCAGCAAAGGGCAGGCCTTTGCTGAAATAGGCGCTGGTGGCGGAGAGCGCGATAGACGGGACCTCACTGCCGGTGAGCTTGATGAGCGACCCGCCGAAGAAGTTTCCGATACCAACACCAAACGTGGTGAGGGCCAGACCGGTGACGTTCTGGTTGGCTCTGAGGGTGATGGTCAGCACGCTGTACAAAAGCCCCATCAACAAAGAGCCTGCCAGAGAGCAGAGCATGGGGATGCCGATGGCGAGCACGGCGTTCATGCTTTCGGGAGGCACGGCCTGTTCGTAGAAAAAGGCGCCGATCACGCCGCAGATACCGCCCACATACATCACGCCGGGGATGCCCAGATTCAGGTTACCGGATTTTTCCGTCAGGATCTCGCCGGTACTGCCATACAGAAGAGGGATACCCTGCATGACGGCACGGGGAATAAAGGATACCAGATCAAACATGGCTTATGCCTCCTTTCCCGCAGATTTGCGTACGCTGATTTGATAGGTGATAAAGAATTCACTGCCGATGATGAAAAAGAGAATGATGCCGGTCAGAATATCGGCAAAGGAGTGGTTCAAGCCGAAGGCGCTGGAAATCTCTCCGGCGCCCCGGCTGAGAACGACCAGCAGCAGACTGGTGAAAATCATAGCGATCGGATTGAACTTGGCCAGCCAGGATACCATCACGGCGGTAAAACCACGGCCGTCCACCACGGTTGTGGTGAGGGTGTGATGGATGCCGCCTACCAGAAGAAGGCCCATCAAGCCGCAGATGGCGCCGGAGAGCACCATTGTGCGGATAATGACCCGCTCCACCTTGATGCCGGCATAGCTGGCGGTGCGCTGGCTTTCTCCGACAACGGCGATCTCATAGCCATGTTTGCTGTTGTTGAGATAGACATACATGACGCCGGTGAGAATGGCAACCACCAGAATGCTCAGCAGATACTGATTCCCGATCTGCGGCAGCCAGCCGATTTCGGTGCTTTGATTGATGATGCCGATTTTTCCGGCGCCTTTCGGCACTTCCCACACAATGATAAAGTAGGCGGCCAGCTGGGTGGCAATGTAGTTCATCATCAAGGTGAACAGGGTCTCATTGGTGTTCCACCGGGCTTTGAAGAACGCGGGCAGGAACCCCCAGACGGCGCCTGCCAGAATCGCGGCAATAACCATGCAGACGATCACCATGGAATTCGGGAGCGTATCTGCCAGACAGATCATGCAGGCAGTGGTGGCAAGGCCGCCGATAAGGACCTGACCCTCCGCGCCGATGTTCCAAAAGCGCATCTTAAAGGCGGGTGTCACGGCCAGAGAGATCCCCAGCAGGACTGCCAGCTCCTGAACGGTGACCCAGCTTCTGCGGGCGGTGCCGAAGGCGCCGTAAAAAATGGTGGCATAGATGCTGATGGGATTTTCTCCGGTCATCAGCGTGGTGACCACAGCGCAGACAACCAAGGCGGCCAGAATCGCAGCGCCCCGGATCGCCCAAGCCTTGTACCACGGGAGCGCGGCACGTTTGGAAATATGGAATTTCAGTTTGTTATTCATGGCGGCTGTCTCCTTCCACACGGGTCATCAAAGCGCCTACCTGCCGTTTGTCGGCGGTTCGGCCGTCCACGATACCGGAGACCTGCCCGCCGCAGAGTACCAGAATGCGGTCGCACAGTTCCAACAGGACATCCAGATCCTCGCCGACATAAACAACAGCCACGCCCTTCATCTTTTCCTCTGTCAGCAGGTTATAAATGGTGTAGGATGTGTTGATATCCAGACCGCGGACCGCGTAAGCTGTCATCAAAACAGCCGGATCCTGCGCGAT
The DNA here is from genome assembly GCA_026169195.1 of Dysosmobacter sp. Taxonomy (GTDB): domain Bacteria; phylum Bacillota; class Clostridia; order Oscillospirales; family Oscillospiraceae; genus Oscillibacter. The sequence continues at coordinate 9,237 of JAPFEH010000041.1, read as the reverse complement.
TTCGCGGCCCACCAGAACCTTTTGAACGTTTCCGCCGGACATGCGCCGCACGGGGAAGGAGGTGCTGGGCGTCACGACATCCAGTTCTTTCCAGATGCGGTTGGCGAGTTCTTCCGGCGCTTTGCGGTTCAAAAAGGCGCCCTTGCCCTTGCGCCATGAGCGCAGCATCATGTTGCCGGTCATTCCCATGGAGCCGACCAGTCCCATGCCCAGCCGGTCCTCCGGAACAAAGGCCATGGAAACACCGCATTTCCGGATGGCCATGGGATCCATACCGACCAGTTCTTTTGGAGGGGCGTTTTCAGAAGCCTTCGGGTCGTGGAAGCGGATGCTGCCTTCGGAAATGGGATACAGTCCGGAAATCGCCTCCAGCAATTCCCGCTGACCGGAGCCGGCAATGCCGGCAATCCCCAGAATTTCTCCCGCGTTGGCGGTAAAGCTGACATCGTTCAGGCGTTTGACGCCCAGATCGTCGTAAACGGTCAGGTGCTCCACAACCAAGCGCGGCGCAACATTGACGGGGGTTGGACGGGCAATGTTCAGTGCCACGGCATGACCCACCATCATGTCCGTCAAGGACTGCTGACTGGCATCCTTCGTCTGCACATCGCCGATATATTCGCCTTTGCGCAGTACAGCGACCCGGTCGGATACCTCCAGCACCTCGTGCAGCTTGTGGGTAATGATGATGAGGGATTTTCCGTCTGCTTTCATGTTCCGCATAACGGCAAAGAGTTTATCGGTCTCCTGAGGGGTCAGCACGGCGGTGGGCTCATCCAGAATGAGGATTTCCGCGCCGCGGTAAAGGACCTTGACGATTTCAACGGTTTGCTTCTGAGAGACGGACATTTCGTAGATCTTCCGGTCCAGATCGATTTCAAAGCCGTATCTTTCACAGATCTCAACGATCCGCTGGCGGGCCTTTTTCAGATCCAGACGCCCTTCGTCCTTCAGACCCAGAACGATGTTTTCAACGGCGGTAAAAACATCCACCAGCTTGAAGTGCTGATGGATCATTCCGATCCCCAGATCGTAGGCATCCTTTGGGGAGGTAATGGCGACCGGCTGGTCATTCACATAGATTTGTCCTTCGTCTGCGTAATAAATGCCGGAGAGCATATTCATCAGCGTGGTTTTGCCACTGCCGTTTTCTCCCAGCAAAGATAAGATCTCACCCTTTTTCAGCACAAAATTGATGTCATGGTTTGCCACGACACTGCCAAAGCGTTTGGTAATGTGCTCCATTCTAATGGCGGTTTTTACAGGTTCCAAGGCGTTCATCCTTTCCTCGTGGGAGCGGGGCGGGAACGCCGCTCTCCCAAAGATTGAAGTCCATATAAAATACGACAGATTGTGTCTAATATTTTAACATATGAAATCCTCCTTGTAAACTTGAATTGGAAAAGTCTGATGGAATGAATCCGTCCCTGACACGGAAAGACCGCGTCAGGGACGGAGCCGGAGAAAAAATCATGCCTGACCGGGGATTCGGGGCAGCTTCGCAAAGCTCTGCGCCAGCGCCTCGTCAGTTGGAATGTCATCCTGCATTTCTCCGTTATGGAATTTTTCATAGGCGACCATATCGAAATAACCGGTGCCGGTCAGTCCGAAGACGATGGTTTTTTCCTCACCGGATTCCCTGCATCTGATCGCTTCATCCATGGCAGTCCGGATGGCGTGGCTGGATTCGGGAGCGGGGAGGATCCCTTCCGTTCTGGCAAAGAATTCAGCAGCTTCAAAGACCTTGGTCTGTTCCACAGAAACCGCTTCCATCAATCCGTCATGGTACAGCTGGCTCAGAATGCTGCTCATACCGTGATACCGCAGACCGCCGGCATGGTTGGGAGAGGGGATGAAGCTGCTGCCCAGCGTATACATTTTTGCCAGAGGACAGACCTTTCCGGTGTCGCAGAAATCATAGGCGAAGGTTCCGCGGGTGAAACTGGGGCAGGAGGCGGGTTCTACGGCAATGATGCGGTAATCCCGTTCGCCCCGAAGCTTTTCTCCCATAAAGGGGGAGATCAATCCGCCCAGATTGCTGCCGCCGCCGGCACAGCCGATGATGATATCGGGGACGATGCCGTATTTGTCCAGAGCGGTCTTGGTTTCCAGACCGATGATGCTTTGATGCAGCAGCACCTGATTCAGAACGCTTCCCAGCACATAGCGGTATCCCGATACGGAAGCGGCCGCCTCCACGGCTTCAGAAATAGCGCAGCCCAGAGAACCGGTGGTGCCGGGATGCTCTTTCAGGATCGCCCGTCCGATTTGCGTGGTTTCTGAAGGAGACGGCGTGACAGAGGCGCCGTAAGTCCGCATAACTTCCCGACGGAACGGCTTTTGCTCATAGCTGACTTTTACCATAAAGACTTTGCAGTCCAGCCCCAAATAGGCGCAGGCCATGGAGAGCGCCGTGCCCCATTGACCGGCTCCGGTCTCGGTGGTGACGCCGCTCAGCCCCTGCTGCTTGGCATAGTAGGCTTGGGCGATGGCGCTGTTCAGCTTATGGGAACCGGAGGTGTTGTTTCCTTCAAATTTATAATAGATCTTTGCCGGCGTCTGCAAGGCTTCTTCCAGACAGTATGCACGGATCAGAGGGGAGGGGCGGTACATCTTGTAAAAGTCCCGAATCTCCTGCGGAATGGGAAAATAGGCGGTATCGTTGTCCAGCTCCTGCCGAATCAGCTCATCGCAGAATACCGGCTGCAGTTCTTCAAACGTCATGGGGCGTCCGGTGGCGGGATTCAGCAGGGGGGCGGGCTTGGTTTTCATATCGGCCCGCACATTGTACCAAGCCGTTGGCAGCTCGTTTTCCGTCAGATAGATTTTGTAGGGAATGTTGTGTTCAAATTTCATCATGATCGCTCCTTTCGCGGCGGGGATCCCCAAAACAAAAAGACCTTTGTCTCACAAGGATCCATGTCCAATGGTTCCTTTGGGACAAAAGTCTGAAAACTTCTGCGGTGCCACCCAAATTGACGCGTCTGCGTCCGCTCGGCGGCGTGCCAATACACGCCTTTCTTTGATAACGGGAGAAAAGCCCGTCGGTACTTACTGAGAAAAAATCCCGTTCAGTCCGCCCTCCGCAGTCCATTCAGCAAAGAAGCTTTTACCGCCATCCCACCGCCGGCGGCTCTCTGAAAAAAACAGCAATGCCTACTCGTCTGCGTCATTGGTTTGTTTTATGAACTTGGCGCAAGTGTACGCCGATTCTGTCTGCCTGTCAAGATGAAATGTGAAATTTTCTCGCTATGCACAAAAAGTCCGGTTTTTTAATTGGAAAATTCTCAACAAAAAAACAGGCGGACCAAACGGCCCGCCTGAAAGCGTCAACGCTGATATTCAAATTCGAAGTCGTAGAGAGAGACGGTGTCCCCGTCCTGAATGCCCCGCTCCTCCAGCTGCTGATAAAGGCCGCATTCCCGCAGCTGACGGTCAAACCACATCCGGCTTTCATAGTCGGCAAAGTTTGTGCTGCTCATGATGCGCTGCAGCGAGGGCCCCTCCACCAGCCATGTGCCGTCATCGGCACGACGGATATCCAACGTGTTGGAGGAATCTGCCGCAGGGGATCTGGGAACATATTCCGGCTCATATACTGTGACCGGAGGCAGGGTGGAGAGCATTTCCGCCACCTTGCCCACCAGCTGACGGGTTCCTTGATGCGCGGCGGCGGAAATTTCCAGAAGCGTATAGCCCATCCCTTCCACATGGCTCCGGAGCCGTTCCAGATTTTCCGGATCCTCCATGATGTCGGTTTTGTTGGCTGCAACGATCTGGGGACGGGTGGCCAGCTCGGGACTGTACTGCTGAAGCTCTTCGTTGATGGCGTCAAAATCCGCTACGGGATCCCGCCCCTCGCTGCCGGACACGTCCACCACGTGGACCAGCAAACGGCAGCGGTCAATATGCCGCAGAAAATCATGTCCCAGACCGGCGCCTTCACTGGCGCCTTCAATGATGCCGGGGATGTCTGCTATAACAAAGCTGACGCCGTCTTCCACCCAGACAACGCCAAGATTGGGGAACAGGGTGGTGAAGTGGTAGTTGGCGATTTTGGGCTGCGCCTTGGAGACAACGGAGAGCAGAGTGGATTTTCCCACATTGGGGAATCCGATAAGGCCTACGTCTGCCAGCAGCTTCAGCTCCAGAATCACATCATGACTCTCACCGGGCAGACCGCCTTTGGCAAAACGGGGGACCTGACGGGTGGGCGTGGCAAAATGACTGTTACCCCAGCCGCCGCGGCCGCCCTTGCACAGCACATAAGGCTGGGAATCGCTCATGTCTTTCATGATCTCATTGGTCTCGGCGTCCCGCACCAGTGTTCCTCTGGGGACCCGGATGATGAGATCCTGACCGTCTTTTCCGCTGCGGCGGCTGCCCTGACCGTCGGCCCCGCTGGAGGCGGCGTATTTGCGTTTATACCGGAAGTCCATCAAGGTGGACAGGTTGTCGTCTACCTGCAGGACAATAGAGCCGCCTTTGCCGCCGTCTCCGCCGTCAGGGCCGCCGGCTGCCACATATTTTTCCCGATGAAAGGAAACGGCGCCGTTTCCCCCGTTGCCGGCTTTCACGGTGATGCGGGCTTTATCAATGAAAGAAGCTGCCATGGAATACCTCGCTTACTTGAATTATCATCATATGTATTTTGCCCAGTTTAACGAAAAAAGCGGATTCCGTCAAGAGAAAAACGAATGACTTCGCCCGATATGGGAACTTTATCGGCAGGAAGCAAGATCGTTTAAGAAGGAATCAATGACGTCCGCCGGGGTTGCCCAGCTGGTGACAAACCGGACGCAGGTGTGCTGCGCATCCACCGGATGATCGATCTCGAATTCATATCCCATGGATTGCAGCTGTGCGATCACGGTGTTGGGCAGCACGGGGAATTGCTGGTTTGTGGGAGAGGGAACGGGGAAGGCGTAGCCGAGGGCGGCGATCCCGTCCCGCAGGCGGAATGCCATTTCATTGGCGTGGCGTGCCATGTCGAAATACAGGCCGTCCTCCAGCATGGCTTGAAACTGAACGCCCAGCAGGCGGCCCTTGGCCAGCATGGCGCCCCGCTGCTTCATATGCCAGCGGAAATGGGCGTTGGGCGCGTTTATCACCAGCGCTTCGCCAAACAGCGCGCCGTTTTTGGTGCCGCCGATGTAAAAGGCGTCAGTCAAAGCCGCAAGATCCGGAAGGGTCAGGTCGTTTCCGGGGGCCGTGAGGGCTGAGCCAAGACGCGCTCCGTCCAGAAACAGCAGCAGACCGTGCCGGTCGCAGCATTCCCGCAGAGCGGTCAGCTCGGACTTTGTATAAATGGTGCCGATCTCTGTGGAATCAGAGATATAGACCATGCGGGGAGAGACCATATGCTCGGTGCCGTTGTGTTCTGCCAGCACGGTCTCCACCAATGCGGGCGTCAGTTTTCCGTCCGGCGTATCAATGGAGCAGACCTTATGGCCGGTCGCTTCAATGGCTCCGGTTTCATGGGTGTTGATATGAGAGGTGTGGGCGCCGATGACAGCCTCGTAAGGCTGCAGCAGGGATGCGATGACCAGAAGGTTGGTCTGGGTGCCGCCCACCAGAAAATGAATGTCGGCATTGGGAGCATCGCATAAGCGGCGGATCGTTTCCCGGGCGGTTTCGCAGAGAGGATCCATGCCGTAGCCCACGGTTTGCACGAGGTTGGCGTCTGTCAGAGCCTGCAGAACTCTGGGATGGGCGCCTTCGCTGTAATCATTGCGGAAGCTGTACATAAACTTTTACCTGCTTTCTGAAAAATGTAACGGATTTGTTGTTGAAATCATACCGCGAATCCGCTATAAATGCAAGCGAGGGAACGCAAGGATTGTTTTTTCTCGAAAATGGGAAATAATAAGGGGGGAACGGAAACTTTTTTTCGGGTCGTTCCGTCATAGACATATCAAACATGATAAAGGAGATCTGGTATGAAAAAGAAATTGGTCCTGCTGCTGGCAGGAATGATGCTGCTGTTGAGCGCCTGCGGAGGAAACAACAGCGGAGCAGAGACGGCCGATGTGGATCTGCAGGAATACTGGGAAAGCCTGCAGGAAACCTACGAGTGGGATGATAATTATATGGTGAATATCGAGGATGAGATGCTGGAGGGCTATTATCCCGGTCTGAAGGAAATTGCTGCAAAGCAGTTTCTGGCCAAGGCGCCGATGATGAGTGCTGTGGTCAATGAGATCGTGCTGATGCAGTGCGAAACAGAAGAGGCGGCGGAACAGGCGGCGGCCATTTTACAGGACCGCATCACCACGCAGGCCGAAGGCGGCGCATGGTATCCTGAGTCCATGGAGGCGTGGGGCCGCGGTAGTGTCATTCAGCAGGGAACCTATGTGGCGATGATCGCTTCTGCGGAGCATCAGGATGAAATTGTGGAGAGCTTCAACGCCCTGTTCCAGTAAACGGGGCGGTCTCAGCAAAACAGCCGCAGCGTTTTCTGCGGCTGTTTTGCTGTGTGTGGACATTTGATATGCGGGACCGCAGTCCCGCAACAGGGAGGATAGATCATTGATCTTCAGCAGTCTAACATTTTTGTTTGCTTATCTGCCGCTGACGCTGGCGGCATATTTTCTCACGCCCCTGCGCTGGAGGAACCTGGTGCTGCTGCTGGTGAGCCTGTTTTTCTATGGATGGGGCGAGCCGGTCTACATTACCATCATGTTCCTCTCCATCCTGATCGACTATACCCATGGTCTTCTGGTGGAGAAGTACCGGGACAACGACAAAAAGGCCCGGTGGTTTGTGGGGCAGTCCGTGGTATTCAACCTGCTGCTTTTGGGCTTTTTCAAGTATTGGGATTTTCTGGCGGACAACCTGCTTTTGCTGACCGGCATCAGCCTGCCGGAGAGCTTGACGGTGCTGGGGCTTACCATCCCGCTGCGGAATATTCCGCTGCCCATCGGCATTTCCTTTTTTACCTTCCAGACCATGAGCTATACGATCGACGTGTACCGTCAAGATGCGCCGGTGCAGCGGAACATCATCAACTTCGGTACCTTTGTGACCATGTTTCCGCAGCTGATCGCAGGTCCCATTGTCAAATATAAGACGGTGGCGGAAGATTTGAACGGCCGTGTGCACAGCATGGAAAATTTTGCGCTGGGGGCGCGCCGCTTCTGCGTAGGCCTTGCCAAAAAAGTCCTGCTGGCGAACTCCATCGGCGCGCTGTGGGAATCCCAGCTGGCGGCGCAGGGCAATGGAACGCTGACGGTTCTGGGCGGCTGGATGGGCCTGCTGGCATTTGGATTCCAGATTTATTTTGACTTTTCCGGCTATTCGGATATGGCCATCGGACTGGGACAGTGCTTTGGCTTCCGGTTCAATGAAAACTTTGACCACCCCTATCTTTCCAGTTCCGTATCGGAATTCTGGCGCCGGTGGCATATGTCCTTGACGTCATGGTTCCGGGAATATCTGTATATTCCGCTGGGGGGCAACCGGGGCGGTACGCTCAAGTCGCTGCGGAACATTTTGATCGTCTGGTTCTGCACGGGCTTCTGGCATGGAGCCAGCTGGAACTTTGTGCTGTGGGGGCTTTATTTTGCAGCGTGGCTGATGCTGGAGAAGTTTGTATTGAAGGGAATCCTTCATCGTGCTCCGGCAGCGGTGAAGCACCTGTATACGCTGGTTGTGGTATTCGTTGGCTGGGGAATTTTCGCCATGGAGGACCTGTCGGTGTGCGGGCAGTATTTGAAAGCCTGCTTCGGCGGCGCACCGCTGTGGAGTGCGCTGGACGGATATACGCTGCGCAGCTATGCGGTGACCTTTGTGGTGCTGATTCTGGCTTCCACCACGCTGGGAGTTCGAAACTGGGCCAGACTGCCGGAAAAAGCCAGAAAGGTTCTGACACCGGTGCTGATGGGCTTGAGCCTGCTGGTGTGCACCGCGTATCTGGTGGACGGCAGCTACAACCCGTTCTTGTATTTCAGATTTTAAGGAGGCGGCCATCATGACAAAAACATACAGCCGCTTTCTGTCGGCTTTTTTCTGCCTGTTTCTGGCCGGTCTCCTGATCTGGCATCTTCTGCTGCCGGATCGGGCGCAGTCCGAAACGGAAAACCGGACGTTGGCGCAGTTTCCGGAATTTTCGTGGGCGGCTTTGGCAGACGGCAGCTATACCGAAAAGGTGGAAAAATATTTTGCGGATCAGTTCCCGCTGCGGGACAGCTGGATGGTCCTGAAGGCCCGCAGCGAGCAGCTGCTGGGCAAGCGGGAGTTCAACAATGTCTATCTCTGCGGGGATACACTGATCTCCAAGGTGCAGACGCCGGCAGAGGGACTGGTAGAGAAGAATCTTTCCTATGTGGATCGTTTGGCGGGAAACACGGAGGCCAATGTGGTACTGGGCCTGATCCCCTCCGCGGCAGAAGTGTGGAAGGACAAGCTTCCCGAGGGGGCATACAGCTGGGATCAGAACGGTCTGCTGGCTGAAAGTCAGGTGGATTTTCTCAGTGCGCTTGCCGCTCGCAGGGAAGAACCGATTTATTACCGGACAGACCACCACTGGACCACGCTCGGAGCCTTTTACGGAGCGAATGCGCTGCTGGAGTCTTTGGGGAAAGAGCCATTAAAGGAAGAGGACTTTACACCGGAAACGGTCAGCCAGAACTTCAACGGCACCCTTTATTCTCAGTCCGGAATCCACTGGCTGACGCCGGATACCATCGAATTCTGGGTTCCGGAGGAAGGGCTGCACGTGACTTCGTGGCGGTCCGGAGAAGCTGCACCGGCGGCGTTGTATGACCGGACCTTTCTGGAAAAGAAGGATCAGTATTCCGCGTTTCTGGGCGGCAACCAGCCCCTGTGCGTCATTCAAAACGAAGCGGTGACCGATGGCAGCAAGCTGCTGCTGGTGCGGGACAGCTATTCCGATGCGCTGGCTCCGTTTCTGGCCCAGCGGTTTTCGGAGGTGCACCTGCTGGATCTTCGCTATTACCGTGCGCCGGTTTCCGCGTATGCGGCGGAGAACGGGATCGAGGATGTGGCCGTTGTGTACAGTGTGCAGAATTTTATTTCGGATGTCAATCTGGTTCTGCTGACGCAGTGACCGGATGAAGCCCCGGGAAAACGCCTTTTGTGCACAGGTCCAGTAAAAACGGACAATAGACAAAAAGCCCCCTGATGTAGGAAAATAAGAGTACTACATCAGGGGGTATTATCATGTCCGAGAGAAGGTATACACATATCCAAGAGCTTCTCCCCGTAATCAATACGATG